>JBMNGW010000017.1:0-19385 GCA_050950025.1 Sphaerochaetaceae bacterium | reverse complement strand
GTGAAGCAGATTAAGTATTTGCGACTGAATGGAGACGTCCAAAGCACTTACCGGCTCATCGGCTAAAATAATTTTGGGATTAAGGGCCAAAGCTCGGGCAATACCGATTCTTTGGCGCTGCCCGCCGCTAAATTCATGGGGGTAGCGGTTTTTAAAAGCACGGTTTAACCCAACTCGCTCCATTAACTCTTCCACATGGTTTTCAATGCTGTGGCGATCCCACCCCGGATCGAGCATCCCCCGCTTGCGATAAATTTCCAGCGGTTCGGAGATGATGGTGCGCACTGTCATGCGGGGGTTCAGTGAAGCATAGGGGTCTTGGAAAATCATCTGGATGTTTTTTCTGGCATCGAGCAATCGATGTGTTGGGGCGTTGATTAAATCAATCCCATCAAAATAGACTTCTCCGGCAGTTGGTTTGTACAGTTGGGCAATGGAGCGGATGGCCGTTGATTTACCACAGCCCGATTCGCCTACAATACCCAATGTCTCCCCTTTTCTGACGGTAAAAGAGATATCATCAACAGCTCTGACGGCTCCGATTTGCCGTTTGAAAATAAAGCCCGATTCAATGGGGAAATATTGCTTGAGGTTATAAACCTCCAATAAGGCTCGCTCTTTCATCCTTGCCTCCTTGAGTGTCCTGCCACATAGAGCCAACAGGAGACTTCATGCTCATCGCCCAAATCGGTTGTGGGAGGGTATTGCACTTTGCAAATATCCATCACTTTGGGACAGCGGGGGTGGAAGGGACAGCAGGGGGGCAAATCAATGACATTAGGCGGTTGGCCTTCAATGCTATAGAGTTTACCCTTATGGGCTTTATCGAGGCGGGGGACCGACTGAATCAAGCCATCGGTGTACGGGTGGGCCGGATTGGCATACAGGGTGTGTGTTTTAGCCTTTTCCACAATTTTGCCTGCATACATAACGCAAACCGCATCACACATACCTGCCACAACTCCCAAATCGTGAGTGATGAGAATGACGGCCGTGTTCATTTTTTGGGTCAGGTCTTTAATCAGTTCCAGAATCTGAGCTTGGATGGTGACATCCAAAGCGGTAGTCGGCTCATCGGCAATGAGGATTTTGGCTTCACAGCTTAAAGCCATGGCAATCATCACCCTTTGGCGCATCCCCCCGGAGAATTGGTGGGGATAGTTATGCACCCGCTTTTCGGCATTGGGAATGCCAACGAGTTTGAGCATATCGATTGATTTGGCTAAGGCCTCTTTGCGACTGAGATCTTGGTGTAAAAGAATTGTTTCCACCATTTGGGTTGAGATTTTCAAAAAGGGGTTAAGGCTGGTCATCGGGTCTTGGAAAATCATCGACACTTCGTTGCCTCTGATGTGGCGCAGCTCACTTTCAGGCAGCTTTAATACATCAACGCCTTCAAAGAGGATTTCGCCGCCGACAATTCTGCCCGGAGGCGATTGAATCAGGCGCATAATCGAAAGATTGGTCACCGATTTACCGCTTCCTGATTCGCCTACAATTCCCAATGTCTCCCCTTTATCGAGGGTAAAGGAGATATCATCGACGGCTTTAACGATTCCGGCATCGGTTTTAAAATAGGTCTTAAGGTTTTTTACCTCAAGTAAGTGCTTATATGATTGTTGTGAATTGGTCACAATTACTGGCTCCTATAACTGGTTTTTGCTTTGCGGGTCAAAGGCATCGCGCAGCCCATCGCCCAAAAAGTTCATGGCAAAAAGGAAGATAGTCATCACTGTTGCCGGAAAGAAAAGCTTCCAAGGATAGAGGGTCATCCCTCCTACCGCATCTCCTACCAACGATCCCCACGAGGCATAGGGGGCTTGTACTCCCAATCCCAAAAAGGAGAGAAACGATTCGGTCATAATAAATGAAGGGATTCTTAATGTGGAAAAGACAATAATGACACTTAAGGAGTTGGGAACTAAGTGTCTGAAAATAATCCGATGAGTCGGAGCTCCCATAGAGCGGGCCGCTTCAATGAACTCTTGGTTTTTCAAAGACATAATTTGGCCGCGAACCATGCGGCTGACGGTCAACCAACTGATAATAGCCAAAGCGAAAAAGAGGTTGAGGATATTGCGCCCAAAGATAGCCATGGCAATGATGACCAGCAGCATATACGGCAAGCCGTACATAATATCGACAATGCGCATAATGAAGTAATCGACTTTGCCTCCCAAATACCCGGCCAAAGCCCCCAATACTACTCCGATAAAGACACTGGTGATGGTGCCGATAAAGCCGATGGCAATGGAGACTTGCCCGCCGTAAATAATGCGGCTGAGCATATCGCGTCCTTGGTGGTCGGTGCCAAAGTAGTAACGGCGATCGTGTTTTTTCGTGGCTTTGATTTGAGCCGAAATTTCATCATAAATCGAAATTTCTTTATTCAGGGGAAAGGCGGTGCTCATTTGATCGGCTGCTGTGCCCAGTTCAACTGAGGCAACATCTTTGGCATGAGATTTTATTTTAGCCAAGACGTTCTCTTTAATCATGGCATCCATTTTGCGCTCTGAAGTGCCGGCCATTTCGGCTTGCAACAGAATAGCCAAATCTTCGGCGCTCAATTCGCTGTTTTGCGCTTGAATGGCTTTTAAGCGTTGTTGCTCAATTTCTCGTTTGTACTGAGCCTCTTCAATTTCCACTGTGGAGCCAATCATGCGGGCATACAGTTCAACGATCTGTTGGGCACTCATGCCGGCAATATTTTGCTTTTTGCCCCCATCTGGTGCGGTATACCACATCTTGTTGACAGTAATCTGCAGTTCGCTTCTAATTTTCTTTTCTAAAGCTTCAATGGTTCGCGTTTCGGCAGCCGTAAAGGTGTACTCTCCTTTTTCGACATACTCAGTACCAATTTTGTACATATACTGCCAAACTTTGTTGGCCTCATTTTTATCAATCCAGCCCCAGATGATGTCGTCCTGTTCTTCGGGAAGGAGTAAGCGCCCCTGTCGCCAGGCTTGGGTAAAGATGTCGGCCATCCTTTTTTCGGTGAGCAACTGGCCCGCTGTTTTTGTTAACGAGGGCTTTAAATGCTGGTGATCGAGAATAATTTCATCATAGGGGTAAATGGGTAAAACGGGGGCCAAAGCGGCCAACAACATATAGATAACAACAATGACAACACTAATGACGGCCATTTTGTTTTTCTTGAGGCGCCTCCAAGCATCTTTGGTAAGGCTGTTACCGACTATGACTTGTTTAAAATCATTGAGGGCTTGGGGTTCTTTCACTTTTTTTGCCAATAGCTTCATCTCAAACCCCTCTACCGATAGGTGATGCGCGGATCAAGTAGCGAATAGACGATGTCAACAATGAAATTCATGATGACTAAAATGACCGAATAGACAATGACAACTCCCACAATGAGGGTGTAGTCCCGGTTAAAAGAGGATTGAACAAAGAATTTTCCCAATCCGGGAATACGGAAGACCTGCTCAACAACCACACTTCCGGTAATAATGCCGGCAAAAGCAGGCCCTAAGTAACTGACTATCGGCAGCATGGCCCCTTTAAGCGAGTGTTTGAAAATTATGGCAGTGCTTTTCATCCCTTTGGCTTTGGCCGTTCTGATGTAATCGCTTCTAAGGACTTCCAAAAGCGAAGAGCGAGTCAGGCGGGCAATGGTGGCAAAATCGGCAAAAGCCAGCGTCAAAGCGGGTAAAATAATGGTTTTCCACCCATCACCGGAAGCAAACCAGCCGCTGGTGGGAAACCATTGTAATTTCATGGCAAAGACATATTGCAATACCGGCCCAATAACAAACAGCGGCACCGATATGCCCACTACTGCCAAAGCCATACTCAAATAATCGACCCAGGTATTTTGTTTTACCGCCGCCAGCATACCGCTGATGATGCCAAATACCACCGACAAGCTGATGGCAATGACACCCAGTATCATAGAGTTGGGAAGACTTTGAAAGATGTAAAAGTTTACATCATGGTCTTTGTAGCGATACGAGGGACCTAAATCGCCTCGTAGCACATCGAACATATAACGACCGTACTGGACTACCAGCGGATCGTTTAAATGGTATTTAGCCTCTATATTGCGTTTGACAACTTCAGGCAGGGCCCTTTCTCCGTCAAAAGGGCCGCCGGGAGCGACGCGCACGATAAAGAAACTTATCGTAATGATGACAAACAGCGTCGGAATAATCCCCAGCAGTCGTCTAATGATGTATTTGGTCATCGAACACCTCGTTGCATTGATCAGATGTAAGAGTGCGGTTACTAGGCGATAGTATACCAACTATGGCAGATATTCAAGTAAACAGTGATGCCAATTAAAGATGCTAAAGGGCCAGCTTGTAGCAAAAAAACACCTCATCTCTTTATCTTCAAACAAAAAAGAGGCCTCAAAGCTCTTTTAGCAGGTGTTCACACTTGACACTCAAGGCATTGGTGGAACACACTTGCCGATGCTTTTGGGAGGCTTTGATGAGTGAAATACGGGGTAAGCACCTCTATATAGAAAATCTTGGTTGTGCCAAGAATCAAGTCGATGCAGAGATTATGCTCAATGAGTTGGTGGGCTCTGGGTTTGTGGCCACAGAAGAGGCCAGTGAAGCCGATTTGATTCTGATTAACACCTGTGGGTTTATCGAATCGGCTCGCCAAGAGTCGATTCAGACATTCTTTACCTTAAAAAGGGAGAATCCTCAAGCCAAAGTTGTACTTACCGGGTGTTTGTCGCAGCGGTATGCCAAAGAGTTAGAAAATGAGCTGGTGGAAGCCGACGGTATTTTTGGCAACAGGGATTTGCGTCAAATTACCGCTTTGGCAACGGAAGTCTTGCGCGGTAATCGAGTGGCTCTTTCTCCCCAGTACCCGTTGATAGAAAAAGAGATCTCTTCTCGGTCGCAGTTGTTTAATTACCCGGGAAGCGCCTATGTGAAAATTTCTGAAGGGTGTAATCACCGCTGTCGCTATTGTGCCATTCCCCTTATTAGAGGCTCTTTGCGCTCCCGTCCTTTGCAAACGATCGTCCAAGAGGTCCATTCGTTGGTTAACAACAATACCAAAGAGATTAACCTTATTGCCCAAGATTTGGCCTCATACGGCACCGACACTGGACAATCGCGGTTTATGGAGTTGCTAGAGCACTTGGTGGCCATCGAAGGAGATTTTCGCCTCAGGCTTTTGTATATCCATCCCGATGCTTTTCCTTTGGAACTGATCGATTTTATTAAGGCCAATGCTAAAGTCATCCCCTATTTTGATCTTCCTTTTCAGCACGCTCATGCTGATGTACTGCGCCCGATGGGCAGAAAAGGGGATAAAGAGAGCTATTTGGCATTAATTAAGAAAATCAGAGAGGCTCTTCCCCAAGCAACAATCCGCTCAACCATTATGTTGGGCTTTACCGGAGAAACAGAGCAAACGTTTGCCCACCTGCTGGAGTTTTTAACTGAAGCGCATCTTGATTGGGTCGGCTCTTTTGTCTATTCGCTGGAAGAGGGGACTCCTGCTTATAAAGACAAAACTAAAAGCCAGTACAAAGCGATGGTGAAAAAAGCAACAGCTTGGCAAAAAGAGTTGGAAAAGGTGCAACAGGAAATCACGGTGAAGCGGCTACAACGATTAGTGGGCACCCAACAACAAGTTTTGCTAGAAGAATTGGTGGAAGGCGAAGATTTGGCAATTGGCAGAACTGAACAACAAGCTCCCGAAGTTGACGGGCTGACAGTGGTGTTAGGCAGAAACCTGGTGCCGGGAACGGTAATCAGATGCGGTATTAGACGAGTCAATGGGATCGATTTGGAAGCGGTGCCAATCACAGTGGAGAGCATCTGATGGGCACTATCCAAAAGTACTTAGATCAATTGAACACAGAGCAAAAAGAGGCGGTGTTAGAAAACAGCCATCCCACGTTAGTCCTTGCCGGAGCGGGATCGGGAAAAACACGGGTCATTACCACTAAAATTGCCTATGCTTTGGAAGTCTTGGGGTTGCAAAGCTGGCAGATTCTGGCTGTCACGTTTACCAATAGAGCTGCCAAAGAGATGCGTGATCGAGTTGAGCAGATGGCTCAAAACCACGATGTTTCCCAAATGCACATCAGAACGTTCCACTCATTTGGCGCTTGGTTGCTGCGCCGCTATGGACAAAGTATCGGCTTAAACAGCTCTTTTAATATCTATGATGATGAAGATAGTCTTTCGCTGTTGGCTTCGTGTTACCCGCAGGCCAAAAGGCTGGAGTTGCGCCCGGCATCTAAAGCTATTTCATTGGCTAAAGATATGGGCTTGAGCCCCCAAAGCGGAGAGTTGGAAGAGTTTAGAAATGATGCTCAATTTCAGCAGCAATTTGCTTCGTATGAGCAAAAGCTGAAACAGGTGGGCAATGTCGATTTTGCCGATTTAATTGTCAAATCAATTGAGCTGTTAAAAACTGATGCCGAGGTACGGCTCAAACTGCAACGGCAATTTAAAATGATTTTGGTTGACGAGTACCAAGACTCCAATGCTTCACAATTTGAGCTGTTGCAATTGCTGGTCGGCCCTGATACCTACATATGTGTTGTGGGAGATGACGATCAGAGTATCTACCGCTTTCGGGGGGCCGAAATTGCCAATATTTTGACGTTTCCCGACTCGTATCCCCATACCAAAATCGTTAAGTTGGAACAAAATTACCGCTCGACCCAAGATATCCTTACGTTGGCTTCCGCAGTCATTCGGAACAATACCTCCCGTCATGCCAAAGAGCTGTGGACAGAGAACACCGAAAGGCAAAAAGTGCGTCTGTTGTATGTTCCCGATGATAAAACAGAGGCCAGAAGAGTTGCCATGGAGATTCTTCAGGCTAAAGCGTTTGATGATACGGCTGTTATTTACCGCACCAATGCTCAATCGCGTGAATTTGAAACCCTTTTTACCCAACAAAGAATTCCTTATAAAGTTATTGGAGCTTTGCGTTTTTATGAGCGCGAAGAGATTAAAGATGCCTTGGCCCTCTTATACGTGTTGATAAACCCTTTCGATGAGGTGAGCTTTAAGCGGATGGTGAATAAGCCGGCTCGGGGATTAGGGGCAGTGTCGGTAGAAAAGATTATCGCTTTTGCCGGCCAAAAAGGGATTGATTTGCTTGAAGCTTTGTCTTTAAGCACAGAAGAAAATCTCATCTCGGCCAAAGCTGCCTCAGCTGCCAAAGCTTTTGCCACCGTTTTTAGTGCAGCTAAGGAGCTACTGAAACAAGATAACGGGGCCGCTTTGGAGCATTTAATTCGAGAGTCGTCTTTAGCCAGCTATTATGAGCAGCAGGATCTGATGCATGCTACCGGCAAGCTCGATAACCTTGGCACATTGGTTACCGCTGTGGGCGAATATCCTGCGGGAATCGAAGGGATGGTCGCATTTTTGGAATCGCTGAGTCTTGATCCGACAACCATCGGTCATAAAGATCCTTCTTCAGAGCCGGGAGTCTCTTTGATTACCATGCACAATACCAAGGGGTTGGAATTTGAGCGGGTATTTGTGACTGGAATGGAAGAGGGGCTTTTTCCTTCGCGCATTAGCGAAAGCGAAGCCGATATTGAAGAAGAGAGGCGTCTGTTTTATGTGGCCATCACCCGAGCCAAACGCCATTTAGTGTTAACAAGCAGTGCCCGGCGGGCTATGTGGGGCGATATTAAGTTTCAAAGCCCATCCCGGTTTTTATTAGAAATTCCGCCGGGGATGGTGGAGATTGAGGGCAAAGATGAGCCAAGGCGCCCCATGGGGTATGGTAATATCATTCGCCGCGGAGCAACTGTGGTGCCACTGCCGGTAAAGCGCTTTGAACAGGGAGCCAAAAAACAGGGTTTTTCTTTAGGAGATCGGGTCTACCATAGCGAATACGGAGAAGGGGAAGTGCAATCTGCAAAAACCCTTCGTGGCAAAGGGATGATCGAAGTGCAATTTGCCAATGGTCAAAAAATTTCCTTTTTTGCCGAAAATGCTGTGCTGGAAAAGGTGGCAATCGACTAGACACTGCCAAGAAGGTTCGATACACTGCTTTTTGTGTGCTTAGCTGGGTCCAAGAAGTTTCAAAGCAGATGCCTGGGCTTTGAACGGTTCCTCCTTTCCCAAGGGGCTGTTGTTTGGTTACTAGCTAAAGGACCAAAGGGGCGGAAGATATTGACATGTTCATGGCAAACATGCAATTATACACCGCTGAATGTAGTATAATAACGAAAGAGGGAGAACCCTCTTTGCTTAGGGTTATGTAGATGAAAACTATTTTTGTGAAACCGGCTTCAGTTGAGAAGAAGTGGTATGTAATTGATGCCGAAGGCAAAGAACTTGGGCGAGTGGCAGTAGCTGCGGCCAAGATTTTGCGGGGAAAACACAAGCCCGAATATGCCCCGCTTCATGATAACGGTGATTTTGTCATTATTATCAACGCTGCCAAAGCGGCTTTAACGGGTAACAAGTATGAGGATAAAGTCTATTATCGCCACTCCAATTATCCTGGCGGTTTGAAAAAAGAGACCTATGCCAAAGTGATTGTGCGCAAGCCGACCTTCCCGATGGAGCATGCTGTTAAAGGGATGCTGCCCAAAGGGCCGTTGGGCTACAAGCTGTTTACCAACATGAAGGTCTATGCGGGAGCCGAGCATCCGCATGCAGCCCAGCAGCCTATCGCATTTGAGATGTAAGGAAGGAGTAGGAACGTGGCAACAAAGAAAGAAAAAGTGAATGTAAATTTAGGCCAAGGAACCGGCCGTCGTAAAACCGCAGTCGCCCGCGTCTACTTGCGCGATGGCGAGGGGAAAATCATGGTTAACGGTCGCACCGTTGATGAGTATTTTACCAACCCCCTGTATGTTTATATGGTCAGACAGCCGCTGGATGTCACCGATAGTTTGAACAAGTTTGATTTGGTGATTAACGTTGTTGGCGGCGGTCCTACCGGTCAAGCCGGAGCTTGCCGTCATGGGATTGCCCGAGCATTAGCCGAATACGATGAGAACAATCGTCCGGTTCTGCATGCCAACGGGTTTATGACTCGCGACTCGCGCATGGTTGAGCGCAAAAAGTACGGTCAGCCGGGAGCTCGCAGAAAGTTCCAGTTCTCCAAGCGTTAAAGGAGAGTTACGATGGCTTTTGCCGTCATCAAAAGAGGAGCTCAGGGGGATGGTTATTTTGCAGTCCCTCTCCACGGCTCCTCTTTTTTCATCTCTGCTTCTCAGTTTACCCATTATAAACTGCAGGTAGAGCAGCAGCTAAGTGAGCACGAATTCATCCATCTACTTGCCCAGATACAAACACTTAATTGCCGCAAAACTGCGTTGGATGCTTTGGCTAGAAGAGAGCACAGTCGCCAAGAACTTGAGCTTAAGTTACGGCGTAAAAATATTCCTTTGCCAATTATTGAAGAGGTCCTTGATCAGTTGCAACAAGAGAAGTTGTTGGATGAAAGGCGTTTTTGTCAGCAGTTTATTCTTAGTCGGCAAAAAAGGAATCCTGAAGGAAGAACCGTTTTATTACAGCGCTTAAGGCAAAAAGGGGTAGATAGCTCTACGGCCAATGAGGCTGTTGATGCCTATTTTAGCGAAGAAGAAAATCTCAGCTCTGCTATTGCCAAGGCTATACAAAGGGCCAAACGCACAGATGGTTCTGTTGAGGATCTTAAAAGGCATCTTTTAAAAAAGGGGTTTCTCTCTTATCAAATTAAGGCTTATTTTGAAGAGCAATAAAAGAAAGAGGCTGCCAACTGGCAGCCTCTACTACTATTTTAGTCGAGTACTTTAAAAGCTTTTCTGCCGGCATATGTGGCAGTGTCACCTAGGTAATCTTCAATTCTCATCAGTTGGTTGTACTTGGCAAGGCGGTCAGAGCGGCTCATGGAGCCGGTCTTAATTTGTCCGGTTTGCAGGGCAACAACTAAATCGGCAATGAAGTTATCTTCGGTTTCACCAGAGCGGTGCGAGATGACAGCCGTGTAACCGGCTTTGTGGGCCATTTCGATGGCTTCAAAGGTTTCGGTCAATGTTCCAATTTGGTTGACTTTAATAAGAATCGAGTTGGCTGTTTTGCTTTTGATTCCCCTTTCAAGACGTTTGGTGTTAGTGACAAACAAATCGTCTCCCACCAGCTGGACTGTATCCCCGATAGCCTTGGTGAGCATTTCCCACCCTTGCCAGTCGTCTTCGTCCATGCCGTCTTCAATGGAAATAATCGGATATTTTTTGGCCCAGCTTGTCCACAGCTCAACCATCTGTTGGCTGCTAAGGCTTTCTCCGGTGCTCCAGCGCAGTTTGTACGTTTTAGTCTCTGCATCATAGAGTTCGCTGGCTGCCGGATCGAGGGCAATCATGAAATCGCCATCACGGGCAGCGGTATAGCCGGCATTTTTAATGGCTTCCATAATGACTTCCAAAGCCTCTTCGTTGGATTGCAAATCGGGGGCAAAGCCGCCTTCATCACCGATGGCAGTGTTGTAGCCTCTTTTTTTCAGCACGTCTTTGAGGTGGTGGAAGACTTCGGCTGTCATGCGCACTGCTTCGCGAATGGAGGAGGCGCCGATGGGCATAACCATAAATTCCTGAAAATCGACTTTGTTGTCGGAGTGGGCTCCGCCGTTAATGATGTTGGCCATCGGAACGGGCAAGAGGCAGGCATGGTAGGCCCCCAGATACTTAAAGAGGGGAATGCCCAAAAAGTCGGCAGCTGCTCGGGCAACGGCCATAGAGACGCCCAGAATAGCGTTGGCTCCGAGTTTGCTTTTGTTCTCGGTACCATCCAATGCGATAAGGGTGCGGTCGATATCGACTTGATCTAGAGCGTCCATCCCTTCTAATTCGGGAGCTATTAGGGTGTTCACATTGTCAACAGCCTTTAAGACGCCTTTGCCCAAATACCGTTTTTTATCGCCATCACGCAATTCAACAGCTTCATGGATTCCTGTTGAGGCCCCAGAAGGGACTGCAGCTCGGCCCATGGAGCCGTCTTCGAGAATGACATCGACTTCGACTGTGGGGTTGCCACGTGAGTCGATAATTTCCCGTGCTTCAATAAATTCAATAATGCTCATGCTTGTTTCTCTCCTTTGCTAAGGTATCTGAAAATATGTTGGTTTTGTCCATCTGTGTCAAGGAGAGGATAATTATTAGCAACTGCCTCTTCCTAAAAATGCTAAGCGCTTGTACGATAGGGTATGCAAACACAGCAGCGGGCATTGCCCCCTCTTAGCGATGAGCTGATAGCCGAAATCTCTTTTGCCATGGAAGATCAAAACACGAACTATGTGTTGGATCTGCAAACAGGGGTACTGGTAGCCTTAGAGCAGTTAACACCTGCACAAAAGCAGCAATCTAAGCGTTATGTACCGCTACCTCGGTGGACTTCGGCTCAAGGGTATCGGACGATGGAGCAGTTTGTCGCTTCTTTAAAGAATGAGCATTACAAATCACTGCTAACCAAAACGCTCCAAGCAGGTAGCGGAGTGTTTCGTTTGTTTAAGGATACGGTAAAAACAAGTGCTGCCATTGAGCAGCTGTGGCACACCTTTAAAGAAAAAGAGCTCAAAGAAGCAGTACTCAAATGGTACAACACCGAAAGTGATTCATTTTATTACAGCAGCCTTGCCGAAGAAATTGAAGATCCGATTCGCAGTATGTTGGCAGAGGATTTTACTATCGTTGTTGAAGCTGGCCCCTATAAAGAAGAGATGAGAGCTCTTGCTAAGCAGTTTGCCTTTGAAGATGAGCACCAAAATTACTATGTTGGCTCCCGTTTAAAAGAGTTAATTAGAGAATCAGATCAAGACAGATATATAATAGCAATTGACTCTGCTAATGAGCTGGCAGGTTGGCTTACCTACCATCTGATTTCTGAGACAATTCATATCCGCTTTGCCTATGTCCAAGAGGAGTATCGGGGGTTGGGATTATTCCGTCATTTACTCGATTTTCTTAATCAAAAAGCTGTAACCATTTCTGCCTCTTCAGTGTTAATGGAATTGGTGGGCGAAGCTATAAAAATTGAGCCAATTTTTCATGAGAAAAAAGCCCAAATTCTGAGTAAAACAGTAATCTATTCACTCACCCCCAAAGGTGATGAAAAATAACACCAAAAACAGACCAAAAAACAGAAAAAAAGAGGTGAAAAAAGAGAAATATCTGATAAAATAGGGGAAAAGAGGTGATTTTTGTCAATTATCTAAGATTTGTATCGATTTGATGTAACTATTCAATCGTTTATGAATTTAACTTGACAGCTATATAGGCCGTTGTTATAATTCGGACTGTATAACGAGAAAAGGGATGAAGCGGGTCTTTGCACCTGTCCCGAATTTTTATGGAGGAAGTATGAAGAAAATTTCTGCAGTACTTTTAGTTCTAGTACTCGTGGGCAGTGTGGCGTTCGCCGGCTTCACGGGTAGCGTTGAAACATCTTTTGGTTTCGACCTCGATAACACAGACGTTGGGTTTGAAAATGCCAACAAAGCTGTGTTAGATTTCGTTCTCTTTGAGGAACTGGGCCAGGCAAAAGGCGATGGCGATGTCTACGCCGAAATCAAAGCCAGATTCTTGTTCTGGTTTGATGAAGTAGATTTTGTTGCAAATCCAACAACCCCAGTTGGCGATGTAAAATTCGACTATGCTCGCATTGTTGCCGGTGACTGGAGTGTTGGTATCCTTGGCACAGCCGACGGACCTAACTACGCATCTTCTGCTGTTGATACGTACAGCGCAGATCACGTAGCAGTACCAGTACTTTGGGAAAAGGACGATGCTGTTGATGCCGTCAGAAAAATTGACAAAGTTGGACCTGGTGTTCAAATTGGTTACTCTGGTTATGTCTTGAGCTTCGGTATGCCTTATGGTGGTGGAGATAACAACCTCGATAATAAAGATTATAAGATTTATACCGCTCTATCTACTCCTGGAGTCGAGCTTGGTGATGGATTGGAAGTTGCTTTTGGAGCCGCTGCATTGTTTGACTCCGCAGCTACCGATAACGTTATTGGCGCTTCGGTAAAAGCCGATTATGCTATGGATGATTTGACCGTTACCGTCGCTAGTGATATCCAGCTTGTTGGCGATGACTTTGATGCTGAAGTTTCCGTTGCTGCAGCCTATGACATTGTTGATGTTGACGTCTATTTTGCAACCAAGGCTCAACTTGGAGATGGAAGTATCACTGATATCGCAGTTGAGAATCTTCTCTCAGTAAAAGCACACACCGTCATTGATGCATTTGATGTGACTGTTACTGGTAAGGACCTTGTGAACAAACAAGCTCTTGGCGTATCGGTTGACTGGGCAGCTTCGAACGAAATTGCTCTTAACGTCAATGGTGGTTACACAATTGATACTAAAGACTACTATGGCGGCGCTGGTGTAACATACAAGGCTGATGAGTTTACTGCAAAGGCAAAAGCTAAGTACAGCAATAACATTGATGTTGACAACGCAGGTCTTTCGGCTGAAGTCTCTGTTGACTCTTCGGTTGTTGTCGACGGTGCTAATGTCTATGCAAAATGGGTTGCCGATGATCTCTTGAATTCTAAGATTGGTAAAATCACCGTTGGAGCAAAGATTTCTTTCTAACTCAGACCTTAACTGGTTATCAAAAAGGTCGTCCTTCGGGACGGCCTTTTTGTTGGTCTAAGCTTTATTCTTTCTTATTTCTTTCTGATGATTTTCTTGGTGAGCTCTCGTTTTTGGGCTTTGACTACAGCTTTTTTGTGGTTGATGAGAAAACAGAAGTGGATTTTGGGGTTGCGGGCAAAGTCTTCGCCTATGGTTTGGGCTGTGATGTCTTGGATATCGTAGGCCTCTTTAAGCTCAGGATGTAATGAGAACTTACGGAAGTTGGTTGAGAAGATGAGCGTTCCATCTTGATTAAGATGGCGCATCGCTTGGTGAATGAGGGCTCTTTGGTCACGATCGACATCAAACGTTCTTCTGGTTTTAGAGTTGCTGAATGTTGGTGGATCGCAGAAGATAAGATCATACATATCGTGAGTGTTTCTAAGCCAGTTGATACAATCATCTTTGTAGTAGAAGTGGTTCATTTGATCAAAGCCATTCATTTCCATGTTTTTGATAGCCCAATCAAGATATGTTGCTGAGGCATCAACGCTGGTGGTGCTAAGTGCTCCCCCTTTGGCTGCATTGACTGTGGCTGTAGCAGTGTAACAAAAGAGGTTAAGGAACCGTTTGTTCTTGGCAACTTGTTGAATCATCTTGCGTACGGGCCGGTGATCTAAGAAGATGCCTGTATCAAGGTAGTCAGAGAAGTTAGCAAAAAACATCAGCTCATGTTCTCTGATCACATAAAACTTGCCTCTGTTGGCCAGTTTTTCGTATTGGCTCAGTCCTTTTTGTTCTTTGCGCTGTTTAACGAAAATGAGTTCCCTGTCTACTTCAGTTGCTCTTTCAGTGGCATCAATAAGTTCTTGGAGTCTTTTTTGAGCCTCTTCGGGATCAATGGAGGCTGGGGGTGCATATTCTTGTAAGTGGACATACTTACCTTCATAAAAGTCTATGGCTGCCGAGTATTCTGGCATATCGGCATCATAAATCCTGAAAGAAGAGACTCGTTCTGCTGCCATTAAAGGTTTAAGACGACTGAGGTTTTTTTGCAGTCTGTTAAAGACCATTTGAGCTCCTGGGCTTAAAGGTTGAGCTAATCGCTCCTTTTTGGCTTGGATGGCTCTTTGAATTCGTTGTTCTTTCTCTTCTTTTGTAAACACACGATAATGGGCTAATTGGGCCTCTATTGGTCCGTTGTAAAAGACATTTGTCCTTTGCGGTTTCATATCAACATAACTAAGGAGCTCTTTATTGCCGCACAGGATTGCAATATTCCAACCGCCAAACAGGGTGTTGAACTGTTTGCCTGTCTGCTCATACAACAACTGGATAGGCTGCTCTTGTTCCATTCGGATCCCATAGGGAGGGTCGGTCACAATAAAATGTTCTCCGGGGGGAACATCTTCTTCTGTGATAGCTGTAATGTCTTTGTTGGCAGTGGTGATATAGTGTTCTACTTGGGCATTTTGAGCATGCTCTTGAGTTAATTCTATGGCTTTGGGGTCAATATCCCAGCCGTAGATTGTTATGGCTCTTTTTTTAGCTTGTTCTTGTTTATGGTAGGCTTCATCCAACACCTCTTCCCAGATATCAGGGTCGTGCATATCGAGTTTGAAAAAAGCCAAACTGGAGTATGAGTGAAGCCTGGGAGCCGTGTCACTGGCCATTAAAGCAGCTTCAATACAAATAGTACCCGATCCGCAAAATGGATCTAAGAGGGGGGCGGGATTCTTATCTTGAAGTGTTTTGTACCATTCGCTGCGCATCAAAATAGCGGCAGCCAAGTTCTCTTTTAAAATGGCGTCGGTAGAGCCACTTCTGTACCCTCTTTGATATAACGAGCGGCCTGAGAAATCAAGGTACCAACTAATTTCGTCTTGTTGTAAATGGACATGAAAAGTGACATCGGGATCGGCAAAATCGACCGAGGGACGTTCTTGGTTATAATGTTCTTTGATTCTGTCGACAATGGCATCTTTAAGCCGAATGGCAGCAAACGTATTGTTCTTCAGCCATGAGCAGTTCATGCTGGTAACGGTGACAGTGAACGTTTTTTGAGGATTAAGATACTCTTCCCAGGGAATGAGAATCGATGAGGCATAAAACTCATCGGAGCTGTTAATGCCTTCATCTTGAGCTAATCCTAGCATCAGGCGCGTGGCAATTCGGCTATTTAGGCAAAAGCGATAAGCTGTTTTTAAATCGGCTTGAAACTCAACACCTGAGGCAACAAGCTGAATTTCTTGTGCTCCTGCCTGTTCTGCCTCTTGGGCCACTAGGTCGTTCATATGGGCAGCGGCGGAAGCGTAATAGATCATAGAATCTCCTGCAATTCTTCTTTGTCAAATGGATAGGTTGTTCCGCAGTTAAAGCAATGTAGTTCCAAAGGAAATGGCCCTTCTTGGAGAATCGACTCTTTCTCTTTTTGGGGTAAAGAAGAGAGGTATTGGGCAAAGCGCTTCCGATCACAGGGGCAACTAAAGCCAAAGGGCAATGATTGCAGATACTGGGGATCGGCTTTGTGAAAGACTTCTTGGACAAATTGGTTGGTGGTTTTACCTTCAGAGAGGTACTTTCCCAAAGAAGGCATTGCAGCACAGATCATTTCCAACTCTTCCAAATGGCCATTCTCTTTGCCCGGCATTTTTTGTAAAAACAGAGCTCCGCTGCCTATCACGCGTCCCTCTTTGTCAAATTGGATACTCAGAGAAACAACTGAAGGAGTTTGTTCTGAAATGAGGAAGTAGTGGGTTAAGTCTTTGGCAATTGAGCCGTGTTGCAACATCACTTGGCCAGTAAAAGGGCTTTTTTTCCCTTCCAGTAGTTTAGTGACTGTCATAAATCCCGGTCCAAAGAAAGAGGAGACATCAAAACTCTCTAGGGGTTTTTCGATGGGGATGGGTACTTGTTGCAAATACCCGCGTACAGCCCCCACAGCCCAAGCTTCAACATAGACGCCTTTGATAGGCCCCCCGCATTCAATGTTCAATTGAACGCGATCATCTCCTTTGACAGTGGAGGCTAAAATCCCTGCTGCCAAATAGCCGTGGCCTAACACCAGTGTCTCTAAAATGCCTAGATCATGGTTGGCACGCATTTGGTTAATAGTATGAGTTCCTTGCACCGCTGTGGCTCGTACTGAGCCGTCGTACAATAAAAAGATGTCGCGGGTATCAGGGGCAAGGGTTGCTAGATGTGTTTTTAAAACTGCATCTTCAATTGGCTTTACAATCATAGGGCCTCAAATGTATGCAACAACACCATTTTGTGCAAGAGTGTGAAACTCTTGTCCGTCAATGACCTCTTTTTCTAACAGGCGTGTAGCTATTTCTTCCAACAGCTTGCGGTTTTTGGTCAATTTCTCTAAGACAATGGCATAACGGGAGTTTACAATACGTGCTGTTTCATTGTCGATGTACTCTTGGGCTGCTTCCGAATATTCTCTTGAGCCTCCCAGGCCTTGGCCGGTGGTGGAAGGAAGGGTAATGTTGCGGTATTTTTCACTCATCCCAAATTCGGTAATCATCCGTCTGACCATGTCGCTGGCTCGGCTGATATCATTGCCTGCTCCGGTGGAAATTTCACCAAAGATCAGCTCTTCGGCAGCTCTGCCGCCAAGCATCGTGTCGATGTTACCCAGCAGTTCGCTTTCGCTCATCAAAAAACGGTCTTCCGTGGGCAGTTGCAAGGTATACCCTAAAGCTCCTATTCCTCGGGGAATAATCGATATCTTGGAAACAGGGGGCGATCCTTCTGTCATAAAGGCAGTTAAAGCATGTCCTGTTTCATGGTAGGCGACTTTCTTTCTCTCATCTTCACTTAAGATGCGGCTTTTGCGCTGTAACCCGGCCACCGATTTTTCTATGGCTTCTTCAAAGTCGACTTGTTTCACTGTTTTTCGTTTGGCTCTTACTGCCATCAAGGCAGCTTCATTGGCAATGTTGGCTAAATCGGCTCCGGCAAGGCCTGCTGCAGCTTGGGCAATTTTACGTAAATCGACGTTTTTATCGAGCTTAATCTCTTTGGTGTGAATTTTAAGAATAGCGACTCGCCCTTCCAAATCGGGTTTGTCGACTAAGACCTGACGGTCAAAGCGCCCGGGGCGTAGCAAAGCTTGATCAAGAATTTCGGGTCGGTTGGTGGCTGCTAAAATAATGACACCGGTGCGAGAATCAAAGCCGTCCATTTCTACCAGCAATTGGTTCAATGTTTGCTCTCTTTCATCGTTGCCGCCAAAGCTGGCATGGCTGCGAGTGCGACCAATGGCATCAATTTCATCGATGAAAATAATGCAGGGGGCTTTTTCACGAGCCTGACGGAATAAATCACGCACTCGGGCTGCTCCCACACCAACAAACATTTCGACAAAGTCGGCTCCGCTCATCCGGAAAAAGGGGACATGGGCTTCACCGGCTACCGCTTTGGCCAAGAGGGTTTTTCCTGTTCCCGGAGGACCTACTAACAGCACTCCTTTGGGAATTTTGCCCCCAATTTCAGTGTACTTAGTGGGATTTTTTAAAAAGTCGACAACTTCTTCTAATTCGAACTTACTCTCTTCTACTCCGGCAACATCTTCAAAGCGGACTCCCGTATCACCTTCGGCTACAATTTTAGCTTTGTTTTGGTTAAAAGAGAGAACTCCTTGTCCTCCTCCTTGTCCCATTTTTGAAAACACAAAGCGCCAGATGAGCAAGAAGATGAGCATCGGTAGGATGTAACTAAGCAGTGTGGAAAAAATGCTGGGGGTTTGGGGAGCCGCAGCATAATATTCAATGCCTATTTCATCCAATAGGGGAATAAAGGAAGGATCGTTGATGGCATAGGTGGAGTAGGTGCGGGCACTATCGGCTTGAGAAGTCAATGTTTGCAAAGAAGAGTCACTACGTGCTTTTTTGCCGACGGTGTAGCCGATATATTGTTTTTCCTGAATTTCAACGCGAACAATGGTGCCGCTTCGAATCATCTCTTTAAACTGGTTATAATCGACACCAATAATATTGGCGTTTTTCATAAACAATGAGTTGAACGCCATCATGGCAATGATGATGATTAAAAAGTACCAAAATGAGAATTTGAAGCGTTTGCCGGTAAAAGAGAATTTGTTGTTCTCTTTGTGGATACCCGGCTCTTCAGGCGGCCCTTTGCCTTTTGCCATCTGATTGGTTTTCTGTTTCTCTTGAGAGTCGTTTGTATTGTCTGTCATTATTACCTCACAATGCGTTTGGTTTATTACGCACCATCTTCAATATACAAGAGGGATGGTCAATCGACAAACCCTAGCATCTGCTGTAATCTCTTTTTATGGAACTCAAAGAGGCAGTTGTGATGGTAACCGGTGCAAGTCAACGAGTTGGCAGAGAAATCTGCCTAGCTTTGGCTGAAAAAGGGGCATCTGTGGTTGTCCATTACCACAGCAATGAAAAAGAGGCAGAGCGGACCGCTTCGGCTGTTCGCCAAATAGGCTCTGAAGCGATTGCTTTGCAAGCCGATTTAAGGCATAAAGCTGATATCGAGCACTTAGTGGCCACAACAATAGCCCATTTTGGGCGTTGGGACGCTTTAATAAATAATGCTTCACTCTTTTCAACTGTTCCTATACAGGACATAGATGAAAAGCAGTGGGATGCCGATCAAGATTTGCATGTCAAAGCCCCCTTTTTTCTCTCTCAAGCTCTTTATATGCACAGAAAAGAGCGAGATTATAACTACGCTGCTTCTATAGTGAATATTACCGATACGCTGGTGTATCGACGGCCTATCAGCCGCCCTTCTTATAATCTGGCAAAAAGTGCTTTAGCTGAGCAAGTGAAAGTCTTAGCTAAAAGTTTGGGCCCTTTAGTGCGTGTGAATG
>JBMNGW010000016.1:0-172383 GCA_050950025.1 Sphaerochaetaceae bacterium | reverse complement strand
CACAACGTGCCCGTCCCCAGAAGTTCTCGGAAAAAGGCGATGATAAGCAGCACATAGGCATACCCCATACCACTGGCAAGCCCGTCAATAAGAGAGGGCAGCGGAGGATTTTGTAAAGCAAAAGCCTCAACCCGTCCCATGACGATACAGTTGGTAATAATCAGTCCGACATATGGCCCAAGCTGTTTCCAGACTTCAGGATTATAAGCTTTTAAAGCAATGTCGACGATGATGACGTACGTGGCGATGACCAGCGTCTCGACCATCATCCTGATGCGTGAGGGAATGGACTTGCGCATAAAAGAGAGAGTCCAACTCGATAAGGCTGTGGTGAACATCACTCCCAAAGTCATAACCATGGTGTTATCAAGTTTGTTGGTGACCGCCAACGTGGAGCAAATTCCCAGAATTTGGACGAAGACAGGATTGTCCTTGCCCAGCGGCGTTAAGAATGTTTTTTTTGAGGTTTGTTTTCTTTGCCATGCTACTTGCCTCCTCGTATGGTGCCGCTTTCCTCGATGGCGCGGTTCATGATATTGCGAAATGATTCACTGGTGCGGGTGGCTCCCGTTAAAGCATCAATCTCTTCTTCTGTTTGAGCTGTTCCCTCTTCAACAAGGCGGAAAGGGCCTTGTTTGCCGGCAAACTGAGCAGTAAACCACGGCTCTTCAATGCGAGCTCCCAATCCGGGAGTTTCAGTTTGGCTGACAATGGAAACTCCGGCTAAGGTTTTGAGATCTTCTTCAAAGCCAATCATAATGGTAATCGGGCCCCATAACCCCGGTCCGGTCCTCTGTATAACATAGCGAACCGACCCATCGGGAGCCTGGACTTCGTAATGTCTTGGGCCTCAGTTACAGAGCTTTGATACAAAGAAGCAACAGTTGGCTGAGTACCGTCATTCTCTATGGCCGCCGCATTCAAAATACTTCTTGATAAAAAGAATTGTTCATTGGCCTGCACTTGATCAAAGGTGAACAAATACAAAGCGGCCGTAAGGACAATACACACAATGGTAATCACAGCCATAAAGACTAACGGCTGGATTCGTTTAGCGTAAAAGCTTTGGACTTTCATGCTTTACCTCCATCCGAAGCGGCTATTTTTTTCTTAGCTTTCGCTTGTTTAAAGAGGTATCGAGAAGCGGTCCGAACATATTAACCACAGGATGGCGAAGGTGACCCCTTCCGACCAACTGCTGAATACCCGGATGGCAACTGTCAGCAGTCCAAACATAATGCCGTAAATCCAACGCCCAATGTCGGTCGATTGACTGATGAGATGGGGTCGGTGACCATAAATAGTGCTCCCAGTAAAAAGCCTCCGCTTAACAGAGCATAAAGAGGATCGGCAGCATTGGGGTGTCCTGCTGCCCATACGATGGTCTGTAAGATTAAAAAGGAGACCACCGAACCGGTAACAATTTTCCAGTTGGCTGCTTTTTTGTAGAGGATGAAAGCACCGCCGAGAAGAATCAGAACAGCAGATGTTTCCCCAAAACTGCCGCTGGTGGGACCTAAAAGTAACTGTATGTATGAAGCACTGCGGCTGACAATCGGCGTGGCGGCCGAAACAGCATCAGCTTTGGTCAGCCACGTGCCAAATCCTGCCGGAAACCAATTAATGAGCGTTTGGGGACTAATAAACCGACTGGTCATCGGCACTCCAAAACTGATGTAGACAAAAGCTCTGGCAGTGATGGCAGGATTAAACGGGTTGCGTCCAAATCCTCGAAGACCATTTTAACCAAAGACAATCCCAAAAGCGATTCCCAAAGCGGCCATCCATAGCGGCAACCCGGGGGGTAAAGAAAGTGCAAACAAAAAAGATGAAACGAACACCGATTCGGTGACGCCCAGTTTGTATTTGCGTGCCATCAGGTACTCGCTGCCCAATCCGACTGCCGTCACCACTGCCAAAACAGCTAAAAATCGCCAGCCGAAAAAGTAGATGGCCGCAAGGCCCAAAGGAGACAATGCGATGAGCACATTTCGCATCGCCTGTTGTTTTTGAATCTTCACCTCTGCTCCCCCTTTTTGATTGGTCCATTGTAGCGTACTAAAGCTTCCTTGTAAAAACTTTCTGCTCAAACAAAGCAGTTTCAGGGTGTAAAAAGGGCTTTTGTCCTTACATTGTTCCGTTTTGGCTGTTGCAACACTCTAAGAGAGAGGATTTCAACCAAATAGCATTTTGGTCATCCACTACTTTGCCTCTAATAATTAACGGCGAGCAGCTGTGAATCAGTGTGTGATACCGTTGCCAAATAGGGGGAAACAGAACAGTCTCAAATAATGCGCTTTCATCTTCAAAAGAGACAAATTCCATAGGCATGCCCCCTTTGGCCAGTACGCTTTGCGTGTAATGGGCCAACCACCAGCGTGACTGTTTTGCCGATATAGCGGTGAAGTGTAGCGGCTTTATGTCGGTTTAGGTGGACTAAAGCATTCTGCCACAACACCAAAGGATGATATGTGCGTAAAAATCCCAAAACGGTAAATTCGTGTTGCAGTTCGGCTTTGCTTCTGGTGGGGGCAAGGGGTAAGGGAGGAACAGAAGTAGGGTCTTTAGTAAAAAGTGAGGGTTCTTCTGATTGATGAGCGCTGATAAGCACTTGCCTTAGTTGCTCGCTTCGCCTTAAATTGCGCTGATAGAATCAAACGCTCCGCTGGCACACAAACTCACAAGCTCTTGGCGCTGCAGCTTTACCCTCAGAGGTACTTCTGCCAGCGAGTAAAAAGGGGCAAGAGCTCTTTGGCTCACAATGTGGGCAATAGTTTGGTCACTGAGATTGGCAATAGCTTGCAACCCAACGATAATCGTATCACCTTCTGCGTACCAGCAGGCCTTGCTGCGATTAATGTCAGGACCGTAGAGGGGAATTCCCATCCTTCTGGCTTCACTGACATAGGCTTGAGTACTGTAATACCCGCCTCGATTGGTAAGTACTGCCGCCATAAAGGCTGCTTTGTGATGAACTTTCAAATAAGCCGATTGAAATGAGACCATCGCATACGAAGCACTGTGTGGTTTGCAAAAAGAGTAGCCGTCGAATGAGAGCATCATAGTCCAAATTGTAGCGGCAACTGTAGCATCAACACCGTTTTGGGCACATCCTGATTTAAACTGCTGCTCATATGCACTTAGGCGTTGGTGGTTGGTTTTTTTGGAAATTACTTTGCGAAGAGCATCAGCTTGCTCTTCAGAAAAACCTCCCAAAGCCACGGCAACTTTAGAAACATCTTCTTGGTAGCATAAAATACCGTATGTTTCTTGGAGAATTGTAGCTAAGCGAGGATGTAGTGGATGCCATGAGCCCCCCTTTAGTCGTCTTAGGTACTCGTTAATATAGGTATTAGCAGCAGGACGAATCATGGAGGAGTGGATAACAATGTGCTCAAAATCACCTTTGCCACTTTTTTTCTGCAGTTGGCGCATGGCAGGAGATTCAATATAAAAAACGCCCATCGTATCGCCACTGGCCAATGCCTGTTGTGTTGGTACATCATCAATTGGCTTCCACATTCTTTGATCAATGATGATTCCTTCTGAGCGAAGATTTGCTAAAGTATCGCGGATAACAGCCAAAGAGCGATTTCCCAACAAATCAATTTTCACTAAAGAGGCCTCTTCAACTCCCTCTTTATCCCAGCCCAAAAGAGGGTAGCCTGCAAGAGAAAACTCCACAGGAGCATATGTGGCAACTCTCTTTTTAGTAATCACTAACCCCCCGCAGTGCATTGACAGCCCTCTGGGTAGCCCTTCAATACGCTTAGCTACGTGCAAAACGGTTTTCCAAGGCTCCAAAAGCCATTGTGCTTGGCTTCCTTTTTTCAGCATACGCTCAATTTCACCCAAACTAAAACCGTAGGCTTTAGCACTCTCTTTGACTGCAGAGCGCCACTGAAACCTGTTGTGATTGGCAACACGGGCACAGTGCTCAGTCCCAAAACGTTCAATAACACGTTGGATAATACCATCGCGTTCATCCCAGGCGAAATCGACATCAATGTCGGGAGGATCGGTACGGGAAAGGGTTAAAAAGCGTTCAAAATAGAGGTTATGGGCAATGGGATCGACGTTGGTAATCCCCAACGAATACGCCACAATTGAAGCTGCTGCCGAACCTCTGCCACACGTACGACTGGCCATCTGGACAATATCGTCCATCACTAAAAAATAAGGTGCAAACCCTTTTTTGATAATTATGTGCAACTCGTACTCAATACGGGCAAACAGCGCATCGGAAAGCTCTCCGTAGCGTTTTTCAGCCCCCGCAATAACCCGTTTTTGTAACTCCGTATCGGCTGATGGATAATCGGGGAAGACAAGCGTGTCAAATAACGGCACATCAGAGCAGCTGTTAACAATCTGTTGTGTCCCATCAAGAGCCTCACCCCAAGAGCCTAAGATTCTTTTATACTCGTTGTAGCTAAGAACCACGCTCTCTTTTTCAGCACATTCATCCTCTTGCAGTGTCCCCACAGTCTTCTGTAAGGCGATAGCTCTTAGGACCCGATGAACACTATAATCCTCTTCGCTGATAAAAGAGGCATCATCGATGGCGGCCAAAGGAAGAGCTAAGCGGCGAGCAGTGGGAATTATTCCCATATTGCGGGGAGTTATTGCACCATATAAAGCGGCCACCTTACTGCTCAACTGCTCAACAATGGTGGCAGAAGCAGTTGTAATAACCAACCCTTGATTGTTGGCAGCTAAGGAGGCAACAACATCGAAAGAGGGATTAAGGGCTTTTTGGTAGAGCAGCATGCACAAGTTGCTAAAACCGACAGCAGAACTGACAAAGACAAAAATTGATCCTTTGGCACTGGTCAGCTCACAGCCGATAATACAATTCATGTGCGCTTCTTTGGCTGCTTGGCGAATTGTAAAAAGACCATAAAGGTTGTTGCGATCGGTAATACCGATAGTTTTACACCCCTCTTTAGCCAAATAAGCAACCAGCTTTTGCGGTGAAGATGTCCCCCATAAAAAAGAGTAGGAGGAGCGCAGTCCCAGACGATTAACCATGGTACATCGTTGCTGCTTTGGTTAACAAGCGGGGACCAAAGCGCCGGCGAACCGTATCAACAGTTTCTTGTAAAGACTCTGTTTTAAGAGGACAAAGAGCGGCAAAAAGATCAGCTTCAAGGTAAAACGGTGTAAGATGCTGCATAGAAAGGGTGAAAGAGCGAACCCGCACTCGCCTTGTGAAAGCACGCTTGTAGGCCAGTTCAGCGGCCTGAATTAGGTGAGCATCGGTTCTCAACAATGCTGTAGTTCGCATTGAACCTTCGCTTTTGACTCCGTCTGCCCAATAGAGGCTAACAGAGCACCCTTGAGAACACAGTTGCAAAGAGCGCATCTCAAAACCCGCTTCTTCGCTGGCGCAGATAAGAGCTGCTCTCATTGCCTCAAACTGAAGAGCCGGCTCATCAAAATCGATGTGGCGGCTAATCGCTCTTACTTTCAGAGCAGTCGTATCGATGCTACTTGCATCAATTCCTTGGGCCGCTTGGCGTAGCAGCACTCCTTTGCGACCCAAAAGGGCATGCGCCTGTTGCTCATCCAAAGCAGCCAGTTCTCCGATGATAGTAAAATCGGCCAAACGAAGAAGTCGAAGCGTCTGTTCACCGACTCCCGGAAGCAAAGAGATATCTTGCAAAGCTAAAAAAGAGGCCTCTTGTCCCATTGGTACTGCCGCTAATCCACTGGGACGCAATGTACGGGTTCCTACTTTGGCCACTAATTTATTGGAAGCAACAGCGATGGCCGGATCGAGCCCCAGCTCATATTGGATTTGACGACGAATGCGGGCAGCACTATCAACAGGAGGCCCAAACAGGCGTGTGGTTCCGCTTGCATCTACATACAGATGGCCCCCCGTGTCGGCTTGAACAACAGGGGAGTAGCAACAGGCAATTCTTTTCAGTTCTGTATCGACTTGAGAGCAAGAGGCGGCATCGGGGGTGATACTGTGTAATTTGGGCACCAAGTGCAAGGCTGTTGCAAAGCTCATCCCGCTTCTAATTCCTTCGCTACGGGCAGCAGGAGAAACAGCAATAACTGTGCTGCGCTCTGAAGTTGGTTTGACGATAACAAACGGCTTACAAGCTAATTCAGGGTGGCGTAAAGCGGCCACAGAGGCAGCAAAATCGGTAATGTTAATGTGAATGATACTGCTTTGTTCTGCCATCATGATCCTTTGACAAACAGCATTTTTTGGAGCGTTAGGGCATTGGTGACCGCCTGAGCACCACGGTGGTTGTTGAAATAGATGTACAAGGTTTCAGTTGAGCTGGCAAGGGCTTCAGAACGTTGAGCAATGGCTTTGAGCTCTTGGTCATTGTACAGATAATCGTAGCGTGAGGCGGCATCCGAACCCCACCAAGAAGCGGCGTTGCGCCCATGCAACCGGACGTAGGAAAATGATGAAGTGACGATATCCATTACTAAAGGGGCTCCTTGAACACTAGGAGCATCGGTACAGACTAAGGCCACTTGCCTTTGGCGCAGTGCGTCAATGGTGCGGGTGTTATACCATTGGCTATTGCGAAACTCCACTGCCACGGGAAATTCTCCAAGCGTTTGCACTATTTGGTGCAAATAGGTTCGCTGTTGCCTCTGGTAGTAAAATGAGGAGGGAAATTGAAGCAGTATGGCTGCCAGAGCTCCTGCTTGTTGCAAGGCAGAAGCTGCTTTGCGAAACTCTGCAGCCTGGGAGCGCCATTGAATGGGATCAATTGTGTGAGTCATCGATCCGTGGGCTTTAAGGGAGAATTTGAGAGAGGGGGCTTGCTCTACCATGGCCAAAAGCTGATCGGAGGTGGGCATTCGATAGTAGCTAAAGTTGAGCTCAACGGTAGGAAACAGTCGCCCATAGTGGCTCAAAAACTCCTCAGACTTGGTCCCTTGTGTGTAAACAGGGCCAACCCACTCTGTGTAGCTGTAGCCTGATGTACCGACCAAAATCTGTCCCATGTCTTAGATATACTATACAAACGTTTAGTAATCAAGGGTAAATCATCCTCTTTTTCGGCAGTTATTAGTTGTTGTCTTAACGGCCTGCCCCCTTCATAATGGAGATATGAAAATACATGTTGTACTACTGTCTGGGGGGGAAGGCAAAAGGCTGTGGCCCCTTAGCAGCGAAACTCGTTCAAAACAGTTTATTCCGCTCCTACCAACGCAAAAAAAGGAGAGAGAATCGATGCTTCAAAGGATGTATCGCCAGGCTCGCAGCGAGTTTCCTACCGAACAGATTCTCATTGCCACCAGTGAGGCTCAAGCTGACAGTGTTCGCTACCAAATTGGCTCTGCAGTTAACGTGGTCCTAGAACCTTCCAGTCGCGATACATTTGCCGCCATTGCTTTGGCTGTGGTGCATCTGAAAGACCAAGGGGCCGCAAAAGAGGATGTGGTGGCAGTTCTCCCTGTTGATGCGTATGCCGAACAGCAGTATATG
This sequence comes from Sphaerochaetaceae bacterium, assembly GCA_050950025.1. Taxonomy (GTDB): domain Bacteria; phylum Spirochaetota; class Spirochaetia; order Sphaerochaetales; family Sphaerochaetaceae; genus JBMNGW01. The sequence goes on along the minus strand of JBMNGW010000016.1, from coordinate 164,921 downwards.
AAAACCGTCAGACAGATGTGCGTTGTAGCAGCAACAGAAGACATAGACATGGTGCTAATGGGAGTAAGCCCTTTGGCTCCTTTGTCCCGTTATGGGTATATCACTGTTGCCAATCAGCAACCGGGGTACATAAAAGCGGCTCAATTTATTGAAAAACCCGATGAACAAACAGCTGAACAGCTCATTAAAGAGGGAGCTTTGTGCAATGGTGGTTCTTTTGTATTTCGCCTCGGTTATCTTCTTGGGATTATCAGCAAGCGCTTAGGTGTCAATGATGAGGTTGCATTGCGCCTTATGTATGAGCAGATTGAAAAAACTAGCTTTGATTATGCGGTAGTGGAACAGGCCTCCTCCATTGCTGTTGTCCCGTATGAAGGGCAGTGGGAAGATTTAGGCACTTGGGGGGCTTTGGCCCACCACTTTCCAAGTGGATTTGGTCCCTCTTTTCAGACTGAGTCCACCAATTGCGTGGTGATGAACGAACTAGCCATTCCTATTGCATTAGTTGGTGTCGATAATCTAATAGTCGCTGCAGGAATTGACGGTATTGCCATCACTACGGCACAAGCGTGCGAACAGATGAAGCAGATTCCCGATGCAGTGAAACAAAAAAGTCGTTTTGAGCAGTTTCCGGCAGGAGTGCGTAAAATTCTCGATCGCCAAGAGCACAGTCAAACCAGCCTCCTTCAATTGCAAGAAAGTGGGATGGTCTCCTTTTTGTATGGTAAATCATATCGGGTGGTACTGGTGTGCACCTCGGGAGAGGGGGAATTGAGTATCGATGGGGCGACTCAACTATTCAAAAGTGGTCAATCAATTTCCATTAACGGTAAAAAACTTGTCACCTTGCGGACCAAGACTTCAATGGAACTAAGTGAGACAGTGGTACAAGTTGCCTCAATTTTCCCCTAGGCAATCATTTTTTGACTTGATAAGCACATACGAGTATACTAAAAGAAGAAGCGGGTGGGCTGCTTTTCAGCTGCTGCTTTACCCTCTGCCCTGCCGCAGGAGGTGCATATGCCAGATCGAGCAATCATTGCCACAGATTTAACTGAAGCTTCCAGTATGATGGTCGAACAGATGGGCTTTCTTAAAGAGTTCGGCATTGCGAAAGTGCTGCTACTACAGTGTCCCGATTATCAAGATGTGGCCAGCGATGCCTTTCCTTTCATTGCCTCAATTCAGGCCGAAACCTTGGAACAACAAAAAAGAGGGCTGCAAAAAGCGGGCTTTGAAGTTGAGCTTCGTATCTCCCCAGGAAATGCCAAACGGGAGATTAACCGCATTGCCGACCAAGAGGGGTATCCTTTGGTCGTTGTGGGATCCCAAGGCAGATCGCTTATCGGGGGGGCCTTTTTAGGTGGAGTAGCGCACGAGGTGATGTTGGGGACAAAAAAGCCGCTGCTTATAGTCCGCCTTGGCTTAAGCGAAGAGCACACATTGCAAGTCATTGGTATTTCACCAGCGGGTGTGTGTTCACACATCCTGTTTGCCACCGATTTTTCTGTTGGCTCAGAGGGTGCTTTTGCCCATCTACTGCAACTGGTGAGCAAAGGGTTTGTGAAAAAAGTGACGCTGTTACATGTCCAAGACCGCTCACGCATCGAACCGTATTTGATTGATCGCCTCGAAGAGTTCAATGAAACTGATAAAAAGCGGCTTGCTGAATTAAAACAACGGTTCGGCGGTGACAAAGAGGTGGAAATAGCTTTGAAGCTTGTCTATGGCAGTCCGCCGTTGGAAATCATGCGTGCCCTTGAAAACAGTGATGCCACCATGGTGCTGCTTGGAACCCAAGGCAGAGGGTTTTTGCGGGAGCTGTTTGTCGGCAGTGTCAGCCAATATGTAGCCCGTAGAGCCACCGTCCCGGTGCTTTTAGTTCCCCTTTGTTGACCTTCTTGGTCATTATGGCCATCTTATAGGTGCGCTGTTTTCTCAGTGCCCGCTTGGCTGGTAAGCTAAATACTCATTAAAAAGGAGCTAAGGCGTTCAAAACAATGCACCCGGCAGTAACAAAAATAAAAGAAGATATGGTAGGTGAAAGCCGTTTGGACAAAACCTTCTCTGAGCGCTTTGGGTCAATGGAGTACTTGGTGGCCTGTGATTTTGATAACACGCTCACCGGAGATCACTGGGCTTTACACGAATTGAAGAAAAAGTTGGCAACCCACAAACAACGGGTTGGCTTTGCCGTTGCCACCGGCAGAAGCACTCCTTCAGCCAAAGAGGCCCTTAGCAGTACCTCCTTGGATGTTGATGTCTTAATCAGCTCAGTCGGTACTGAAATTTACTATTCCAACACCTTGCTTGCCGACACCCGCTGGGCAGCTCATATTGCCAAAGATTGGAGTTCTGCCAAAGTCCTTAACAGACTCAAGAAATTTGAAGAGCTTGAACCACAAGAATACTGGAATGTTCGCAGTCCATTAAAAGTAAGTTATATGGTATGGGATGTGACTAACATTGACAGCCTATTAGCACGCATTACCAAGGCTCTTACAGATGAGGGGATTGCCTTTAATCTCATCTTTTCCCATGAGCATTATCTGGATGTAATACCGCAGCGCTCCTCCAAAGGGGCCGCTTTAGCTTACATTGCCAAACGTTGGAACCTCGATCCCTCATCTATTGTGACTGCCGGAGACTCTGGCAACGATGCCGATATGTTGGTCCACCCTTTTAAGTCAATTGTGGTGGCCAATCATGAGCATGTGCTTAAAACCATCCCTCAACATCCGTCCCTCTATTACGCCCAAAACCATTTTGCGGCGGGGGTATTGGAGGGACTAAAAGAGTTCAAAGTCTTTGCTTCTTAGCCGAACAACAATGTGCGCAGCACGTAATGCAGTATCCCTCCATGGTTAAAATACGTTACCTCAATCGGTGAATCGAGTCGACATACCACTTCAAAAGAGATGACTTTCTCCTCTGCTTTTTGAGCTGTCACACGCAAAGTGGAGTGAACTTCCAGCTTCTTGGGTAAATCGATGGTAAAGATTTCAGTCCCTTCCAAACCCAAAGAGGCTACCGAATCACCCTCTTTGAACGTAAGAGGTAAAATCCCCATACCGACTAAGTTGCTGCGGTGAATCCGCTCAAAAGATTGGGCAATGACTGCCCGCACTCCCAACAGTTTTGTCCCTTTGGCGGCCCAGTCGCGGGATGAGCCTGTGCCATACTCTTTGCCGGCAAGAACAATCAGTGGCACATGCTCTTGTTGATACGCCATAGCCGCATCGTAGACATGCAACAGCTCCCCTGAAGGTAATTTTTTAGTGAATCCTCCCTCTTTGGGGGCCGAAAGTTTTTGTTTAATGCGTGTGTTGGCAAAGGTGCCGCGTACCATCACTTCATGATTACCTCTGCGACTGCCGTAGGAGTTGTAATCGACGGGATCAACTCCCAGTGAGCTCAAATAGCGTCCACTGGGATAGGTTGGATCAATTGAACCAGCGGGGCTGATGTGATCGGTTGTTACCGAATCACCCATGACCAAAAGAGCCCGCGCCTTAGCAATTGGCTCAATAGGAGGAGCTTTAGCAGGAAAATGGTCAAAGAAAGGAGCTTTAGCGATATAGGTGGAACTGTTATCCCAACTGTACGTATCTCCTTCAGGAGCCCACAACTGTTGCCATTTGCTATCCCCGTCAAATAAATTGCCGTATTTTTCTAAAAATGAAGATCTGTGAACATGCTTGGCAATTAATGCTCTGGTCGATTCAATTGAAGGCCACAGGTCGGTAAGATAAACAGGCTGCTGCTGAGTATCATAGCCAATCGGGTCGTTAAAAAGATCGATGTCCATTCTGCCGGCCAAAGCATAGGCAACTACCAACGGCGGACTCATCAAAAAAGAGGATTTAACGTTTTTATGAATTCTGCCTTCAAAGTTGCGGTTTCCCGATAACACAGAGGCTAGATTCAGTCCTTCGGCCACTTGAGCCTCTTCAATAGCCGGATCAAGGGGGCCTGAGTTACCGATACAGGTGGTACAGCCAAAAGCGGCAATATTGAATCCAAGCTCCTCTAAAGAAGAAAGGAGACCTGAGTTCTCCAGGTAATCGGAGACAACTTGGGAGCCGGGGGCCAAAGATGTTTTAACCCATGGTGCAACTTTGAGTCCCTTGGCAACAGCATTTTGGGCTAACTGCCCGGCAGCTATCATCACAGAGGGGTTACTGGTGTTGGTGCAGCTGGTAATAGCTGCTATGGCTACAGCTCCGTTGGGTAAATCGACTTTTTCCCCTTTTACTTCTATGGCAACACGTTTTGAAAAATCGATGCCACTGGCCTCTTTTATTTGAGCCGGAGCTCCTTTGAGGGTAATAAGGTCTTGCGGGCGCGAAGGGCCGGCAATTGAGGGGACAATGTCGGCTAGATCAAGATCTACGATGCGATCGTAATGGGCTTTGGTCTGCTCATCATGAAAAAGATGATTAGCCTTGCAGTAGAGCTCAGTTCTCTTAGCCTGCTCATCGCGTCCGGTTAAGCGCAAGTATTCAATCGTTCGTTCATCGACAGGGAAAAAGCCCATGGTGGCTCCATACTCGGGGCTCATATTGGCAATAGTGGCACGGTCGGGCAAATCAAGCGAATCAAGTCCGGGGCCAAAGTATTCCACAAAGCTCCCCACCACCGAAAGGTTGCGCAACAAATGGGTAAGGGTGAGAACTAAATCGGTGGCTGTGCATAATGGATGCATCTTGCCATGAAGTCGTACCCCCACCACTTCAGGAATCGGCATAAAATAGGGCTGACCGAGCATAACTGCCTCGGCTTCAATGCCGCCAACGCCCCAGCCCATGACGCCCAGGCCATTGATCATTGTTGTGTGACTGTCGGTGCCAACTAACGAATCGGGGTAGAGTAGGTCTTCTTTTAAGCAAACGCAATCGGCAAGATGCTCAAGGTTCACTTGGTGGCAAATACCCGAGTTGGGCGGAACAATGCGCAAATTAGTAAAAGATTTTTGAGCCCACTTAAGTAAGCTGTAACGTTCATGGTTGCGCTCGTACTCCTTGGTCACATTGATTCCAAGACTTTCGCTTAAGCCGTAACTGTCGATTTGAACCGAGTGGTCAATAATGACATCCACCGGTACCAGTGGGTTAATTTTTTTGGGATCTTCGCCCGCTTGTTGAACAGCATCTCGTAACGCAGCCAAATCGACAATTCCGGGAACTCCCGTAAAATCTTGCATCAACACGCGAGCCGGATGAAATGGGATTTCCGCAGGGCGTTTGAGGTTTCCGCTACGATCAACAAGAGCTTCCAATGTTGTTGCCGGAATGTTCAAAGCGCTCTGGTGGCGCATAAGGTTTTCTAACAATACCCTCAACGAATAGGGCATTTGGGCCACCTTTTTACCGGCAATGCTGGCAATATCGTAGAAGCGGCACTCTTTGCCGTCAATAATCACTGTTTTGATGGTGTTGGCATTCATATGAATCCTCCGCAGAATCTAAGTTCTTTTTATTGTATACCCTTAAAGCGTCCTGTATGCCAAGAAGAGGGGAGCAAAGAAGAAAAAGGTGTGCTAATACCCGCCTCCAATTTCCAAGCCCATTGACCGTCTGGAAGAGCAAAAGCCAAAATTGCTTTAGGACGGAAGCGGAAGCTTCCCCCAATTGCCAGTTCAACTTCAGCCGTTAAACCAGCATACCAGGTAGGGTCAAAATGGTCTCCGAAGAGAAACTTTTGAGCCCAGAGTTGTAACCCCGCACCGATGAGCCCGCCATAGGGGATGCTCCGATCAAAGAGCCCTAACGGTATGTTATAAGAAAAACTGAGTAAGCTCTTTAAAAAAGAGGTGTCCTCAGAAGCAGTAAATAAAGTGGGGTTTAACACTGAATATGGACTAAACGAGCTTTCGGTTCGCACAACAAGCTGCTGGTGGGTGTTAAAGAGTGGCACTTTTGCCTCAAGGAGCATTGTAGGAATCGAAATTAACTGAGCGGTGGCGAAATTGTACTGTGACCAAAAAGAGCCAATTGCCATAAAGCCCCAACGCCCATAAAAATCTTTTGGGGCAGTGTTGGACGTATACGCACCTCCCAGCCAAACGGTGCTAAAACCATACAAATGGTGCTCAGAAGTACGAATTGCCGCCCCCGGTCCCCCTTGAAGCACAAATGAGCCGTTGAAGGTTGGCTTCCAGAGTAAGGTGGCAGCCACATCGGTAGAGATCTGCAGTAGCTTGTTTTGAGCTTGCACTTTTGAAATCAACGCGACAGGTCCCCGATTGAAAGAGTATTCGCCCAAAGCAATTGGTGTTTTTTGGTCAAAACTCCAAGCTGCCGAGAGGAGCAAATGATGCCTTCCTAGTAGGCTGCTGGCTAAAAAAGTGGCCCCCAAATGACTTAAGTCGCTTGTTTCTAAGAAAAAGGGGAGCCAGAGGTTGAATTTCAAATAATCTTTATAGGGCTTGGAAAGCAGCGAAACAGGATGTTGATTCTTAGCAGGTGGTAGAGGAGAAACAGCAATGGAAGTTGGTTTGTACAGTAAATCGGCAAGAGGTACGCGTTGTAGGGCTTGGCCAAAGAAGCGGTAGGTACTGTAGATAAGCTCTTTGTCTGTTTTAATGCCTCCTAACACTCCCAATGGATCTTCCCATAAAAGAAAAAGGTTATTGGTGGATACATTATATTCGTACAATGCCATCCGCCCTCCGATATCGGAAGCAAACCAAATAAGCTGGGGCTCAACAAAGCGGGGATTGCGGATTTCCATTTCAAATGGCTCCCACAATTGTCTGGGCTCTTCTCCCTCTTTGAAAAGGAGCAACGTTGAGCGGCTGCCGGTGATTTGAATAACGACTAAAGAGCTCCCATCCGCACTAAAGTGCGGTTCATAAAAACTTGAATCGCTTTGCTCATAGGTCTCTGTAATTTCAGCTGTCCGAGGGTTGATGTGTACCAAACGGTAACGAGTTCCTACCGGCTCAATTGCTGCCAGCTTTTTTCCGTCTCCGCTTGTGACTACTTGAAAGAGCCGTTGTTTGGTTGTGATTCGGTGTACGCGGGAAGTAAAGTTATCCATCCGGTAGATATCGCTGTAGCCACTTGGGGCTAAAGCGATAGAATTTTTTTCATATGGATTAAGCCAGATGTGGTTAAAGTAGAGGTACTGAGCATCATCTGTGGCACTCACAGTGGAAATGGGCAACCGAGATCCCAAAGAAACTGTCTGTCCTTGGTGTGGTTGAAAAACCAGCTCAACTCCTTTGGAAAGTGTTTTCACTAAGCCGATAAGCCCTTTGTCTGTCAAATGAGGCAGATAGTATTCAGCTTGCTCTTTTTGTGCCTCAAGGCTGGGAAGTTTCTCTTTTTCCTTAGCGATAGTAGAAGCAAACAGCGATGAGGCACTTTGGCCGGTGTGACGAGAAAAAGGAACTCCCATACCAAAAAAAGGCCACCAAGTGAATGTTGAGTTGATTTGAGAAAATGTTTGGCTGCCGTATGTTTCCATTAATTCTTTAACCATAAGGTAACCACTCAGATAAACCCGATTGGTTGGTACAGCGTAAGAAGCATACGAGCCTTGGGCTAAACTCCACATCTTTTTTTGGGCTATAGGAGCTTCATAGCCTAAAGCAAACAACGGAAAGCTGCCCCGACCGCCGCTACATAGATGTGACTCAGCCCAGGTGGCAAGCCCTTCAATCCACCACCCGGGCATTAAAACGGCGTTCATTGCCGCCACCTCTGGTCCAAAAAGGGGAGCCAGATACTTTGCAGGCCCCACTAAAGAGCTCAGATGCACATAATGCGCCAATTCATGGGTGAAAGCACTAATGAGCCAGTTGGGTGTTCTGGAACCCAAAATGCGCTCTTCTCCACTGGTCGCATAAAGGGTAATTTTTGCCGGGAAAGGGGAATAGGAGCCATTGGCAAAAGGAGGACGGGCACTGATAATGACGGGAATCTTCTCTTTTGGGCTGTAATCAAGCAATTTTTCCAATTGTTTAAGGATTTCTTCTGCCTCAAAGGCCAGTTGAAATACTTCTTGACTTACTTGTGGTTCATAAATAAAAGTGAAGCGACTTGTACTTAGCGTTTGAAAGCCTTCATTAGAGGTTGCAAACAGAGGCCCAAGCGTAAGAAATCCTACCAAAAAGAGGAAGAATAAGCGCTTCATGGACTTAGCATACAGAGGGAGTGTTGAGTGTGCAACAACCAATGCAGTTGTTTCACAATAATTGTATTTGCTAAAAGCCGATGGAGGCCTTACACTGAAGCTCTGGGAAATCGACAGCTGTGATGCAGATACAGTAGATGGAGAGGGATCTGTTGTCTTTGAAGGACTACGCAAAGTATGGTCCTTCTAAAGAGCATCGTCCTGAGCCAATTGTTCAGCTTGGTCTGTTTATGGGACACTGAGGGCTTACCGGTAGATTTTGGTCTGTTTGCTGGCAACAATAATGATGTGACGACTTTCTTACCGATGATTAAACACACTAAAGAGCGGATGGGTTTTAACAAAATGATTTACATTGGCGACAAAGGGATCATGAGTGGGACCAATGTAGCTAACATTCTTGCTCAGAAGCAGGGGTACATCATCAGCGATAGTGTGCGCAAGCAAGATAAAGAGACTGAGCGTTTTATTCTTGATGATGAAGGCTACCGCACTACAACTGCTGTGATGAAGTGCCACACCCTTCATGAAGAAGAGCGCCTTATGGATTACACCAACAGTATTGGTCCCTACCAAGGCTCAGAGGATGCAGTACAAGAAGTAGTAGTCTTTAAAATGAAGTCACGTTTAGTTCCTGCAGAAGAGAGTAGCTGGGTTAGAAGATGGGTCTAAGAAAGTAAAGGTTACGCTTAATAAGCGTCAAATCGTCTTTTTCAGTCGTAAATACCAAGTCCGCTCACGCATAGATCGCTGCAATTCCATAAAGAAAAGCTCAGCAAACAGGTACTATTTACAACGGCCATGGGGCCAACAAATATTTCACCAAGCAAGCCTATGATCCACAGACAGGGAAATTGTTACAAAAAGCAAAGCATATTCGCTACTTAGATGAAAAAAAGATTGCAAAGGATGAACTCTTTGACGGCTACTATTTGATTGAGAACGAATGTGGTTGGAACCAACGAAGATGAGAAGCCGTGGGATGGGCATGCACGCTTTAGGACCTATGATTGCCTGTTTGAGTTGAATAGGCGCAGTTACTGACCAAGACATTGTTGAGATGTACCGTGGTCTTTGGAAGATTGAAGAATCTTTTAAGATTACCAAGACTCATCTACGGGCACCATTGAGGAGGAGGAATTTACCCATGCGCTCAAAACGTACCTATATTATTGCCTTGATAGTGCTGTTGTCCATTGGAACATTATTTGCAGCCACACCCAGCGTCTTTGAAGTGGGATTGCTCAATTATTACACGATTCAGGACCTTAGTGATAGTGAATTTGCTAATTACACGCCTGCAATCCGGCTTTCAACATTCGTTACCAAATGGTTTGGCCTATCGATGGATGTTGTAATGGATGCTCCGTTTGCTTCTGATGGCACGTACGATTTCTTACTTACCACAGATGCTATCTTCCGCGCTCCGCTGGGATTTGTCGATGCTTATGTGGCCTTAGGTCCTGTTTACGCCTTCAAATATGAGCAAGAGCTTGAGATGAAAACAGAGATTTCGTATAACGCTAAGCTTGGCTTTGACTTCAATCTAAATCCACTGTTTAGCATCGGTGCAGAAGGGGTCTACCTCTTTAAAGAACTCGATAAGCTGATCAGCGGAGAGTCCTCTTTTGAGCCGATGGAAGAGATTAAAGTTGGTATCAATTTTAAGCTTAAGCTTTAATTCGGCTCTTTTTGATGAGGTGGCCGATTGGCTTTCATATAGGCATGATCGGCTGCCACCTCTTGGACGACATCACCTAATTTCATCGTCAGTGAGTTGGGTGTAGTCATCGCAAAAGCAATGTCGGCTTCCGCTCCCGCTTCCCTTTTGATGGCCCTTACCAGCGTAAACACCGCTTCTTTATCAAAACCGTGTAAAATAATAACTTGTTGTTTCTCTTTACTCATGCACCTATCATAGCTTGATGCCCCATATGGCATCAATTGGAAGTTTCTGTTACCCTAAAAGAATGAAAACCCATCTTAATTGTCTTGCTTGTACCATGCAGTTGGCGATAAATGCTGCCAAATTATCAGGTTTGAATGATGCTGAAACCAAAAAGATTATCGATGCCTACGGGCAGTTTATCCCTACCCATGATATGAATAAAACAGCTCCTGAATTGGCTGCTTTTATTCAAAAACAACTGGTCCTTGTAACCCAAAAAGAGGACCCCTATGCCCACATTAAGGCTCACAGTAACCAAGCAGCTTTAGCTATTTATGAGAAGTTGGTCGACTTTGCCAATGCTTCTTCAGATAAACTTCGCAGCGGTGTTGCCGTTGCTTGTGCTGGTAACATCATCGATTATGGAGTAGCAACTCTCGATTTTGATGTGGAAGAGGAGATTGCCTCCATTGTGCATCAAAATTGAAGAGCTTGCCGACGAAGAGCATTCTCATTTGTTTCAAATCGAAGAATTGAAAGAGGCCCTTAGAGCGAGCAAAAAGGTGCTTTTTGTCGGAGATAATGCAGGAGAGATTGTTTTCGATAAGCTGCTTTTATCGATTATTAAGGAGCTGTATCCCCACCTTGAACTCTTTTTTGCTGTTCGCGGAGCCCCTATTCTCAATGACGTTATTGTTCAAGATGCCCTTGATTGCGGCATTGATGAGGTAGCCACCATCATTGACAGTGGTGTTCCCACTCCCGCTTTGATTCTTGAGCTGGCTAGCAAAGAGTTCTTGGAACTGTATCCAAGTTTTGATCTTATTATCAGCAAAGGGCAGGGGAATTTTGAAGCTCTGACTGAAACTGACGGGCCGATTTTCTACCTTTTTATCACCAAGTGCCAAGCTATTATGGATGAAATTGGTAGTTCTATGCGCCAAATAGTTCTTACTCGTCACCGCTCAGTGTAACAACTGGGCCAATTTTTTAGCCACTCCCTCTTCATCGTTGCCCAAAATAATCTCATCGGCGACCTGTTTTACTGCCTCTGAAGCATTGGCCATGGCATATGAAAAGCCGGCCCACTTGAGCATCTCAACATCATTATCAGCATCGCCAAAAACGGCAACGTGGGCCGAATCAATCCCATGTAATTTCATCAGGCGCTCCAAAGCGGCCCCTTTGGTAGCCCCTTGGCTCATAACTTCCAAGAATGTGGGGTGTGAGTAGACAGTGTGAATTCGGTTGCCAAATTGGGAATGAAGCTGCTCTCTTATGGGCTTTGTTTGCTCTGGCGGACCTAAAAACATCGCTTTAGTGAAAGAAAGTGGTCCCAAAGAGGCAAAGTTCACCGCTTTACCCACAACAGCACTCAGCGGTTCAAAGGTATCGGCATGACGATCGTTCTCATCAAAATAGAGCTGGTGATTCATAAAGGCATGCAATTTGGCCCCACCTGTGGCACCAAGGGCCACTATTTGGCTACAGATATCATGCTCTAAGGCAGTATGCCACACGTCTGTTGCACTAAGTGGATCCCATAAACATGAACCGTTATACAAAACTGCCGGAAAATTAGTACCTACCTGCTCAATGAAGCGGATTGTGGTAGCCAAGCTGCGCCCGGTGGCAATACTGATGTGGATTCCTTGCCCCTTAAGGGCCGAAAGGACTTCTAACGTGTAGGGCGTAATCTGTTTATCGCTCGTTAACAGCGTACCGTCCAAGTCGATGGCGATTGCTTTGATAGGTGTGTCTGTCTGCATGAAGCAAGTATGGCAGAAGTGGAAGTGAAGAACAAGGTTGCCGACACCTACCTCTTTCATTATCTTTTCTATAACATAATGGAGGAGAAAGTGAACATCACCCGGCAAATCGCCCCCGACATTCATTGGGTCGGAGTAAATGACAGAAGATTGCAACGATTTGAGAATATGTTTCCCTTACCTCAGGGAGTTGCTTATAACTCCTATCTAATAACAGGGGAGAAGACCATTCTTCTTGATACGGTCGACTCTTCTGTACGCGATCAGTTTATAGAAAACGTTGCGTATGTCCTTGGCAACCGCAGTCTCGATTATTTAGTCATCAATCATATGGAGCCTGATCACTGTGGCAACATTGAAGCTATCGTTCGTTCGTATCCGAATGTGAAGGTTATTGGTAATGCCAAGACGTTTCAATTTTTCAGCCAATATTATGCAATGGATCTTAGCAACCATGCCATTGAGGTTTCTGATGGACAGCTGCTTGATTTTGGCAGCCACAAACTCCGATTTTACTTTGCCCCCATGGTCCATTGGCCTGAGGTGATGTTTTGTGTGGAAGAGCACAATGGCATCCTTTTTAGCGCTGATGCGTTTGGCTCGTTTGGGACCCTCCCGGGGACTTTGTTTAGCGATGAACTAGATTTTGACACCCTCTTTTTAGCAGAGACGCGCCGTTATTATAGCAATATCGTGGGGCGTTTTGGCTCTCAGGTGCACAGCGTATTACAAAAACTTCCTTTAGATACAATCACAATGATCGCACCTTTACATGGTCCTTTACATCGCAAAGAGTATGTAAGCAGAGTTTTGGAATTACACAAAACGTGGAGTCTGTATGCTCCTGAGCAAAAGGGGGTGGTCCTAGCCTACGCTTCAATGTACCAAAACACAGAACAGGCTGTGGAAGCTTTGGCCTTCAAATTAGGAGAGCTGGGGGTTAAGGAGATGCGAATCTACGATGTCTCTAATACCCATCCTTCCTACATTATTGCCGATATCTTTAAGTATTCGCATTTGGTACTGGGAGCTCCTACCTACAACATGAACCTCTATTTGCCCATGGAAGCTCTGCTTAAAGAGTTGCAGGTGTTGAATCTGCAAAACAGGCACGTTGCGATTATTGCTAATCACAGCTGGGCTAGTGCAGCCAAAAAAGGCCTCAACCAACTAGTTGGGGCTATGAAGAATATTACCATGATAGAACCGCAATTGGATATCCGCTCCACTTTGAAACGTAATCAGATGGAGCAATTGGATTCTTTGGCACAGGCTATTGCCGATTCGCTTAACAGCCCTGATGCCCCGTAAACTCGCAAGGAGGACTCGATGTTTACACAAATTACATTGCCCTATGCTTTTAGTTCTTTGGAGCCTCATATTGATGAGCTGACCATGCAGACCCACTACACAAAACACCATGGAGCCTACACCAATAATCTAAATGCTGCATTGGAAAAATTGCCTGCTTTTAAAGATAAAAGCATTGAGCATATTCTGCAGTCATTAGATCAAATTGAAGATGCGGCCTTAAAGGCGGCAGTACGCAACAACGGAGGAGGGTATTGGAACCACAATCTCTATTTCTCCATCCTCTCGCCCGAGGCTTCCCCGCGTCCCAACGGGAAGCTGCTTAAACGCATTGAAGCCGATTTTGGCTCCTTTGAGGCTCTTAAAGAGCAACTTTCAGCTCTGGGGGCTTCTCGCTTTGGCTCGGGATGGGCTTGGTTGAGCGTAGATACAAAAGGGCATTTGCATGCATCTTCTAGCCCCAATCAGGACAATCCTTTTATGGAGAAGCAAGCTCATACTCCGATTTTAGGCATTGATGTTTGGGAACACGCGTATTATTTGAAATACAAAAATCTCAGAGGCGATTATATTAAGGCCTTTTGGCAAATCGTCAATTGGGATGAAGTTACAAAACGGTACGAAAAAGCCCTTTAAATCTGAATTGGCCCCCGTTGTCATGTATTTCAAAAGAGAAAAAGACAACGGGGTGCCAACTTTTAGCTCTTACAGTCCCTTTAAGCCTCGATCTCGAAAACGCTCGATGGTGTTTTTTTTCGTTAAACGGAAGAAATAATTGGTGCGTTAGGTAGACATTTCATCTAGGTATAACCATAGCAAGGTAAAATAGGCATAAGAGCAAATAAATACCCGTTAAGGTCAAATAGTTACTCATAAGTTGAGCATACAGAGAAATATGGAGTGGAAGCTTTTCAGCACTTACTATAAAAGAGATGACAACTGAAAGAACAACCTAGGCTATGATGTAAAAGAAGAAATACATAATTTGTTGATAAGAAAGTAGTTACATAAATGTATGAGTTGTCATTACTTCTACTTGAACGATTAAGAAGCTTCGATGCTGACATGTGTGCATACTAATAGTCTGTAAAGTCTAATCCTTGCCCAATCCTTCTTGGTTCTGCGTTCCCGTACATGGGTTTTTCTTCAACAACCATGCGGTTCCGTGTACATGAAGATGCTACAGGTTCCCACTCTGATGTATTCACTGTCTTCAGACTTGGTGTGATTACACATTGAAAGGGGTATCGGCTCTCTGATCTCATCAAGCAGCTGAACTGGTTTTTCATCCATGCAGAGCAGAGGATACTTCTCATTATAGGGCCTTGCGTATGATGACAGCACATCTTCTATTTTTGCTACAAATTCACCGTTTTACTGGGGAGGAATACACCAACAACGCTTTAAATGAGGCTTAAACTGGTTTTTTTTAATGCTTTTCCCACCGCCGTGTGGGAAATTGCATCAATATAATCTAATTCTACCATCCTTTCAGCAATACGTCTGAGAGTCCATCTTCCATCCGGCGGGGGGATCTGAGAAAGCAACGGCAATGATATGAGTCTCAACAGATCCGTCAATCTTAGCCGGCACCAGCGGTGTTTCTCGTTTTTTGCACTTTATTGAATCTTCCAATTTAGGGTTTTGAAGGTAATCTTTCTTAATTCGTCAGATTGGTTGGGCTGTAGTACCTAATCTACGTACAACTTCTATACTCTTCATCCGGATGCGACCTTCAGACTCATCAACGCAAAGAAGAATGTTTGCACGTCTTATCTCCTTTGCTTGAGCATTTTCAGGATGAACTAACTTCTCAAGCTCTTTTACGGTTAACGAAATTTGTAAGGATTGGTGCTTCATGGCTATCTCCAAATATAAAGCTATTTGAAGCACAACAAAAATGGGATTAAAATTAACGTTTTAGTGTTTACAAGCTACTAGCGTTACCTACCTCACAAAATAATACTGATTCGCCAAATCTGACTTTGGCTACCTTGATTTCCCACCTTGCTAAAGTGAGATAGCATACTAGCTGGCCTGCTGACTCATTCTCAGTATCTATTCTATTATTCGGATCGTAGAATGGTAGTTACTAATATTCAACTTTCAACAAACGCCTCTGGGCCAGATCTTTATAGAAGACTATCATCGGAACCTGCCACATTAATGATTTTGTTTAACCATAATTTTGTCTTACCCCAATCTTTAGCAATCCAATAAGCTTGGGCGATTCGTTTGTGTCTAGTAGTGTTCAACATCTTTAGGTGGTCTGAGGACAATCTTCCTACCCATGCCTAAAGATCTAATATGGCCCACGAATATGTTGGGCAACCTTCTCTTCATAGAAGCTCTTAAGTTTTTCATGCAGCTCCTTGCTTAGTGGATTCAAGCCCGAGATCGAGGCATTTGATTTGACTTGGGAGGGGCGACTTGCACCTGGGATCACCACGGTAACTGCCTCAAAGTCCAGAATCCATCTTAGTGCCATCTGAGATAAGGTCATCCCTTCGGGAGTAAGAGCAGCCAACTCTTCAGTCAGTTCAACGCCCTTTTCAAAGGGGATGCCGGCAAAAGTTTCACCTACGTTGAAGGAAGCTCCATCACGGTTGAAGTTTCTGTGGTCGCTTTTTTGGAATACGGTAGACTTCGTCATCTTGCCGGATAACAGCCCACTGGCTAACGGAACCCGGGCGATGATGGAAACGTTCTTCTCCTTTGCTTTTGCAAAGAGCTCATGGATGGGTTTTTGGCGGTAGATGTTGAATATGACCTGCAGGGAGGCTAGGCCTTCCTGCTGAAGGCAGAGTCAGCCCCTCTTCGACACTCTCCACACTCGCTCCGAAGTGCTCAATCTTTCCCTGCTTCTGAAGATCTCGAAGGTTGTCGAACACCTCTCCTTCTGCTCATTACTTCAGTGGGGAATGCAGTGGAGCTGGATCAGGTTCAAACGCTCCAAACCCAAGCCGGGACAGTGAGTTCTCCGTGTGAAGGGTCATGCTCTCTTTCGTGAAATTTCGTGGCCACCCGGGGTCGGACCCTCGGCCCAGCTTGGTGGCTACGAACAGATCATCGGAGTGGGAACGAAGGAACTTGCCGATGAACTGTTCGCTCCTACCATCTCCATAGACATCTGCGGTATCAAAGAACGTGATGCCTCGTTCTCGGGCTGTCTCAAGGATCTCCATGGCAGTCTTCTCTTCGACGGCTGCCCAAGAACCTCCGATTTGCCACGTTCCAAGGCCTACTTCTGAAACCAATCTCTTCTCAGGACCAAATGCTCGAGTACGCATAGTCTGTCTCTCCATTCACAATACGTGATACCTATCACCTCTATACGCTGGCAGGCGATAATGCAAATAACAATCAGGCTTCAAATCCACTTAAAACCCAATTATTCCGTAAGCGTCAATTCGTCACTTCTATTTTAAAAGGTTAACCTGGAGAGACTGTTTTGCATAGGAAAAAAAGTTGCAAAGCGATAGGAATTGATATTCATAGATACCTGACATACGTATTTACCAATGCTGGTAGATGCCCTACTGAAACTGATTGGGATGCAATGCTCCCATCTCAAGCTCATTTGAGTGAGATTGATGACTACTTTAGGACACTCAAAAAAGCTCAGCCGGATCCCAACAGAAGTGAACCCTATATTTTCAGAGGCAAGTGGTGCATGAAAGGAGTCTACTTTACAGCTCATCAACAATAAATGAGCTGTGAGTTGACGCTTAAAATTAAACTTTACAGGCTACTAGTCCCTTGTCTGTATAAGATAGGGGGGGATTAACAGCCATCCCCACTTTCTGTTACACTTAGGGTATTACCTGAGTTCCGCAGTAAAAACAAGAAAAAGGGTTGCTAACTAATTGCATTAACGGCAATTATTCAACAACCCTCTTCCATAACATCTTACAGATTGTAGTACATTAATAAATATCTTTGGTTTTGTTGTTCATTGAGCGTAATTCCTGCTTGGTGTAGAACACTTTCCATAAGTCTAAGGTCGTAGCAAGCCCAATTTCTCTGAGGTGGGGAGAAGAGCAGTAATTCTTGTAAATATTGCCCTGAACTTCTCCCACCTTTGCAGCTTGGAGGGTTTCTATGATCTTTGAATAGGGCATCTTATTGTGCAATTTCTTTATTTCTAAGATTCGAATGAGAAGCAATGCAACAAAACAACTAAGAAAATGAGCTTGGATGCTCTGAGGCTTTCTGACGAACACCGGCCGTGCCCGTAGATGAGTCTTGGTAATCTTAAAAGATTCTTCAATCTTCCAAAGACCACGGTACATCTCAACAATGTCTTGGTCAGTAACTGGCCTATTCAACTCAAACAGGCAATCATATGTCCTAAAGCGTGCATGCCCATCCCACGGCTTCTCATCTTCGTTGGTTCCAATCACATTCGTTTCAATCAAATAGTAGCCGTCAAAGAGTTCATCTTTTGCAATCTTTTTTTCATCTAAGTAGCGAATATGCTTTGCTTTTTTGTAACAATTTCCCTGTCTGTGGATCATAGGCTTGCTTGGTGAAATATGTGTTGGCCCCATGGCCGTTGTAAATAGTACCTGTTTGCTGAGCTTTCTTTATGGAATTGCAGCGATCTATGCGTGAGCGGACTTGGTATTTACGACTGAAAAAGACGATTTGACGCTTATTAAGCGTAACCTTTACTTTCTTAGACCCATCTTCAACCCAGCTACTCTCTTCTGCAGGAACTAAACGTGACTTCATTTTAAAGACTACTACTTCTTGTACTGCATCCTCTGAGCCTTGGTAGGGACCAATACTGTTGGTGTAATCCATAAGGCGCTCTTCTTCATGAAGGGTGTGGCACTTCATCACAGCAGTTGTAGTGCGGTAGCCTTCATCATCAAGAATAAAACGCTCAGTCTCTTTATCTTGCTTGCGCACACTATCGCTGATGATGTACCCCTGCTTCTGAGCAAGAATGTTAGCTACATTGGTCCCACTCATGATCCCTTTGTCGCCAATGTAAATCATTTTGTTAAAACCCATCCGCTCTTTAGTGTGTTTAATCATCGGTAAGAAAGTCGTCACATCATTATTGTTGCCAGCAAACAGACCAAAATCTACCGGTAAGCCCTCAGTGTCCATAAACAGACCAAGCTGAACAATTGGCTCAGGACGATGCTCTTTAGAAGGACCATACTTGCGTAGTCCTTCAAAGACAACAGATCCCTCTCCATCTACTGTATCTGCATCACAGCTGTCGATTTCCCAGAAATAGTTAGTCACATCATAAAACATCAGTGATGTGTCACGCTTATAGAGCTTTTTTACCTTCTGATGCAAATGAACAAGTAAATCATCGCTGTACGTAGCAAAAAACTCTAATGAACGATACACATCGTCATCACTGAACTCACTGTTGCCTAGCAGTAATTTTGCTCTCTTTTTCCACGTTGAGAACTTTGAAGCCGGAAACAGAATCCTGCCAAATACTAAAAGCCGGAAGATACTCTCAACATTGGCTTTGACTGGCCAATGCTTACGCCTGTTTTTGACAAATTGGTCTATTTCAAGCTCATGGTAAATGACTGACAAAGGAAGATGTCCTATTGATGCTAAATCATCAATAACCGTCAGACTACTGTCTTGCTCTTCCAAAGGGAAGTGCTCATCAAGATTAATGCTTAGATTAACTCGTTTTTCTTCTCTCTCTTTACTTGTAAGTTTCTTAGCTTCTTCTCTGAAGTGAGCAATAGGATCATCGTAGAGCTTTTTAAGATCTTCTTCGTAGCCAAGGAACTTAACTTTTTCCTTCGTTGGGTTCTTTTTCCCTTTTTTACGAACACTGCGCATGTAATAAAGGGCATTACCCTTATTATTGGTGAAGACTTTTAATTCCATAGGCCCTCCACAAGCTTGCTATTACACTACACTACACTACTATATTAAGTCAAGCAAAAAGATAAAAAAAGAAGCATAATTTCTTTCATCAAAGAAACTACGCTCTAAGTGGTTCGGTTACTTGCTGCGGAAGCATGGGGGGGGATTAACAGCCATCCCCACTTTCTGTTACACTTAGGGTATTACAATTAACAACCCCATCCAGGAGAGTACAGATGCACCAGCCTATTACGATGAAACAATCTCAGCTCATTGTTCCCAATCACCCTATCATTCCCTACATTGAAGGGGATGGAACTGGATCCGATATTTGGGCTGCTTCAGTGCGAGTTTTTGATGCCGCAGTGGCCAAAGCGTATGGCTCTGCCCGCTCTATTGGGTGGAAAGAGGTGCTTGCCGGAGAAAAAGCTTTCCATGCTACCGGCCAGTGGCTGCCTCAAGAAACGGAGCAGGCGCTTTCAGAGTACCTAGTGGGAATCAAAGGACCGCTGACCACTCCGGTGGGAGGGGGCTTTAGAAGTTTAAATGTTACCATCCGCCAAAAACTGGATTTATATGTATGTCTGCGACCTGTTAAATATTTTGCCGGAATTCCTTCTCCTGTTAAACGACCTGAGCTAATCGATATGGTGGTGTTCAGAGAGAACACTGAAGATGTGTATGCCGGACTGGAGTTGCCAGAAGGGAGCCAAGAAGCAGCTGATTTAATCTCTTTTGTGGAAAAGCAGTTTGGCTGGACCATTAAAGCCGACAGCGGAGTGGGCATTAAGCCGGCTAGTGAAAGCGGTTCCAAACGCTTAATCCGTGCCGCTATCGCCTATGCCATAAAACATAACCGTAAAAGTGTCACGCTTGTCCATAAGGGCAACATTATGAAGTACACCGAAGGGGCTTTTCGCCAGTGGGGTTATGAGGTGGCTCAACAAGAGTTCCCCGACCAAACAGTGCGCTGGGAGGATTTGGTAGACGGAAAAGTACCCGAAGGCAAAGTGCTGATCAACGATGTGATTGCCGACGCTTTTTTGCAGCAGATTCTGACCCGACCTGCTGAGTATGATGTGATTGCCACAATGAACCTCAACGGCGATTATATTTCGGATGCTTTGGCAGCCCAAGTAGGTGGCATTGGCATTGCTCCGGGGGCCAATATCAACTACGTCAGCGGCAATGCGGTGTTTGAAGCCACCCACGGCACAGCTCCTAAGTATGCCAATCTTGATAAAGTAAACCCCAGCTCTTTGATTCTCTCAGGCGCTTTGATGCTTGATTATATGGGATGGAGCGAAGCGGCAGCCTTAATTGATAAAGGGATAACAGGAGCCCTATCAGCTAAGCGGGTCACCTATGATTTTGCCCGCTTGATGGAGGGCTCAACGGAAATCTCGTGCAGTGCTTTTGGTGATGCCATTATTGAGCACATGTAGATTCGAGTTAGAAAAACAAGCTAGACAACCATTGGTTACAAAAGCAGCAGATGAGGAAAATAAGGTAAAAAAAGGCAGAAGGGACCTTATTTTACCCTTATAGGTCAAATAAGTACTGCTGCTTTGTAACTCCTTGTGACAGAGGAGCATACAAAACAGCACATGTTTCCCATCTCCTTTTTTGTTGACAGGGCAGAAGGAAGTGTCAGTAAAAAGGTGGGAGATTATAATGTTTTATTCTATAAATAATTAGCTATTTTTGTTGCATTTGCAAAAATCAAAGAGAGGGGAAGAGAGTAAATCCATCTTGCTACATAAGTTGACCCTATTCTTCGACCCTACTTCAGACAATTAAAAGCTCTTCTTACATCGAATTTCCCCTTTTTTTATGCTATACTGCCGCAATCTGTGAGGTAAAGCATGTCAGTTGAACGGGTACGCTCTTTTGTGAAAGAACATGGATTGGATCACCGGATTGTTGAGTTTTCGGCTTCCAGTGCCACAGTCAGTTTAGCCGCCTCAGCTTTGGGTGTCGAAGAGGCTCGTATTGCCAAAACGTTGGCTTTCAGTTTTGCTGAAGATCAATGCATCGTTGTTGTGGCTGCCGGAGACAGAAAAATCAATAATAAGCTTTTTAAAACCCGCTTTGGATTAAAAGCCCGCATGCTTGATGCCCTACGTCTTAAAGAGATCACCGGTTATGAGGTGGGGGGAGTTTGCCCGTTTGATTTACCACCGTCTTGCCACCTCTATCTTGATACCTCTTTGAGGCGGTTTCCCACGGTGTTTCCAGCTGCCGGAACGGCTGCTAGTGCCATTGAAGTAACGTGTGAGGAGCTGTTTACTGTCACCAAAGCCCTAGAATGGGTTGAGCTCTGCTCTTTTTGATTATCAGCTGAAAAATAGTTTTAACAACCGCTGTTTGACCTTGGTAAAAGGGGGATAGCGCAACGGCACATCGATATAAAGCGATTTTCGTAAGATGCTTTTTTCATGACTGAAGGCATCGAAGCTTTTTTTGCCGTGGTAGGAACCCATGCCGCTGGGACCGATTCCTCCAAATCCCAAATGAACATTGGCTAAATGGACGATTGTATCGTTAATACAGCCTCCCCCAAAAGAGAAGTTTTTTAGATACCACTGCACTGTTGTGCGCTTAGAAGTAAAGAGGTAGAAAGCCAGCGGTTTGGGAAACTGCTGCATGATTTGCAGTGCTTCTTGGTCAGTTTCATACGGTAATACAGGCAATAGTGGGCCAAAAATTTCTTGTTGCATAAGAGGAGAGTCGATGGCAACCGAGCGGATGAGCGTCGGCCATATAATCCTTTTATCCTTGTCTGTGGGGCACTGGTAATCAGCTAAAGCCATAAGGCGCTGGTAGTGTTCCTCATTGATGATAAAAGGGTATTCATACTCTTTGGCAGCCCTAAACTCTTTTTCTAAGGCATTGCATAACTGCTCTTCTTTGCTTTTGTGAACAAGCACATAATCGGGGGCAACGCATGTTTGTCCCGCATTAAGCATTTTGCCAAATGCGATCCGTTTGGCAGTAAGGTCGATGGGAGCCGATTGGTCGACTACAACGGGGCTTTTACCCCCTAATTCCAACGTAAGACGACTCAGATGTTCAGAGGCTTTTCGCATCACCAATTTTCCCACTTCTGTGCTGCCGGTGAAAAAGAGTGTATCAAAAGGAAAGTTAAGCAGATCTTCTGATGGATGTAACACAACTGCAGCATCTTCAGCTCCCATAGCTGTTTGGAGAATCTGAAAAAGGACTTTGGCAGTGGCGGGAGCTTTAGAAGAGGGCTTTAGGATAGCGGTGCATCCGGCACTTAGAGCTCCTATTAAAGGCGTTATGCAAAGTAAAAAAGGGTAGTTCCAAGGGCTGATGATTAAAGCCGTTCCCAGCGGCTCGGCAATAATGTAGCTGCGGCTGGGAAAGTGAATCAAAGGACTTTTCTTTTTTTGGGGGCGAGTCCACCGCTTAAGGTGGCTAATAGCATACCTAAGCTCTGTGTGGACCAACCCGATTTCGCTAAGGAGGCTTTCGCTGGATCCTTTGCCTAAATCAAGGCGCAAAGCTTCAACAATAGCTTGTTGATATTCGTTTATGGTTTTTTGTAAGCTCTTAAGCAATGATAGGCGCCGGGCAACAGGTAAGGTAGCTTTTGTGCTCAGATGCTGTTTTTGTAACTCAAAAAGGGCTGAGCATTTCATACGTGTACCGCTTACTCAATAGTATTGCTTTTGGCCATCATGGCCAAAAGGTTGTCGGTGGACCGCAGTCGTCTACTAATGTCGCGAGCTAAGTTCATAATAATACGGGTAAAAACAGACAGATGAGATTGAGAAAGCAAATAGAGCGCATGGTTCGAAAGTGAAATAGTTTGGGTATCAGTTAGACAGACCACAGAGGCTGCACAGGGCTGCACGTCAATAAGTTCCATTTCACCAAATGAATCGCCTTCAGCTAATGTGGTGATGTGCCGCACTTTCTGCGTCTCATCTTCTGTTGCTTTTTGAATGGCAACTTTTCCTTCAACTATGAAATAGACGGTACTATTCTCATTGCCTTGGCGTAAAATAGCAGAGCCTTTAGGGTAGTTGCCACTTTGTAAATAGGGGCGAATAAGATCCAGTTCACTAGCAGATAAGCCACCGAACATGCTGTGTTTGCTTAAGTATTCGTTATTTATTGTTTGCAAAGCCATAATCGCATTCTATAACGGTCGTAACGAAAGCGCAACAATAGACAAATTAAAGAGGGCTATTGGATCCGTTATTTCATAGCTTATTGAGGATTGAGCTTTTCATTCCAGCTGTCAAAGGCAAAGATTTCGTTAAGGGGTTTACGTGTTCGTTGCTCATGTTCTGCTTGGCGGTGTTTATCATGTAAAAAAGAGTCGTCCTCAATTTTATGGCCTAAGATAATCAGGACAAACACCTGCTCGGTTGATCCAATGTTCAAAAGCGCTTTAGCCTTTTCATCATTGAAGCCGGCAATAGGGTGGGCCACCAGATGTTCTTCAGTGGCTTTTAACTGGTAAGCCATAGCTGCCATACCCAATTCAAAATAGGCAAACGGTCTTTCTCCCAATTGAATGCTCCACTCCTTTTTAGTAATGAAGGCGGTAATGGCAGCTGCTTTTGAGGCCCAATAATTGCCTCGTGAAAGAACTCCGTGCATTGAATGAAGAATTTCTGGATTGCTGACAGTAATAATTCTCCACGGCTGGCTATTGCCGGCAGAGGGGGCCAATCGAGCCGCTAGGGCCAATTGTTCGAGCGTTTCTTTTTCAATAGGGTCGTTACTGATAGCCCGATAGGCTCTTCGATTGTCCAACGTTTGTTGCAGTTCCATGCATTCTCCTTTTTTTAAGCAATATATAAGAAATTTATGTAATATATCTTGCTTATATATCACCAATCTTGGCAAAAATGTCTTAATCGGCTTGACATGTATCGATAATAAAGTATCCTATAAGTAGCGTAAGCGCAAGAGGGAGGCGTATGAAAAGGATAGCTGTAGCAGTTGAAAAAGATGTGGTGAGCGGACATTTTGGGCTGTGTGAAAATTTCCTCCTCTTTGATACGAAAGAGGGCCATATTTGTAAAATAGAGAAATTTAAAAACCCAGGGCACAGGCCTTGCGAATTGCCTGAATTTGTCCAGCATACGGGAGCTAACATACTCATTACCGGCAGAATGGGAAAAGCTGCGGCCGATGAGTTTAAAAAACTTGATATTCCTTACATCATCGGAGCCCAAGGAGAAGCTAGGGCTGTTGTGGATGCCTTTTTGAGCGGCAAGCTTCTTTCCAGCGGCGAGTTGTGTGATGCTTGGGGATGTGAGTTTTTTGATCATGGCAACTGTCCCGATCAGCCTTAGTGTTCTTTAGCAAAACTGCCTAGCAGATTCTCCAAATAATCACGTTCTGGGGACCTTTCATAGGTGCGGTGAATCTGCTTGCCAATAGTATCAAGTAAATCTAATGCAATGCGGCGTGAGTCATAAAGGGCTCCGCTGCTTTTTAGGCGCTCAATAAAATGCAGAATCTCTTTTTGGGCTGCTTCGTAGCCGCTTGTGCGAGCAAGGTGATACAACGAGTGTAAGTCGGCAAACGTTTGTTCATTCTTGTTTCCATAGAGGATTAAGGGGAGACTTTTTTTGTTTTCAACTAGGTCATCACCTTGCATTTTCCCTGGATTCCCCCTCTCAAGATTAATGATATCATCCATCATTTGGAAAAAGAGGCCGATTGATTCACCAATGGAGGCGGCATCTTGGATACTCTGTTCATCTTCTGTGGCTATGATGGCCCCGAATTGCGCTCCCATGGCTGCTAGGCACCCTGTTTTCATTCTGCACATAGCTTCATAGGCTTCCAAAGAGGGAAGACTCTTTTTTTGGTTGTGCCAGACAATATCCATCCCCTGCCCAAGGTGAATTTTACGCATGTAACGGGCATATGTTTGGTAGAGTCGTAATTTTTGCTGGGGGCTACAAGCAGATTCATCAATTAACACTGTCGGTAAATAATAGAGAAGATTGGCCGCATTAATTGAAATATCGATGCCCCAAATGGTATGGACAGCCGGCTCTCCGCGACGCACATCAGAATTATCTTCAATGTCATCGACGATTAACGAGCCGTTGTGAGGCAATTCGACTAACGGGGTAAGAGGCAAAGCTGTAGCAACTGCCTCAGAAGAACCCAGCATTTTAGCATTCAGTAACATTAGAAGCGGGCGCCAGCGTTTGCCTCCCCGGTACACCAAATCACTAGCGGGGGCAATGATGCGGCCAAACAACTGAGGCTCTTGGTACAACTGTGGTGTTTGAGCGATACGCGATGCCCATTGATTATCAATTTGGGGGGGTAATACCTTCTGTAACTCCTGCTCAATAGCCAGTAACCATTCTTGCATACCGCTAGTATAAAGGTCAAAAGAGTTTTTATGCAAGAAAGGAGAGCAGGTGTTCCAAATAGTGGGCCACCCCCTCTTCATTATTGCTTTTGGTGATAGCGGTGGCAGCATTAAGGGCTTTGGGGTGGGCGTTGGAAACAGCAACACCGTTAAAATGTTCAAGCATCCCCACATCCATTAAATCATCGCCAAAACACAGGACATCTTGGGGATTAATATCTTTTAACACATACTTTAAGGCTCCGTCTTTAGTTGCTTTTATGTGGCTGGCCCGATACATATTAGGCTCCCACAGATGTGTAAATACTGTATTAGGATACCGTAAGTGGGCTTTTTCGATATTCATTGGTTCTGAAAGCCAAATGAACATGCTGTAAACCTCTTGTTCAAAGGGGATGGGGTACGACTCATATTTGCCAATACGTCCTTGAGGAGTATCAATGCTGATTGCCTGAACATCCCCAAGTTGATCAAGGTGTGTAAGCAAATGATGCAGTTCTTGAGAATCGAGGGATTGGCGGTATACAACCTTTTCGTCGATCAAAACCATAGCTCCGCCACTTAATACCGCTAAGTTGGGCTTCAGTTGATCAAGTAAGATTTGAGCGAAACCTTTGCTGCGGGTAGTGGCAATGCCAAAATGGACTCCCAACTGTCGGATGGCAGTTAAAGCCGATAGGGTACGGTCAGTAAGAGTGCGATCACTAAGGAGCAGCGTTTCATCTAAATCGGTAATAATCCAAGCCGGTAACGTATTCATAGTTGGCAGATTACCATGGCCACAAAGCATTTACAATCTGCATTTGAAAGAGCGTCTTCTTTTGTGTTGGAGGGTTTCAAAGCCTTTCCACTGGGCTTGCACAAGCATATTATCTTCCAATTCAGGTCCTGTTTCGGCATAGCTTATATTGTGCTTTATTGCCTGCTTGATTCCTGCATTCAGGATGACAGCATTGACTCCTTTGCCAAAGTAGGCTGGGTTGACTGCAATTAAGTATAAATCGAGCACGTTGCTAAAGCGTAGCGCCTTTTTAAGATGCCTCCAGCCAAAGGGGAAGAGCCTTCCTTGTGCCTGTTGTAACGCCTTAGAAAGGGAGGGGACCATAATGCCAAAACCGATGACATGCTCATTCTCATCGACAACCACAAATAAGAACTCAGCTCTGATAACAGCATAGAATTGTTTTTTGACTGCAGCAATTTGGAGGTCGTTTAAAGCCGTAAAGCCGTATAAAGGGGCAAAAGAGGTGTTGTACATCTGAAACATCTCTTCGACAAAGGGGAGAATCTCTTTTTTATGGTTAAAATGAAGGAGGCGGTACTTATTTCGTTTTTGGGCCAGAAGGGCTATTCTTTCAATGCGCGGATCTAGCGTTTTGGGGACCGTAATGCGATATTCAATCCAATCGGCATCTTTTTCAAAGCCCAACTGTTGAAGGTGCTTAGCATAATAAGGGGCATTGTATAAGGTGGTTGAAGTGCTTAATTGATCAAAGCCCTCAATTAAAAGACCTTGTTTATCGAGACTAGAAAAGCCCATCGGCCCCACTAGGGTGTACGCTCCCTCTTTGGTAGCCCAATTGCGCACATGCTCAAACAATACTTTGCTTACTGCAAAATCGTTTATGACATCATAGCGGGTAAAGCGGGCTTGAGAAGGTTTGTTTGGCAGGATGACAACCGCAATTCGACCGACAACCTCTTTTCCCCTTTTGGCTAAAAATGCCTGCAGGCGCGCTTTTTCAAGACTCGGGTTTTTATTTTTAGCAAAGGACATTTTTTCGTCGCTCAATAGCGGGGGAACATAAAAAGGATTGTCCCGATACAGGCGTAGGGGAAAGTGGAAAAAACTGCGCCACTGACGCCGATTAACCACGGCACTGACAATGATAGACATTATATTTGCCTATCTTGCATTACTAGATGTACCGCTTTGTCATCTGCAAAAAAAAGCTTACTTGTAGGATAGGCAAACGCAATCTCTTCTTGGCCAAACTGGTTCACAATGGCAAGGAAAATCTCCTGTTGGACTTGCATATGGACAGCATAATCGGGGGAAGGGACATAGTAGACTGTTTCAAAAGAGATGGCATGGTTAGCTAAAGAGCTCAAATGAGAGTAGTACAGACTCACCCCTTGGATTGTTTTTACCTCTTGTATAGCGTTTTTAATAAGTGAGGGGATTATCTGGAGCTTCGCCGACGGTGTTTCAAAGGGGACATCGATACTAAAGGCTACCCGCCGTTTTTCCATCTGCTTATAGTTATGGATAACAGAAGAGGTCAACGAGCTATTTGACAGCACCATGATTTCGCCCGAAAGGGCTCTGATGCGACTCGATTTAATGCCAATATTTTCCACCACTCCCGATGAATCGCCGAAAACAATGAAATCGCCTATCTCAAACGGTTTGTCCAAATAGACAACGAAATAACTGAACAAGTCGCTTAACAACCCTTGGGCCGCAATGGCTACAGCAATACCCCCGATACCCAATCCCGCTAAGGCTGCCGTAACATCAACTCCTAAATTCCCCAGTAAAAAGATGGCTGCTATTATCCAAATAGTAAGTTTTATCAATGAAAGCAGCGGTTTGAGGCCTCGTCTTTTTTCGATAGTAAAGTCTTTTTTAAGAAAGAAGGTATCAAACCATAGCTCAATGCTACTAAGGGCGGCCCGAATAATAACGATGGTTGCCACCAAAGCAAAAGCCGTGGCAGCGATGCTTTGCACCTGGGCATTCAGTGGTACGGTGTTTACAATAAGCGAAAGGAGACCCAAGTATCCCAAAGGGATTAGATGGTGCTGAATGAATTGTATCAGCGCCTTAGGCAATTTTGGTGACGATGTTTCTTTTTTAAGGTTTTTTTTGCAAAAGCGCCGAATCACTGAGAGGATTAAAAGCCCTCCGATGAAGATAAGCAGGGCACTAAGATAATCGCTGAAATGGTTGCCTAGCGTTTGTTTAACGGTTAATAGAAAATTCATGCCGTAAATTATAGCAAAAGAGGGAGGATAACTCAAATACAGAAGGCTTTTTGCGTTGCAAAAGAACACCTATGAAGAAAATCGGCAAGCTCTAGATTTTTATTGGCGCTTACAGGTATGATGGGCCGATGGTCCTGCGTTCTTTTATTGACAAAGGAAAGGGCCTCGTATACAATTAGGATTGTATGACAATGCCCTAGCAATCATAGCACCAATGACCTTTGTAAGAGGTAAATAGTCGTCCGACTCAACCTCTTTCAGAGGCACTGTATAGGTAAATTCATCCAAATTGGGAGGAAAGCATGCATAACGCTTGGAGAGAGATTCAGAAGCTGAACGATCAAACTGAGATTTGGTGGGACAGTTCACCGGTAGTATGGCCTAACTTTAAAGAAGATATGAAAACATATCCTGGCCTGACAGACAGTGAGCGCAAGTGGCTGCACGACGAAATGGAGGCCATGTTTTTTGACGGACCAGTCGATAATTGGGCATTCCGCGGCTGTACGACCAACCCCCCGCTTTCTTGGGACGTTCTGAAAATTAGAAAAGAAGAGTGGGCCGGCATCATTAAAGACGTTCGCAAGAACTACAAAGGTGCTTCAAAATATGGCCTGTTCAGACTTGTGTATCAGGAAGTTGTCAAACGGGGTGCCGAGAAATTCCTCCCCCTCTTTGAGCAGTCAAACGGTGCTTATGGCCACATTTCTGCCCAAGTTGACCCCTTGTTGATGAACAACGAGAGCGCCATGAAAGAGATGGCCGACGAGCTCTCTGAGATCGCACCAAACGTGATGATCAAGATTCCTGGATCGACTGCCGGTATTCCTATTTTTAAATATTTGGCAGCCAAAGGTGTGGCAACCAATGCCACAGCAATTTTTGCCCTTTCTCAGATCATGAGAGTTGCAGAGAACGTGGCTGAAGGTCGTAAAATCCACTTGGCAGAGAACAAGACTCCCCGCCACGGTTGGAGAGCAGTGTGTACGCACATGAACGGCCGATTGGAAGACTCCAAGGCTTTCCGCGGCGTCATCAATAGCCAGAACCTCAACATTAACCCCTTTGAGCTGCGCGTAGCGAGTGAAGTGGTCGTTAAAAAAGCAGCCCAACTGTTTGAAGAGAGAGATTTGCCCATTAAGATTTTGACATGCTCTGCTCGCAAGCATAAGAACCAGGCTGGAGAGATTGTCTATCCCCATATCGACATGTTTGCCGGTGGTAACCTTGTTTACACTGTTCCTCCTGCAGTCATTGGCGATGTGCTGGTTCATTACCGCAACAGAGAAATTAAACCGATGTGGAATGATGCTCCTGATGCGGCAATCGTTGAGAAGCTCAGCCAAGTTGACTACTACAACAAGTCGGTTGACGAGCATGGCTTTGCCAATGAGCAGTTCGATGAAATTACTTCCATGGTCGAAAACATGGATTCGTTCCAAGGTGCATTCCGCGAGATGATCAACTACGTTGGCTCATTCCTCTAAAAAGGGTTGCACCTACTGTATCAGTGCTGTCTCAGGTTTCTGAGACAGCTCTTGTTGTCTTAATAACGAAGGAGTCAAGAATGAAAACAATCGCCATCGGCTGCGATCCCAATGCTCAAACTCGCAAAGAGTTGATTATTGAGCATGTGAAGAGCCTAGGGTATGAAGTGAAAGATTTCGGCAGTGAAGATCCCATTTACGCCAATGTTGCCATCGCTGTGGCAGAGGCTGTAGCTAACAAAGAATATGAGCGCGGTATTCTGATTTGCGGAACCGGTATCGGAGTCTGTATTGCCGCTAACAAAGTTGACGGCGCTTATGCTGCTTTGTGTAGCGATGTCTATTCGGCCGAAAGAGCACAGTTGAGCAATAATGC
The DNA here is from genome assembly GCA_050950025.1 of Sphaerochaetaceae bacterium. GTDB lineage: Bacteria > Spirochaetota > Spirochaetia > Sphaerochaetales > Sphaerochaetaceae > JBMNGW01. Next base: position 134,734 of record JBMNGW010000016.1, on the reverse strand, counting down.
CAATATCATGACGATGGGTGCTTTTACGACAGGAAGTGAAGTTGCCAAACTGATGGTCACCACCTATTTGGGAGCTTCTTATGTCAGCGGCGGCCGCTCCGAGCCCAAAGTCCAGAGGATTTGCGACTACGAAAAGAATCCGGCGGGAAAATAGGAAAAGTAATGAACAAGCATACTCAATCTGAACTGCTTGAGCTGCAAAAGCAGGCTTTGGCGGTTCGCAAAAATATCTTGCGCATGGTAAAAGCAGGAGGGTCGGGACATGTCGGTGGAGCGCTTTCGGCTACCGATATTATTACGACTCTTTATTTCAGCGTCATGAACGTCAAACCCGAAGATCCCAACTGGGCCGACAGAGACCGCTTTGTCCTTTCGGCAGGCCACAAATGCCTCGCCTTATACGCTGTGTTAGCCGAGAAAGGGTTTTTTGACAAAGCCATTCTCGATACCTACGGGTCGCTGAACTCCCCGCTGCCGGGACACCCCGACATGCACGCTTTGGCGGGGGTGGAAAGTAACACCGGAGCTTTGGGCCATGGCCTTGCCATAGCCGGAGGCATGGCGATGGGGTTGAAACTTGATCGGAAAAAAAGCCGTGTGTACGTTATCATGGGAGACGGAGAGCTGGCAGAGGGTTCCAACTGGGAAGCTGCAGCAGCTGCCAGTCACCATAAATTAGACAATCTGATGGTCTTTGTTGATCTCAACGGACTGCAAATTGGCGGGCAGACCAGTGAAATTATGGCCAACTCGCCACTAGCCGACCGCTGGAGAGCTTTTGGCTGGCACGTTAAAGAGATTGACGGGCACAACATAGAACAGATTCTTGCCTGTACCGACGGTATCCCCTTTGAAACAGGTAAGCCGACTGTGGTGATTGCCAACACCGTTAAGTCAAAGGGATTCTCCTTTGCCGAAGGTAAGGCCTCTTACCACTACTGGAGTGCTAACGACCAGGAGATGGCTGTTGCCGAAGAAGACCTGCAAAAGGCAGAGAGGAGTTTACAACAATGAACATGGCAGATCCCAGAAAAAGCTTTGGTGAAGCCCTGCTGGAAATTGGCAAAGAGATGCCCAATGTCTTGGCCATTTCGGCTGACAGCTCTTCGGGCAGCGGTTTAACTCCCTTTGAGCAACACTTCCCCGAGCGCCACATTGAATTTGGTATTATGGAGCAGGGGGTCATCGGGTATTCAGCCGGTTTGGCAACTACGGGTAAAATCCCCTTTGTTGTCGCCATTGCACCGTTTTTAACCTCCCGTCCTTTTGAGATGGTGCGCAATGATGTTGGGTATATGAAACAGAACGTTAAGATTGTCGGTCGTTGTGCCGGCATGAGCTATTCTGATTTAGGACCGACACACCACTCATTGGAAGACATCGCGATTCTAAGAACCATTCCGGGGTTCACTGTCATAGCACCTTCCGATCCAATTGAAATTAAAGCGGCGGCGTGGGCAGCGGCTAAGATGAACGGACCGGTATATATTAGAATTGGCAAAGACAAGATGGAGATTTTCAACGACAATCCCGATTACACATTTGAAATCGGTAAAGGCGTGACTCTCCGTGAAGGCTCTGATGCGACAATTATTGCCACAGGAGTTACCGTTTATAAATCACTTCAGGCAGCTGATATGCTGGCTGCAAAAGGGATTAAGGTGCGGGTGGTTAACTTGCACACTCTTAAGCCTGTTGATGAAGAGATTATTATTAAAGCAGCGAAAGAGACCGGCAGAATTGTAACTGTTGAAGAGAACTACTTGGCAGGAGGACTAGGCAGTATCGTAGCTGAAGTGACCAGCCAATACGCTCCGGTTCCCATTAAAATGATTGGTGTTAAAGACCAATTCGCCAGTAACGGTCCTTATGATGAACTGTTAGCTTTGTACAACTTGCATCCCGAAGGAATTGTCAAAGAGACCGAAGCATTTTTGAAATAAACAATAAAGGAAGGCATATGGCACCCAAACATGTTCCCCACGGTGTGTACGTCTCATTGATTACCCCATTCAGAGATGATTTGGTGGCCTATGACCTTCTGATTGAAAACCTAAAAAAGCTCAATGCCACCGATATCGACGGCTATTTGGTCCTTGGAGGCAACAGCGAAAGCTATGGGATGACTGAGCTGGAGCGGCTGAAAATTATTAGCACCGTCAAGGACAATTTGGGAACTAAGCAGATTATTGCCGGTGTTGCGGCAGAATCGACCCACTTGGCACTGGAAGAGATTGCTCATCTACATCAATGGGGAGTCGATTATGTCAGAGTTCTACCTCCCCACTATTTTGCCAAAAATATGGATCAAGAGACCATTCAGCGTTTTTACAATGAAGTGGCCGATAATTCACCTGTTCCCGTCATTCTGTATCATGTTCCGCGCCTTTCCAACGGAATCGAATTTTCTGCCTCTTTAGTTGGCTCACTAGCCAAGCATCAAAATATTGTAGGTATTAAAGACTCTTCTCCCGATGGTATCTACGGATTTATTGGAGCGACCAAACATATGGCAGATTTTGCCGTGTTATCAGGAAGTGCCAATTCGTTTTTTCCGGCCATGGTGGCAGGGGCAGCCGGCGGTGATATGACGTTGGCCAACTATATGCCCAGACATTGCTGTCAGCTCTATGACGAGTTTAAAAAAGGGAATTTAGAGCGGGCCAAAGAACTTCACTTTGCTTTGTATACAGTAAACAAATTAGTTTCGGGGCGATTGGGAATTCCGGGTATCAAAGCAGCGATGAATATCATGGGATTTAACGGAGGGGAGCCGCGCCGTCCAATCCTTTCTCTTGGGAAACCGGAAGAAGAAAAACTCAAAGATACATTGAATCATATCTTTGCAACATTCGACTGCTGATATATATGCTGTCTTATTTCCCAACAGTATGACATTGTCAGATTGAATTTCCGATGGTACAATAGGGCACTGATTCTCATATACTGGGAAAAACTATGGTTTTGGCGGGTAAGGTATGAATTTTGAACGATTAAGCAGGCAATCAGTTCCTGAGAAAATCATTGAAAACATCAAGGAACAAATCATTTCGGGAGATTTAAGTCCCGGTGACAGGCTCCCTTCTGAAACACGGCTTTCAGAATTATTTGGTGTGGGGCGCGGAACGATACGTGAAGCGATGAAGGCTCTTTTTTATTTAGGGTTGATCGATCGTGATAGTAGCCGCAACACATTCGTTTCCGAAACAGCGCGTGAAAAAGTCATTATCAAAAACTTCTTTGATCAATTTGACGATTACCGCGATACGTTTGAGATGATTGAGATTCGCAAAATTATTGAACCGGAAGCTGCAGCTTTGGCTGCCACTCGCCGAGACAAAGAGCTGTTGAAAAAGCTTGAACATGAATTTTCTATGATGGAAAAGAATGAAAAAAATACTGAATCGTTCATAGAGGATGACAGCCGTTTCCACCAACTCGTTTTTTTGGCATCGGGAAACAACATCATCTATGAACTGATGCAGAGCATTCAGACAGCTTTCATCAGTAAGCAGGCACTCGTTATCCATAAAAGCTCCAACATTTTGCCCCGATCGCTGGAGTTCCACCGCAAAGTGCTTGATTCCATCAGAAAAGGCGATGCCGAAAAGGCTCGCAAAATTATGAAAGAACACATCATCGACATCGAGAATGTCATGTACGACATCGTCAAAAAAGAACAAGAAGCAACCGACTCTCAAGAATAGACATTATTTATTTCTCTAAACGGTCAACTTTCTATGAACAGGTAGTTGACTTTTTTGTGTATTTAACGATATATTAATATCGATAAAAAAAGAGAGATATACATGCACACTATACGAGTTGAGCTATGCCTTGGAAGCTCCTGCTTTGCCCGAGGCAACGCCCGGACATTGGAAATTTTGGAAAACACTATTAAGCAAAAAGGGCTCGAAAAAAAAGTAGAGCTTATCGGACACCTGTGCCTTGGCTCTTGTTCAGTGGGCCCTGCCATTCGGATAGAGGGAGTCGATTATTATGGGTTGGAAGAGAAGCAAATAGTCGATCTTTTGCAGCTAAAGCTCACAGAAAAAGGGGAGTTGGCATGATTCATCCTATTTATACTGAACTGACAGAGTGTCGAGATTGTTACAAATGCGTCAGAGCCTGCCCAGTGAAAGCCATCCAAGTTAAAGAGGGATCGGCGATAATTGTGAAAGAACGATGTATTTGTTGCGGTATTTGCGTAGACGTGTGTCCCTCACATGCCAAAAAAATTCGCAGCGACCTGCAAAAGGTTCGCCAGCTGATGACTGAGAAAAAGCCGGTCTACTGTAGTTTGGCCCCCTCGGCTGCCAGTGAGTTTGGCCCCCACTACCGCCAATTGCTGACGGCCCTCACCGTTTTGGGCTTTGAAGGGATCAGTGAAACAGCTATCGGAGCGCAGTTAGTCAATGAAGCCATTGAGATGTATGCAAAACAGCACCAAGGAGAATGCCCCTGGATTTCAACAGCCTGTCCTACCGTTGTCGAAGCAGTCAAAACGTATTATCCGGCTTTAATCGACCAGCTTAGCCCTGTCCCGTCCCCCTTACAGTGTCACAGTGCCTATTTACGCCATCTGTATGGTCAGCATATCGGCATCGTTTTCATCGGCCCTTGCATTGCTAAAAAACTTGAAGCCGACCACAATCCCGGTTACCCCGATTTTGCTCTCAGTTTTGAAGAACTTCGCCTTTGGTTAGAGCTGGAAGGAATCACTTTTGAGCAGTTGGAAGAAGCTGAAGAGCGTTATGTTCCGGCAAAAGCAGGTTCAGCCACTCTTTATCCGGTAGAAGGGGGAATGATTGGTTCATTAAGCTGGGGAAATGACCCGTTTCAGACGAAGGCTTTGGCACTCAGCGGGTTTGCCCAGGTGCTCGATACGTTGCAATCGCCTGAACAGAATCATCAGTTTTTAGAGTTGCTGTTTTGCGAAGGGGGCTGTATAAACGGCCCGGTAGCCACTAAATTAAGCTCTGCAGCCCAAAAGAAAGGGGCGGCAACCCGTTTTACCAGATCACGCCTTGAACAAAAGCAGGCTCTTTTTAGCTCAGATCCACAGTTTGCTCAGCTTCTTTTGACTGAAGGATACGCATTACTTGGAAAAAGCCAAGAAACAGCAAAAAGGCAAAAGCCCAAAAGCTTTACCGATGAAGCTATTTTACGGGCAATGAAGCTGCTAGGCAAACACAGCAGCGCCGATGAGCTAAACTGTGGAGGGTGCGGCTATAACGATTGTCGTCATATGGCTGCAGCCTACTTGGAGGGGATGGCGGAAGCTGAAATGTGCGTAACAATGATGCGCAAACAGGCTCAAAGCAAAATTGATGTCCTTTTGCAAACTATTCCAATCGGGGTGGTGATAGTTGATGATCAATTGACGATCGTCGATTGCAACAGTTTCTTTTTAGAACAGTTTGCCAACGTGGAATTTGCCATCGATAATCAGAGCCTTAATTTAGTCGCCGGCTTGCCTTTACAACGATTTGTCCCTTTTTATCAGAAATTCCGTAGCCATTTTGATAATCCAAAACCTTGCACCTACCGCATCCACTGCAAAGATTCCTATTTGAAAGTGACCTTTTTTGCCATAGAAAAGCAACATTTAGTGGGAGCGTTGTTTGAAGATATCACAACTGCCACTGTGCGCCGCGACACAGTCGTCAAAAAAGCAGAAAATGTGATTCAAAGGAGCTTGGAGACAGTTCAGCAGATAGCATCACTTTTAGGAGAAAATGCTGCTGATACAGAAATCACCCTTAACAGCCTCATAGAGGCTTTTACAACACCTACTGAAGAGGCAGGGGAGAGTGTATGAGCCGCTTGTTTATCGATATTGGAAGCTCATCCCTTTTTAAAAGTGGTCAAAAAATTGGGGGAGATGTCTTTTTGCTCTCGCGCAATCCTGATAAAAGCCAAATTGTGTGCACCCTTAGCGATGGGCTTGGCAGTGGAGTAAAAGCGAATGTTTTAGCGAGTTTAACAGCCCGTATGGCTCACAAGTTAAGTTTCAGTCCCATGCATTTAGTCAATTCGGCGACCATTATTATGAACACACTTCCGGTTTGCAAAGAACGGAAAATTAGCTATTCAACGTTTACTATTGCCGATATCCGTTTACAAGAGGAGCAAGGCGTTGTACTTAATTTGGTTGAATACGATAATCCTCGGGCCTTGGTGTTTGTCCAAGGGCAAAGCAAACAGTGGGAACCTCAAACAAAAAACCTTCATCGCCAAGGGGCCTTTAAAGAAGAAGTTATTCTCCATTCCACTCTTACAATGGAGCAAGGAGATCGACTAATCCTCTTTAGTGATGGCGTCAGTCAAGCGGGTTTGGGAACGCAAAAAAATCTGGGCTGGAGAAGAGCGGGGGGTAGAATCTTTTGTGCAGCAAAAAATACGTCGCAACCCCGATATTGGCAGTAAAGCTTTAGCTGAGGCGATCACAGCCAAAGCTTTGGAGTTGGATATCTATACAGCCAAAGACGACATCACCACCGCAGTTGTTTTTGTCCGTTCTCCCCGACGCACACTCATTGTCACCGGCCCTCCGTTCAGCCCATCCGATGATGAGCAGCTTGTGCAAAAAGTTGTCGCCTTTGAAGGGAAAAAAATTATCAGCGGCGGAACTACAGCCCATATTGTTTCCCGTCTTACCAATAAGCCGTTGAAGATGGATATGAAATCGTGGTCAAAAGATATTCCTCCCTGCTCCAAAATGGAGGGCGTTGATTTAGTCACAGAAGGGATGCTTACCCTGTGTAAGGTAGCCAAAGCTTTGGAGAACAAACAATCGGCCGATCAATTTCCCGATGATGCTGTTCGTTCGCTTTTTACATATTCTTGAAATCAGCGACCATGTCCATTTCATCGTAGGGACCAAAATAAATGAAGCTCATCAAGATCCTAAAATTCCAGTGGAAATTGGGATAAGAAGAACGTTAATAAGCCGGATTTGTCGGGCTTTAGAAGAGCTGTATTTGAAAGAAACAACAATAGAATACATCTAGGGAGAAAAAAGATGGTTACACAGAAAATCATGGTGAGAATTTGCATGGGAACCGCTTGTTTTGTACAAGGAGGAGCCGATTTGTTGTTATATGGCGATTTTCTGGATTCTGAACTGCAACAAAGAATTGAAGTGGAAGGAGTTTCCTGCCTAGGGTGTTGTAAAGAACATCAAAGAGGCCTGCGCCCCCCTTATGTGCAAATAGGGGAGCAATTGCATGCAGAAGTGGACCAAACGAAATTTATCCTGTTAATAAAAGAGGCACTGGATGCTTGAAATCAATAACCAATATACCTTCATAAAAAGGCAAGTTCAAACTGAAGTCTTAAAAGCCTTTTTTGCCGACGGCTTTGAGCAGAAGATTGATGCCATACCGTTTGCCATTATTCCCAAAGAGAGGATATCAAGTCGCTGCTGTATTTACAAAGAGCGAGCTATGGTTCGCTACCGCATTATGGCCATGATGGGAGTCGATATTCCCAGTGAAGATGACGAACTTAAAAGTCTGGGCGCTTTTGCTGCCAGTCAAAAGGGACGCTCACTTCAAGGAGAGCCGGTTCTTACTACCATTCCCACAGCCTGCAGTGCCTGTCCTAAAGAGCGCTATTTTGTCAGTGCGGCGTGTCGTCAATGCATTGCCCGTCCTTGTTTGACCAACTGTCCCAAAACCTGTATCACCTTTGATCAAGGCCAAGCCGAAATTGATGAAGAGTGTTGTATCCGCTGCGGTAAATGTATGGGCGTCTGTCCCTTTGGAGCTATTGTCCATGTACCAGTCCCCTGTGAGTCGGCCTGTCCTGTAGACGCCGTGCATAAAAACGAACATGGATATGTAGAATTGGACAAAGAAAAATGCATCAGCTGTGGCAAATGTGCTGCCAATTGCCCTTTTGGGGCGATTGTGGAGCGTTCTGAAATGATGGAAATAGCTTTATACTTAAAAGAAGAAGTGCCGACAGTGGCTCTGATTGCCCCCTCCATAGAAGGACAATTTCCCGGCACGCTGTCTCAAATTTCAAAGGCTCTTTTAGAAGCTGGTTTTTCGGCAGTGTTGGAGGTGGCTCAAGGAGCTGAAACCACCAGTTATCATGAAGCAGAAGAGTTGCTTCAAAAAAAGGAGTTCATGACTACCAGTTGCTGTCCCGCTTATACAGCTTTAGTGGATAAACACCTTCCCCAATTATCGGGGCATCTGAGTACCGCCTTATCGCCAATGGCGTATACGGGCCAACAAGCTCGCCAAAAATATCCCCAAGCAAAGAACGTTTTTATCGGTCCATGTTTGGCCAAACGCTCTGAGGCAGCTCATCTTGCAGAGATAGATGCGGTTATGACTTTCAGCGAGCTGGCAGCCCTCTTTTTGGCCAAGGATATTGATGTGCGCGAAATGGAAGAATGTGAAGAGGAGCAAAAAGCAGAGCTGGACCGATTGTCGCCAGTTTGCCCTCAGTGGAGGGGTGGCGGCTTGTGTGAATAGGCGCAGTGATCAAAAAGAGCTGAGAGTTCACAGCGTTGACGGTCTTGATAAAAAAACGGTACGAGTTCTCTCGTCTTGGGAAAAACGGCCCATCGCTGCCGATTTTGGTGGAAGTGATGTGCTGCGAAGGGGGGTGTATTAATGGACCGGGGGTGGTAGTAAAGCCTCAAATAGCACGTAAGTTTCGCCAAGATAGGCAATAAATTTCTCATGCTTTTAAAGTGGCTATTTCTTACTACTTCCTAGTAAAGAAGTAGGAATAGAGAAAAATTTATAGATTGACGAATACTGGTACTATGCTATAATGAGCTTGTTGTACAATCAGACAGGTAAAACAGGTGCAATTCATGCTGTTTTGCGAGTTGAAACAGGTAACAAAGGCCATAGGCATTTCCTCAGGAGGAACTTTTTAAAGTAAGAAATGGTAAAAAGGAAACGTTCTTGTGTGAGCTCGCGTTGTTATGCAATGTCTGTGGAGGAGAAAAGGGAATTAGAGCCCTGCTTTGGATGCTGAGTGTCGGTTTGAAGGGAAGGAACGTTCCCCGATGCCGTATCCATGTTCGATGTGGGACTCTTTTTATATCCAATCATTTTTCTAAGGGAGGAAAAAGATGAAAAGAAGATGGATCAGTGTCATATTGATTCTCGCGCTGCTGTTCTCCGTCGTGGGACAGTCTCTCTTTGCCGGCGGAAAAGCGGAAGTTGCCGGAGAGAAACAGTTGGTCATCGGTGCTGCATTGCCCATGCTGACTCACTCGTTCTGGATTCCTTTGCTGTATGGAATTCAAGATGAAGCTGCCAAGCTTGGAGTCAAGGTTGTTTATCTTGAAGCTGGTGGGTTCACTCACCTTGACAAACAGATCAACCAGATTGAGAACTTGATGCAACAGGGAGTTGATGCTCTTCTGGTCGGTGCCACCGATGCCAAGGGCGTAGTCCCCGTGGTCGAGCAGGCCATGGCAATGGGTATTCCCGTAGTCGGAGTCGGCAGCCAGGCAGCCACTGAGAACGTCACAACCAAAATCTTGGCCGACGACTATGAAATGGGCGTCATCCAGGCCGATGCTTTGGCCGAACTGTACGGTTCCAAGGGTGAATTTGTCATGTTCAGCGGTCCTCCGGGAAACGAGTGGTCTGAAGATCGCGCAGCCGGATTCCGTGAAACTGTTGAGAAAAAATATCCCAACATGAAAATTGTTGCTGAGCAGTGGACCGAAGTTGACAGAACAATTGCTTCCAACCTCATGGAGACTTGGATGCAGGCGTTCCCCAACCTCAATGGTGTCTACTCTGCCAATGATGACTTGGCAGCTGCCGCAGTTGCTTCTATCGTAGCAGCAGGCAAGCAGAACCAGATCAAAGTTGCTTCTGCCAACCCGACCGAAATCGGCTTGCAAAACCTTGACAACGGCTTGGTGGCTGCATTTGCCATTCAGCAGACTGTCTTGCAGGGCCGAGAAGGCGTTAGGGCGGCATACAAAGCCATGACCGGCCAGCCGACTGACAAAACGGTTCTTACACCCGCTCTGAAATTGACTCGCGAAAACCACGCGACATTTGATTTCAGTTCCGTAAGACACCCCGAGACCTTCAAACCGTGAGGTAATTGAATAAGAGTCCCATCCATACAACGGATGGGACTCACTGTGCTCATTAGGCACAGAAACGTGAGATATTAAGAGAAGAAGCGGCCTAAGGCCATTGCATTTTTTAAGCGAGTTCTTGTTTGTTTTAGGCGACGAAATCCTTGCAGGGTGTAAGCTGAACACCAAGATAGAATGACACAACTTTTGCACAGAAATCGAAAAGAGATAGGAGTATCTTAATGCAATTTTTTACTGGTTGGAAAGAGAAGAATTCACGGAATCATGCTGTGAGGATTGACGGTCTCATTTACAGTTCTGGGGTTCGTCCAATAGACCCGCAAACGGGCAAACTAATAGAAAATCGGGATTTCTCGGCACATATGTCTCAGTGCCTTGATAATCTTGATGTGATTCTTAGAGAAGCTGGGGCAACGGTGCAAAACGTTGTCAAGCTGACTGTATATCTAAGAAACATGCGGAATGCCGATAATGTGGCTCAAGAAGTTGCCAAGCGTTTTGATGCTGACAAAATGCCCACGGCTACCATTCTTGAAATGCACCGATTTGAAGATGATTTAGATGTCCTTATTCATTGCATCGCCGCTGACTCAAGCGTTGAGGTGACCCATTATGAGGACAAACGGTATGCTCCTTGGTCAGGTGCTGTCGCTTATGGTGATTATATTAGTCTGAGTGCAGTAGTTCCCGAAGCAACTTCTATTACGTATGATCAAAAGATGTTTGCCGATGAAGTTGCCGCTTGCTTTACCGAAATGGAGAGATTGTTGCAAAAAGCGGGCTCTGATGTGCAGCACGCTTTGCGCATGCGTGTGTATGTGCGCAACATGCTTGACCGAATTATCGTTAATGAAGTTACACGGCCTTTGTATGAGAAATTTCCCTTGCGCGTTATTGTGGAACCGGCAAGATTGATGCATGAACAGCGTATTGCCATCGAATGTGATGCCTACAAAAAAGACGATATGGAACACCTGCGAACGGAGAAGGGGCAGTTGCCTACCGGACCGTTTAGTCAAGGAAATCCGCATTGGCTCTTATCTGTGGCTAGCGGGAGTCAGAGCAATCGACCCGGTGGCCAAGCGCCTGATTAATGGAACATTTAAAGAGAGGACCATCCGCTGCATGGAGAACCTTCAGGCAGTTTTGGAAGTGGCTGGCTCCTCTTTAAAAGATGCATTTGAAGCACGGTTGTATTTGCGTGATATGAACGACCTACCCATAGTTGAAGAGGTATTTGAAACGTACTTCGATGCAGGACGTCATCCGGTATGGGCTGCATTTGAAGTCTCTCGAATGAATGAAGATTATGAGAAGGGATGGGATCCGTATCACGACATTGAAATAGAGGTATCGGCATATGAACACTGAAATGGGAAATGAGTCGCTACTGCGGGTTGAAGGGGTCAGTAAAGCCTTCCCCGGAGTGCAGGCTTTGGATAAAGTCGACTTCGAAATAAAACGGGGAGAGGTCCACTTCCTGATCGGAGAAAACGGTGCCGGAAAGAGCACGTTAATTAACATTCTTTCTGGTAAGTTCCCCCCTGATGAGGGGAAGATATGGCTTGGCGGAGAACAAGTTCTTTTCGCCCGGCCCATTGACGCACAAAAGGCGGGCATTAAGACAATTCACCAGGAGTTTATGCTTCTGCCAAACTTGGATGTGGCTGAAAATATTACCATCGGCCACCGCCCGATGGTTATGGGCCCCATTGTTAACTGGAAGGAGACCTACAGGATTGCCGAAGAGATTTTGGGCAAGCTGAACGTCAAACTCGATTTAAAAAGGAAGGTCTCGACTCTCTTAGCTTCCGAAAAGCAGATTGTCCGATATCGCCCGAGCCTTGCTAGGAGAGGCAAAGCTCCTCATTATGGATGAGCCGACCAGTGCGCTGAGCTCCGGAGAGATTCAAAACCTATTTAAATTGGTTAAAGAGTTGCGCAGGCAGGGAATTGCTATTATCTACATCTCCCACCGCCTTGAAGAACTTTCTGAAATCGGCGATAGGGTGACTGTATTCAGAGACGGCAAGAAAGTAAGCACCCATGTGGTGGACAAAGATTTGCACACTGACTTCCTTGTTGAAGAGATGGTGGGAACTCGCATTGAAGAGCAGTACCCCCACACTCCGGTAACACCCAAAGAGGTTAGACTGAAAACAGAGGGTTTGTGCTTGCCTGGGTACCTATAATGATATCAATATTGAAGCCCGCAGAGGCGAGATTGTCGGTATTACGGGAGTTATCGGTTCGGGAATGGAGCCGTTGGCCCACTCTTTGGCCGGCATTTTGAACGAACGAAGCGGACAAGTCTTTATTGATGGTAATCCGGTGAAGCTCAAAACACCCATTGATGCCATTGCCAATAATATTGGGCTGATCCCTTCCGACCGTCGCGATATGGGAGTCATTGTAGATTTCCCTGTTATTCAGAACATTTCGCTCCCCTTGTTGGAAATGCTTGGAAAGATGGGCTGGATTAACATGGATTCGGAAGAAAAAGTGGCCCAAGAGTATGCTAAAAAACTCAACATCGTCACTCCGAATCTCTATGCGGCAACCAAAAACCTCAGTGGAGGAAACCCAGCAAAAGATTGTCATTGCCAAATGGTTGGCAAAAGCGGCTGAAATTCTGGTCTGCATCGAGCCGACTCGCGGTATTGATGTAGGAGCAAAAACAGAAATTTATGCTTTGTTCCATCAGATGGTAGAAGATGGCAAAACAGTCCTGTTGTTCTCCACCGACTACTCTGAAGTCTTGGGTATGTGCGACAGAATCTACGTTATTCGTGACGGAGAGATTGTTGAGGAGTTCAAGCACGACAACGTTAAACGGGAGCAGTTGATTGCAGCCGTATTCGGAGAGGTAAAAAAAAGCCGTTCTGGAGCAAGGGAGAGTGAAGCATGAAGTTGAATACGGAAGCCTTTAAACGAAGGCTGCAGGAATCGAGCGCCAGCTTGATTCTTTTAGGAGTTATCATCGTAGCGATGGTGTTCTTGGACAGGCGTTTCTTTTCCGCCACCAACATCATCAATATTTTGAGAATTGGAGCTATTACGGTTATTGCTGTCTATGGGCAGACATTAGTTCTTTTGACAGGTCAAATCGATTTGTCGATGGGTTCGATGGCATCGCTTGTAAGCGTTATCATCGGTATCTGTTTGACATGGTATAACCTGCCTTTGGCAGTTAGCTTGATTATCGGTTTAATCTGCGGCATTCTTTTGGGTTTGGTCAACGGAGTTTTAGTCTTTTACTTCAACCTTCCTTCGTTTATCATCACCTTTGGTATGCTTACTTCGCTTTCAGGGTTGGCTCGTTATCTGACGACAAGCACTCCCATTGAGCTGGTAGGTGTATGTAACTTTGAGATTTTCGGCAGAGGGTTTATTGGACCGATTCCGATTCCCATCATTATTGCCGTAGCCGCCTTTTTGATTCTCAGAATGATTGTCTTGTACACAACGTACGGAAGAACCTTGTATGCCATTGGCTACAACCGCAACGTTGCCCGCCTGTCGGGAAGAAAAGTGGTAAGTATCGGTATTACAACGTATGCTTTTGCCGGACTGTTGACAGCTATTACCGCTATTATCATGAGCAGCCGCATTTATTGCGCTCACCCCGATTTGGCCTCCGATTTGGCATTTGATGCTATTGCGGCAGCCGCCATTGGTGGAGTGAGCCTGCAAGGGGGTAAAGGAAACTTGCTGCAAGCAACCGTCGGTGCGCTGATAGTCGTAGCTTTGCTTAACGGGCTGACCTTGCTCAATGTATCCACATATATGCAGATGGTAACTCGCGGTTTGATTATTATCTTTGCAGTTATGCTCAATAATGTGAGGACCGAGGGCTTTACGAACTTGACCGGCATTTCACTGCGCAAACAAAAGGTTGGAGTATGAACATGAAACTATCTTTACAAAACATATTTGGCAAACGAAAAGAGAATGTTTGCGACCCACCGGCGCAAGGAGGCTTCAAATGGTCCACCTACGGGCCGCTGGTGCTCCTGTTGGTTATGTGGGTGGCGATGTATTTTATCTCACCTCACTTTGGTAACCGCTTTAACCAGATTAATATTTTGCGTCACGCTTCAGTTCTGATGGTTGCCACTGCTGCCCAAACGTTCACTGTTATTGCCGGCGGCTTGAACTTGGCCATCGGGGCTTCTGTGGCGCTGGGAGCCGTCTCTTCGGCCGCAATTGCCTTAAAATTTGGCACCGCTGCCGGATATATTGCCGGCATTCTTTCGGGAGTCGGAACAGGGTTACTGATGGGTATTGTTGTCGGATATTTCAAAGTCGACCCGACGATTGGATCGGTTGGTCTGATGACAATCGCCCGTGGTTTGGCCTTTGAAATTACCAAAGGAAGACCGATTAGCGGATTGCCCAAATCGTATACCTTTATCGGTATGAAATACATTGGACCGATTCCCTGGCTGGTCATTGTGGCTTTGGGGAGTGTGGGCACTGGCTCACCTCTTTTTAACCTACACAGTATGGGGACGGAGTATTTACGCGGTGGGATCTGATGAAGATGCCGCCCGGTTGGCCGGTATTAAAGTCCGCTTTTACAAAGTGCTAGCCCAAATCCTCAGTGTTTCACTGGCCGCTTGGGCCGGGGTAATGCTTAGTTCTCGAGCCGCCAGCGGTTCGGCAACACTGGCCGAAGGGATGCATCTTGAGACAATTGCGGCAGTCATTATCGGCGGTTCGCACCTTTTCTCAGGAGAAGGGAACGTGTTAAGGGCTACTATCGGGGTGCTGATTATTGCCATTTTGGGTAACGGCATGGACCTCGCCCACGTATCTCCCTATTTCAGAGATATGTTACTGGGGAGCCATCGTTATTGCCGTTGTATTTGTTAACGTGAGGATGAAACCAAAGCAGGCCGGAGCCTGAAGGAGAGATCATGAGTGAAATTACCTATGTCAGGCCAACAAATATGCCCAAATCCAATGGACCATACAGCTATGGAACCATAAAGAACGGTTTGTTTTTTATGGCAGGCCAGATTCCTGTTGATCCTGATAACCCAACAGCTCCTTTGGCCGCCACGGTAGAAGAACAGACTGAAATTGTTTTTAAAAACATCTGGAGAATCATGGAAGCTGCCGGCTATGGGCCCGAGCACGTGATGAGTGTGCGCGTCTTTCTCAAAGATTTGCCCCGGGATATTGATAGGATGAATAGCGTTTATAAAAAACAATTCATTCCAAACAAAGAGCCGGTGCGCACTACTATCGGAGTGACCGCCTTAGCTAAAGATTGCCTAGTCGAAATTGATTTGGTAGCTTACAAAGACTAACATATTCCAATCATCTTAGAGCATCCCCAAAAACGGGGATGCTCTTGCTCTACCAGTTATATATAAATATATCGATTTAGTATATTGCATGCTACAATGGCACCAATGCCTGCATAGAGGAGGTCTAAGTAGGTATTTTGCTAAAAGCACTATTGTAAAAGGAGAAAGTGCAGATAACAAGCTGCACGAGTTTTCACATACTACTTTGTTCTACAAAAAGGAGGAAGAACATGGGAAAAAGGTGGAAGAGTCTTTTTTTGATTTTGGCTTTGATGTTGTGCATCACGACTCAGGCCCTATTTGCTGCAGGGAAGGCAGAGGCTCCTGGGACTAAGCAGTTGACAATCGGAGTGTCGCTGCCTCTATTGGCCCACTCGTACGAAATTCCGTTGTTGTATGGAATCAAAACAGAAGCAGAGAAACTGGGACTGAAAATGATTTATCTGGAAGCTGGTGGGTTTGCCCATTTAGACAAACAGATTGATCAGATTGAAAACTTGATGCAGCAAGGCGTTGACGGTCTTGTTGTTTCTGCAACAGACGGGCAGGGGGTCGTTCCCGTGGTCGAAGAGGCTGTTCGCAGAGGCATTCCCGTAGTTGGGGCAGGCAGTCAGGCCAATACCGATGTGGTGACAACCAAAGTGGTAGCCGACGATTATGCTATGGGAGTTATTGAAGCCGATGCCTTAGCCGCAGTTTTGGGCTCTGCGGGGGAGCTGGTAATGTTCAGCGGTCCTGCTGGTAATGGCTGGTCTGAAGACAGAGCCGACGGGTTTCGCGACACAATAAAGCAAAAGTATCCCAACATGCATATTGTTGCCGAACAATGGACTGAAATCGATCGCACCATTGCTGCCAACTTGATGGAAACATGGATTCAAGGCTTCCCCAATCTCAGAGGTGTTTACACCGCCAATGATGATTTGGCAGCAGCGGCAGTGACGGCCATTGTAGCTACCGGCAGACAAAACCAAATTAAGGTTGCCTCTGCTAACCCAACTGAAATCGGCTTGCAGAATCTTGATAACGGTCTTATGGCAGCTTTTGCCATTCAAGAGACGGTGTTGCAAGGTCAAGAAGCCGTACGTGCTTTATATAAAGCCATGACTGGGCAGAGTACCGAAAAAATGGTGGTAACTCCAGTTTTGACGCTGACTAAAGAGAACCATGCAACATTTGACTTCAGCTCAGTACGCCATCCCGAAACATTTAAAACCATAATACTACAACCGAGCCCCTCTTCTTAAAGGAGGGGCTTTAGAAAAGGAGAAATACCTATGGCTGATATTACCATCATCAGACCCGACGACATGCCAAAATACCTTCGGTCCTTATCGTCATGGAACAGTGAAAAACGGCCTATTTTTCATGGCGGGCCAAATTCCAGTCGACCCCCGATAACCCAGAAGCTCCGTTGCCAGAGACTATTGAAGAGCAAACAGAAATGGTCTTCAAAAATATTTGGAGAATCTTTAAAGCTGCCGGTTACGAGACCAGAACATGTGATGAGCGCCCGTGTCTTTTTAAAGAATCTTCCCCGCGATATCGGTGGGATGAACACTGTTTATGAGAAGCAGTTCATTAGCGGACGCGAGCCGGTTCGCACAAACCATTGGCGTTGTTGCCTTAGCACGAGATGCGTTGATTGAAATCGATTTGGTCGCTTATAAAGATTGACCGATTAAGGCAAAAAAAAAACATCCCTAAAAAAGGGATGTTTTTTAAGGCGACAATTTACATGTCGGCAAGCTCGATGTTTACCTTTGGCGGATTTTCAAGACTTTTCTTCACTGAACATTGATCGATCAAGTTGTGAATTGTCTTTTTGTATTTCTCCGGGAATTGGTCATTCGTTTTGACGACAAGATTAAAATTAGAGAGTAAATCGGTTTCCGGATCAAATACTGGCACCATGCTCATCGAAACAGAATCGAGTGGAATCTGCCGTTTCAAGCAGAAAAGCTGGACGTAAAAGCCGGCACAAGCAGCCAAAGAGACGACGTATAAATCGAAGCCTGTTGGAGCCTGTCCATCTCCCCCAGCGCTAACCGGCTGGTCGGTGAGAATCGTATTCCCTCTATAGTCAACACTGATTTGGCGGCGCCCAAGAAAATTTACCTTAATCTCTGATAGTTCTGAAGACATGTCTACTCCTTTGCCTTAAAGACTCTTTTCAGGCCCGCCGGGTGAATAGAGCACCAAGTAGGTCATATCCCCAATGGGGTCGGCGAAAATGTAGTGCACTGCTTTCGGCGGGATGTAGACAACATCGCCGGGCTCTACTTCGTAGACAACGCCATCAATCGAAACACCACCGGTACCATCGGTGACGTACAAAAAGTGCTCTTCCTCATGGAAGTGTCCCGGAGTGTCGTGCTTGCAGTTCAAGCCGGCTCTCATTGAGTTAACCAAAAGCGAGAAGCGTGTTGGTCCACCGTGGTCTTCATCCAAAATGAGCTTTGATTTAACCGAACCTCCGTGGGTCGATTTCCAAGGAATGTCATCAACAGTAAAAAATGTATTTGTCTCTCTTATCTTCAGACATTTTTCTTTCCTCCTTCCGTTATTTCTTATACGAAGCTGCATCCTCCTTGCGGATGGATGCAGCACGCAGTGAATGATGTAGCTTTCGCAAAAGCGAATGCTAGTTGACAGCAGCCCAAGCCTCTTTGATGACGCGCTTGGTGTTGGCAATAATCGCTTCAGAATACTCTTCGGCGAGCAGGGGCCTTACTTCAGCGCTGACTACGGGCTTCTTGCCAGAGCCAATAAGCTTACGATCCTTCAATAATTGGAAATACTTGATAACGTCTTCAGTGTCAAGCTCTCCGCCGGGAACGCCGAAGCGCGGTTGCAAATCGCCATACAGCGGATGTCTGCGCTCCTTCATCACACAGTTTCCAATGTGGAAATCAAGCGGATACTTCTCGATAAGAGGGATGGCGTCCTTCGGATCTTCACCCCAAAAGCGGGAAGTGCGAAAGGTCGCTTAGCAGACCGAAGTTATCAAAACGCTTGGAGAGCTTTTCAGCTACGTCGGCAGCATCTTTGAAGTGACCGATCAAAGAACATTTGTCGATATCGCGGTCGAAGATCTTAAGGGTGAAGAACAGTTTGCCCTGCTCGTTAGCATAATCAATGATTTCGCTAATCGAGTCGACAAGAATATCCTTAGCCTCTTCTCTTCTCTCCTCTCCGGGGTCCTTGCCTGAAATCAAGCGGACACGAGTGGCAGTCAAATCGTAAGCTTCGTCAACGGCACTTTTTACCGAGCTGATAGCTTGGTTGCGCTCTTTTTTGTCAAACGAGTTGAGATTCAGCTTGTTGGACAAAACTTTGGGCTGCGTTGCATAGCAAACTTCCATATGAGAAATTTCGAGCAACTTGCGAGCCTCGTTTCTGGCTTTGACGTCCTTGACCATACCGACTTCGATAGCGGTCCAAAAATCATCCTCAACCAGTTTGCGCAAAGTCTCCACAACCGGTCCTACCCCGTTTACAACTGAAGGGAAGGCCTTGAAGTGTACGATTCCGACTTTCATGTTGTTATACATAGAAAATTCAGACACAATTTCCTCCTAATGTGTTTTTGCCTCTATGGCTTTACAATGACTTTCAGTGCGTTGGCTTCACGCGCCCTGAAGGTGCGGAATGCCTCGTTGATATCATCGAGGGAGAAGTGATGGGTAATTAACGGATCAGCATTAATCAAGCCTCTGTGCATCAGCGACAAAGCGCTTTTAACGGTGCTGCTTCCTTCTCCTCGCACTGTATAAATACTCATTGCCTCTGAAAACAGCTGCTCCGATGTCAACATTGTTAATCGGATCATCAAAGTGAGCCAACAGAACCATATTAGCACCCGCGACGGGTGATTTCGATGGCGGTCTGTAAGGCTTCGCTGCTGCCAGCGGCTACCAGTGTAAGGTCGGCTCCTAGGCCGTTGGTGTACTCTTTTACTTTCTTTACAACGTCTTCTTTTTTGGAGTTGGACGATGTGGTCTGCTCCCAAAGAAGCTCCCAGCTCAAGGCGATCGTCACGAGTTCCAGTTAAAATGACCTTATCGGCACCAAGGGCTTTAGCACTTTGGACGGCCATCAAGCCAATAGCTCCGGGACCAATGACTGCCACTGAGAAACCGGCAATCCAGCCGCCCATCTTCTCAATACCGAACAACGGTGTGCCGGCTGTGGTGACGATGGCTGCTTGGTCGAAGGTGATATTATCGGGCATTTTTGTCAGCGTGTTGACATGGTTGACAACATACTCGGCAAAACCACCGTTAGTGGTAAAACCGTTAGCTCTGTGACCCATCTCTTTATTGCCGTAGTTAAGACAGGCAGTGTACATGCCCTGGCGGCAGTTCTGACAGCGGTCGCACCCCCTTTATGGACTTCAACAGTAACGCGATCGCCAATTTCGAACTCATGTACGGAGGGGTGTTTTTTAAACAATAACTCCCGAGTATTCATGGCCAATGATGAATTCGCCGAATGGAGGCATGTTGGGAATTCCGCGAGAAATGATTTTTACATCCCCACCGCAGACTCCGCAGGACTCAACTTTAATGAGAACCTCATACTCTGCAGGAACGGGAACATCTCGCTCAACAACCCTGATATCTTCTAAACCGTAGAGCACTGCTGCTCTCATCTTCTTGGGAATATCCATTGCTTTCTCCTCTTCCTTTGCCCCAAAGGCAATTGTTATAAACATCGTTTTCCGGTGCTGACCAACTGTGGAAGCTCCATTCATACCGGCCATCAAACCGCAGAAAGCAAAAAATTAAACATGCAATCCCACGGCTTTAATGTTATACTGTAATACAGTAAAACGTCTGATAGGATTCTATGCTGTAATCGCTATCTTGTCAAATGCTAAAAGCGGTGCCGCAGAAGTGGTTGGTTTGCTTGGGCAGATTGACAACAAATAGGAGTTGTTGGTAGATTTAGATTGTCATGCAGTCCTACAATGTTCTGTTAAGGATTGCACAAAAGGGGAGGCTTGAATTGACGATACCTGAGAAGATGAAAGCTGTAGTTTTAGTTGGCCCTGATCAGCTTGAGATACAGATGGTGGACGTACCGTCCCCTGGAGAAGCTGATGTGTTAATCAAAGTGGATTCTTGTGCCTTATGTGGTACAGATGTCTCTTTGATTCATAAACCGATGCCCGGACAGCTACCGTATGGCGAACACATTATTGGTCATGAGTATGCTGGGACGGTAGTCGGCCTAGGATCAACAGTTGATGAGTTTGCCATAGGGGACCGAGTAACGGTAGAAGCCCACGGCGGCTGTGGAAGGTGTCGCAACTGTCGCTTAGGCGATTATGTGGCCTGCTTGAACTATGGTAATCGAGCCAAAGGGCACCGGGCCAATGGATTTACGACTAAAGGTGGCAATGCGCAATATGCGATTAACCACATCAATACGGTACACAAGATAGCCGATAGCGTGAGTATGGAAGAAGCCTCTTTGGCAACGAACCTTGGGTGTGTGTTGTATGGGATAGAGACCTTGGGAGGCTTTATAGCCGGTCAGAATGTCGTTATAATTAGGACCTGGACCGTTGGGATTAAGCTCAGTGCAAGGCCGCAAAAAGCACTTGGAGCGGAGAAAGTCTTTTTGCTAGGGACACGCAAAAGTCGCTTGGAGATAGCCAAGCAGACTGGAGCAGATATCATTATAGATACAACAGAGCAGGACCCGTATGAAGTGATCATGGATGAGACCAATGGGATAGGCTGTGATTATGTGATAGAGTCTAGCGGCAGTGAAAGTGGCATGTCTTTAGCTATTAAGGCAAGTAAGCGGATGGGAAAGATTCTGCTGTTAGGCTTTTCGCATGTACCGATAGCTGCAGATTTTGAAGATTTGGCATTGAACAATAAGTATATTTACACCGTCCGTGGAGAGGGATGGGCCAATGTGGGGTCGAGCGGTAGCGATGCTGAATAAAGGCATGGTGGACTTAAAGCCCTTGATTACTCACACCTTTCCCATAGATCAGATTGATTTGGCCCTTCAAGACGTTCAATGAACGAATTGACGGAGCTATTAAAGTTATTTCAAAACCCGCAGGAGTAGGCATGCCGACAGATACTAATCATTGCAACCATGGATACAAAAAGTGAAGAGGCTTACTATGCCCGCGATCAAGTTGCTTCGCAATGGAGTTGATACATTAATTATGAACACCGGGATGTTCCTCCCCTTTGACGGGGAGGTTGACATCACTGCCGATCAAATTGTTCAAGAAGCAGCTCGGCATTGATGCTAAGGAACTGTACCGCACTAAAAATAAGGGCGAATGCATCGATACCATCATTGCCGGAACAGAGAAGATGACTAAGCGCCTCTTTGATGAGGGGAAAATTGATGCTGTTTTGGGTCTAGGCGGAGCACAGGGGACCGCTATCAGCACTGCTGCAATGCGGACCCTTCCATTTGGTGTGCCTAAATTCATGGTTACTACCGTAAGCTTCGGGAACGGCCACTTTTGGCCCGTTTGTGGGAACCAAAGACATCATTATGATGCATTCGGTTGCCGATATTTTAGGTATCAATTTCGTAACTCGCAGTGTCTTTGACAGTTGCTGCTGCCGGCATCTGTGCCATGGTCAAACAGGCTCAGAAAACCAAAGCAGATACGCAGGTTACTAAAGGAGCCATCGGAGTATCGATGCTTGGGACCACCACCCCAGGAGCCATGCGAGCCAAAAGCCTAATAGAGGCAGCCGGTTACGAGTTTGTGGGCTTTTCATCAAAACGGGACTGGTGGCATTGCCATGGAAGAGATGATTGAAGAGGGACGCTTTGTTGGCGTACTTGATTTGAACATGCATGAAATCGGAGATCGCTACTACGGGGGGTTACACGGATCAATTCGTGAAGGACGTCTTGAAGCAGCCGCACGATTGGCAGTTCCTCAAGTCATAGCCCCCGGGAGCGTCAACTACGCAGTTTTGGGACCGCTTGCTTCTTTGGATGAGAAGTTGAAAAAAGAGCGCAAGCACTTAGTGCACAACCCAATGCTAACGTTCAGTGCGATTGAACTGCAGAAGAGCTGACTGAAGTTGGCAGAATTGCCGCAGAGAGAAATCAACAAGTCAACAGGAGATGTGTCGGTAATGGTACCGCTTAAAGGATTCTCTTTCCCCGATACCGAAGGACGCGAGCACTGGGATCCAGAGGGCAATGCAGCTTTCATTGCTTCTTTTAAAAAGCATTTGTTGCCACGTATTGAGTACACAGAGTATGACCTGCATATCAACGACAATGAGTTTGTCGATAAAGCAGTAAGAAAAATTATTCGCATCTATAGGGTAAGAGGAGATTATATGAACCAAGAGACCATAAAAGAGTTGCTTAGAGGGGTGTATGCTCCGATGTGCACAACCGTTTGTTAATGATGAAGTAGATTATGCTGGATATAAGAAGAACATCGAGAAGATGAACGGCAGTGGAATCAAAGGCTACTTTATTCTTGGGACGAACGGAGAGTTTAAGACCCTTAGTGAAGCGGAGCGTGTGAAGGTTCTTGAGCTTGGCGGTTAGCAGTGCCTGCTCTGAGATGGTAGTGATGGCAGGAACGGGAGTAGAAAGTACCCGAGAGACGATTCGATTAACCAAGCAGGCAGCAGAAAATTGGGGTAAGCAGTGTAAGTTTGCTTATGCCCAATTTTTTTGTTAAGAAGATGACCGATGCCGCGTTGATTTCGCATATCTTGGAAGTAGCCGATGCTTCGCCGATTCCGGTAGTGTTATACAACAATCCTTCAGTAGCAGCTGGGTTGGTAAATAAGCACTGCTGTTGTAGAAGCGGTAAGTGCTCATGCGAATGTAGCAGGAATAATAGACAGTGGACGTGAGAGCTGGAAAGCGAACTGTGCCTATGACCGGGATGATTTTAGTGTGTTAGCTGGCAGTGCTGGGTATGTGCGATGATTTACTGGAAGCCGGTTGGCAAGTGGCGGCGTGCTTTCATTGGCGAACGTCATTCCCCAAGCGTGCGGAGATTTTTACCGCTTGTACACAGAAGGTAAGAAAGCCGAGGCAGCAGAGCTGAACACTCGCTTGGTAGATTTGAATAAGAAAGTCAGCGGTCAGTATGGAGTAGCTGGGGTGAAGTTTGCCATGGATTATGCCGGGTTTGCCGGAGGCGTACCGCGTCGGCCGATGAGTGGATTAAGTGCAGAAGAGAAGAAGAGCTTGGAAGCCGACTTGTCGAAGCAGTGGATTTTTTAATTAGGTTAGTGTAGAGCTGTCTTATAGGCAGCATTTAGTAAACGAATAATGAAAAAATATGTATTTAGGAGGAACGCATGAAAGAGAAGCGTGAAATGACCGCAGCAGAAGAGCAAGCAGCAATTAAGAAGTTTGAAGGGATGGAGTGAGCGAAGTCCTACAATTTGAGCGAGCTTGGTTTTACTGATGTAGCGAAGCACTTGGCGACTAACGATACGATTATTGTATCGATGGGATCGACAGAGAAGCACGGCGACCATTGTCCCTTTAGGGACAGATAGTTTTCACCGCGATGGGAGTAATCGAGCAGGCAGCCCCGCTTTGCGATACGCTGTACACCCCGTTGATTCCCGTAGGGTATTCGCCGCACCACATGGGTGAAGTGTTCAAAGGAACCCGGTACGCTGACTTTCAGCGGCAACACCTACCGCTCGGTAGTGTATGATTTGGCAATGAGCCTTATTTTACCATGGTTACAACAAGATGATTTTCGTCACCCACCATGGAAGTAACTCGAAAGTAGTTGACGACATTCGGCGCAAGATTCGCTATGAGACTGGCGCATTTGTTGGTTGGTACAAGACCCCCCACCGAAAGAACCTTCAGCATTGTAGAAGACATCATGGAAGGACCGAAAGTAGAGACTCCGGGCTGGCATGCAGGAGAGCTTGAGACCAGCACCGCTTGGGCCTATTGCCCGAGTTCGATTGCAATGGGCCGTGCCCGTCAGGACCGCACCCATGCCCCGCGCTTTATGGGCGATAAGTTCAGCAAGCATGATGGATCTGGTTTTGTGACATTCATGGGAGCTGAGAGCATGTGGGTGCCGATGGAGCACCATGAGTACTCTGACACCGCCACGATTGGTAACCCCCTTCGCTCGGCGAAAGAGGAAGGGCGAGAAATACTTTGAAGTTGCCGCCCAGTGCGTTGGCCGCTTTGGTAGAGGAAGTGAAGAAGATGGACGTGAAAGTAGATCTTTCGAAGCGCCACTTCACCAACCGTGCCTAATGAAGCGTCCTTGACGAAAGAAGTTACTTATTGCCCTGTGCCCAAGAGCACGGGGCAATGTTGTGCATGAAGGGGAAACGAGATGAGAAGATTAGAGAAAAGGGTAGCGATAGTCACCGGCTCCGCCCAGGGGATGGGGTTGGCGATAGCTAAAGCCTTGGGAGCTGAGGGAGCACAATTGGTGATAACCGATGTGAACCAAGCCCAGATAGAGAAAGCCGTTTCAGAGCTTAAGGATCTTGGGTATCCGGCAGTGGGACATGTGATGGATGTAACTAACAGTTCCAAAGTCAAGGCAGTGATGGATGCTGTTAAAAGTGAGCTGGGGAGCATAGACATCCTGGTTAACAATGCCGGTGGAGCGTTGAACACCCCTTACAAGCTTGATGAGATAGAAGAGAAGCACTGGGACTTGGTAGTGAACGTGAATTTGAAGGGAGCATTTTTCTGCTGTCAGCATGCGATACCCATTATGGCAGAGCAGGGTAAAGGTGCGATAGTGAACATCAGTGCATTGGCCGCTCACTACCGAGCGAGCTTAGCCGGAGTGCAGTACACGGCCGCTAAAGCTGGGGTAGAAGGTTTGACTCGTCAGTTGGCCTATGATTGGGGTCCAAAAGGGATTCGGGTGACTGGAGTTGCTCCTACGGTGACAATGACAGGGGATCGAGTTAAAGGGTTGTGGGAAGACAAAGATCAGCAGGAACGAGATCAGACGCTTAAGAACATCCCGTTACGGCGGTTAAGTACCCCGGCCGAGATAGCAGCAGCGGTGGTCTTTTTGGCTTCCGATGAAGCTTCTTACATCAGCGGCATCAACTTGGATGTCAGCGGTGGCAGATACCTGCATTAAACCTATTTCTTACCTAATGACCGGAACAAGCACAAAATAGATCGTTGTTGCTGTTCCGGTTTTTTTACTAAAATCTTGTGCTTACCGCCTGAAATTTAGATGATTTGGCGCATGTTGATTCTCCTAATCAGGGTGACAAAACACCTATTTGTCTGATGCCGATTGAGAAAAAAACTATCGTATGAATAGGTGCTTATGTATAAATAACTTGAAAAAATGAGAATGTATGATAGTCTTTATTTCAGATTGTCCTAGGGAAATAGGACTGATAAAAATCGTGAATTTCCGAGAAATGTACGACTAAACTGTGTAAAAAGATGAGGTGGCTGTAGTAAAACACATGCTGAAAAAGAGATAGAAAAACTGTGAAAAAAAATTCAATTTTTTATTGACATAGTAGTTCACTATGATATAATCGCTGTAATACAATCGTACATTGTGTGTTAGGCGAACTACATATGGAACCGTATGGTTTTGAAGTGGTTTCGCATCGACATAAAATCTTTAGGAGGTAGCTTTATGTCAACAAAGAAGGTAATCAAATTTGCTGCATTCTTTATCGTGATGCTGGCAATGATTACACCTGTGTGGGCGCAAGGTCAGGCAGCGAAGGCAAATCCAAGCGAATATAAGCTTGGCTTTATGACTTCTTTTAGCGGTCAGTTTGCTCCTGTTGCAGAAACCCAAAGAATGGGTGTGTTGCTCGCTGTTGATGAAGTCAACAAAAGGGGCGGCTTGGACATGCCGTGGGGGAAAGTGAAAGTATCGGTCTTGCAAAAAGACGACGAAATGAAGCTTGATGTCGGCGCTCGCCGTCTAAGAGAGCTCAGAGATGCCAAGATTGATGCCATTGTCGGAGCCGTATGGAACCCGATGGCCGGTCTGATTAATGAGCAGTCGTTTGAAGACCCCATTCCGTACCTTTCTTCAGCAGTACCGGCTCTCGAAACATTTGAGAAAGGCAACTCTGCCACCGGAACGTTCTCCGTCGCCTTCACTCCGTGGAGCATCGGCTACTTAGCAGGTTCGGTTATCAGAAACCAGCTGAAAGCAGATACAATCTACTGGGTAGAGAGAACCGACTCTTGGGGAATCGTTATGAAGCAGGGTCTTGATGCAGCTCTGAAGGAATTTGGCGGCCGAGTTATTGGCAAAGCTGAGTATCCTGCAGGTAACGTCGACTTCTCGGCAGCTATTAACGAAGCAATTCGGATGAAGCCCGATGTCTTCTTGGCCTCTATGTTCAGCGGTGATGCAATTGCCCTGTTCAAACAGGCTTACGACATGGGTCTGTATAATGTCACTATCCCGTTCAACGCCTTTATCACAAACGTTGTCGGAATGGGCATTCCCAGTGGAGCACGTGAATCCCTGTATGGGCTGAGCTACTACTACTGGAACCTTGAAGGCTTCGAGAATGCAGAACTGGCAGCAAAGGCCAAAGCGTACACCGACGCTCATATGGCTATGTTTAATGAAGCACCTGATGCGTATGGTACAATTGCCTATACCGCAGCTCAGATGATTCTTAGCGCCGTAGAAGAAGCCGGAACATTCGATGTGGAGGCAGTTTCTAAAGTCATCGGCTCGAAAACCTTTGACACGGTTAAAGGCCCCAGCGCTTTCCGTGAAGACCACCAGCTGGTAGGCGACTACCTCGTGTTCGTGGTTAAAGGTAAGCCAGACTCCAAGGCTGTCAACAAGTTTGACGTCTTCTCAGTCGAAGGATACTTTGGCGGAGAGAAGGCTCTTCCACCGTTGAGCATGCTCGGTTTCTAAGAGACGACACCGATAATCCGCAGACAGTCGCCAGGCGGCTGTCTGCGTGTCTACCCAAATTATTTATTGAAGGCAGAAATGGAATATATTCTTAGTACAAAGAACGTGGTCAAACGATTTGGCGCGTTCACAGCAGTTACTGGTGTGAGCTTGGAAATCAAGGAAAATGAGGTGCTGGGTATCATCGGACCCAACGGCGCCGGCAAAACCACGTTCCTTGGGATTCTCACGGGAAACCACATACCTGAAGAGGGATCTGTAATGTTCTGGGATCAGGACATTACCAAACAGAAGCCAGAACAACGTGTTCACACTGGCTTGATGCTCTCTTTCCAGCTTGTGCACGTATTCGATAATTTGACATGTCTATGAGAACTTAGCACTCTCCTATTACCGAAAACGTGAGAACAAACAGTTCCCGCTCAACTCTTTTGGCATCAATCTGTATAAACAGCCCGACATTAAAGCGCATGTCGAAGAGGCTTTACATGATTTCGATCTTAGCGATTTGGAGGAAATGGTTGTGAGCAACCTCTCTTTGGGCGCTAAGAAAAAGCTTGAGATTGCCATGTCTTGGATTGCCAATCCGACCGTGCTGTTGCTTGATGAACCATTTGCCGGTATCGGAGATCAGGAAATTGATGAAATTCTGGTCGTCCTGAATAAATTGAAAGGCAAAAAGACGATTGTTATTGTTGAACATAAAATTTCTAAACTTGATCAGCTTGTCGACCGATTAGCCGTCATGCACGAAGGAGCAATCATAGCTTGCGGAGCCTTCCAGCAAACTATTGAAGGATGAAGAAGTCCGACGTTGCTACTGGAGAATTGTTGAAGGGGATGAAGAGGACCGCTCGCATTTGCACCACCAAGGCGATACTCTTGTTGTCGATAGAGAGGCAACTCCTTTAGTTGAAGTCAACGATGTGACTGTCGGCTACGGAGATTTGGAAGTTGTGTTCGACCTCTCTTTGAAAGTCCATGCCGGTGAGATTGTGGTATCTGGCAGGTCGTAACGGAGCCGGTAAAACAACGACCTTTAGAACTATTGCCGGTTTCCTTGATCCCAAAAAAGGCTCTATTGCTTTCAAAGGGAATCAGATTCAGGGGAAAAAGCCCTATGATATTGCTCTTGGCGGATTAAAATATATTCAGCAAGATAAAAAAGTTTTCAGCTCCTTAAGTGTACGCGAGCATTTGCAGCTTTCTAGCTATGCAACCGGAGATCATGATTGGACTGAAATTCTCAGTTTCTTTCCTAAACTCAATGTTCTGATGGACCGCCAAGCAGAAAAGCTCAGCGGCGGAGAGAAACAGATGCTGTTGATGGCTATGGCCTTAATTGGCAAGCCGGGCATTATTTTAATGGATGAGCCGACCGAAGGTTTGGCCCCTTCCATTATTGAAGATCTAAGCGTTATATTCTCTAAGCTGCGCAGCAAGACCACCTTGTTTATTGTTGAGCAGAACCTCCCCTTGGTTGCCAAGATTGCCGATCGTGTCTACTCAATGAAAGAGGGCAAGATTGTGGCTGAAACAACCAAGCGTGAGGAGATTGAGAGACTCGAATTTGAGAGGTATCTATAATGAAGAACGATGCAACACGTGCTCCAAGCCTCGCCATGCATGAGATGGCACCGCATCGTAGAAATACGAGCATTCTCTATCCGATAATCTTTGTCGGTTTGTTGATTATAAGCAGGTATCTGTTTCCCAGTAAGATGACGCTGCTAATCGAAGTCGGTATTTTTGCTATTTATGTGATGGGAAATAACGTCTTGATGGGGTATTTGGGGCTGGTCTCTTTTGGACAACCCTTTTATTTGAGTGCCGGTGCCTATTCTGCCGCCCTCTATTTGGCCCATATTGGACACAATATTTACATTGCCATGGGCTTGTCACTGGTTACCGGTGTGCTGCTGAGCCTCATATTCGGGCCGAGTTTCATCCGCTTACGCAGTAGCTATTTCACTTTGATTAATGCTTCATTGTGTGCCATGGGAGTGTTCCTGTTTGAAAAGATCCTTATCGGCATCACCAATGGTAACGATGGGTTATGGTATCGGAAGAACATGCACCCCACACCGATTCTCAATTTACGCAGTACTCCCGATTTTTTCATCTTCACCATGATTGTGCTGTTTATTTTCTTATTGCTGTACAGACAGCTTGATCGTTCTGCCTTAGGAGCAATTTTCAGAGGAACGCGCATAAACGAAAGAAAAATGGAATTTATTGGGTTTAACACGTTTAAAGTACGGTGGCTGGGCTTTACCTTGGCTTCGGTTATGTCTTGTTTTGCCGGTTCTTTGTATGCCATCAACTTAGCTTTTGTTAACCCCAGCCTAGGAGAAAACTCCCGTGCCATTGAGGTTGTTGTGGCGACATTGATTGGCGGAGTCGGAACATTGTACGGCGGTCTGTTTGGAGCGCTGGGATTCTTGGGCATTAAAGATATTGTCAGTAATTTTGTTTCCCGCTGGGAGTTGATTGTCGGAATTATTACGCTTCTTGTTCTGTTTAGGATGAGCGGCGGATTGTGGGGCTTTGTCAGTTCCATTACCGATAAAATCAGCCGCAAGCGGACAAAACGCCTCGCTCAAATAGAGGCTAGCACAGATACACTCAAGAGGGGCAAATAATGGATAAATGGGTAACAGCGGTCATTTATGGCCTCAGTCAGGGGGGTATCCTCTTCTTGGTTTCACTGGCTTTGTCAATCGGCTATGGGTTGATGCGTGTAGTTAACATGGAATCGATGCTCTATTACACCTTCGGTGCGTATTTGAGTTATACGATTATGAGTACTACCGGCAACTTCTTTTTAGGTTGTTTGTGTGCCTTCGGAATTGGAGCTCTTTTAGGGTTCATTGTTGAAACGCAGCTTTTGAGGCGACTGTATCATAGGGATATGATGTTCACTGTCTCTGCAACGTACAGCGTGTTTCTCATCGGTATCGGTTTTGTCCAGTTTATTTGGGGTTTGAATCCCAAACCTGTTTCGATGCCCTTTGAGATTATGGTTCGCATTTTGCATGTACCAATTCCTCTGTATCGCGTTTTGGTCTTTGTCATTGCAGCTATTGTCTTTATTTTGGTCTCTTTGCTGCTAAATAGGACCATCGTTGGTAAAGCTATTATGGCGGGTGTTGACAGCAGGCCTCAGGTAGAAGCTTTGGGAATTAACGTTGATAAGATTTTCACCATGACCTTTGTCATTGCCAGTGGAGTTGCCGGTCTTGGAGGGGCTTTAAACGCTCCTATGATGATGGTTGGCCCTTATATGGGTTTTGATATGCTTCTGCTGTCGTTCATTACCGTTATCTTCGGCGGTTTGGGAAGCGTGAAAGGGACGGCTGTGTCGGCCTTGATCATGGGGCAAGTGATGTCTATCGGCGGAGCTATTTGGTCACCGATGGCTTTCATCGCTCCATTTTTGGTGATGTTCATCGTTATACTGGTCAAGCCTACCGGCTTGTTCGGCATTAAAGGATCTTCCTATGCCGGTTAAAGAGACAGATATGATGCGGTGCATGGTGCTCAACCAGTACAATGCACCGCTTGTTGAAGACCGACGTGCCATTCCTTCGCCCAAACGCAATGAGATTTTATTAAAAGTTGAAGCGGCCGGTATTTGCGGAACTGATGTAAAGATCACTACCGGCAAGCTGCCTCATATTATCACTCTTCCCCACGTTCCCGGTCATGAAATGGCCGGGACTGTTGTTCAAGTAGGAGAAGATGTTGAACATATTGAAGTGGGCCAAAGAGGCATTGCTTATTTCTATTTGGCATGCGGCGATTGCCATCAATGCCGAACAGGGCATGAAAACGTTTGTAACACCATAACTCGCCTCGGCTTTGAGCACGATGGGGGGTTTGCCGAATATGTCTGTTTGCCAGCTTACGGTTTTTGCCCCATTCCAGAAACCGGAGATGCAGGTGACTATGCTGTGCTTACCGATGCCGTGCTTACTCCTTTCCATGCTTTGGTAGCTTTGGGCAAAATCCAGCCGGCACAACTGCTGCTGATTATGGGAGTAGGGGGGTTAGGCCTACATGCTTTGCAAATAGCTAAGTTAGCCGGCGCCATTGTAATTGCTGCCGATATTAAAGAGGAAGCTTTAGCGGTTGCCAAGGAATTTGGGGCCGATGTAGTAATTAACACCAGCACAACTGACTTAGTTGAATTTGTAGCCGATTATACCAAAGGTAAGGGAGTTGATCTTATTTTTGAAGGTGTGGGACTGGAATCAACCTTTGTTCCTGCCTTAAAAACCCTTAAAAAAAGTGGAACGTTATTGCTTACCGGCTACGATCCACTTAAAAGTATCCCCCTTGATGCCCTTGGCATGCATTACAACGAATGGACGGTTATCGGTACCCGATTGGGAACTAAAGATGAGCTTTTGCGCTTGATTGAGTTAACACATCGGAAGATGCTTAAGCCGGTTATTGCCAAAACGTACCGCTTTGATGAGGCCAATGAGGCTTTGGATGAACTGAAAAAAGGGCATATCATTGGCAGAATTGTTTTAAAAGGTTGGAAATAGCTCTAGAGATTGACAACAATAGGAGTTGTTGGTAGATTTAGATTGTCATGCAGTCCTACAATGTTCTATTAAGGATTGCACAAAAGGGGAGGCTTGAATTGACGATACCTGAAAAGATGAAAGCTGTAGTTTTAGTTGGCCCTGATCAGCTTGAGATACAGATGGTGGACGTACCGTCCCCTGGAGAAGCTGATGTGTTAATCAAAGTGGATTCTTGTGCCTTATGTGGTACAGATGTCTCTTTGATTCATAAACCGATGCCCGGACAGCTACCGTATGGCGAACATATTATTGGTCATGAGTATGCTGGGACGGTAGTCGGCCTAGGATCAACAGTTGATGAGTTTGCCATAGGGGACCGAGTAACGGTAGAAGCCCACGGCGGCTGTGGAAGGTGTCGCAACTGTCGCTTAGGCGATTATGTGGCCTGCTTGAACTATGGTAATCGAGCCAAAGGGCACCGGGCCAATGGATTTACGACTAAAGGTGGCAATGCGCAATATGCGATTAACCACATCAATACGGTACACAAGATAGCCGATAGCGTGAGTATGGAAGAAGCCTCTTTGGCAACGAACCTTGGGTGTGTGTTGTATGGGATAGAGACCTTGGGAGGCTTTATAGCCGGTCAGAATGTCGTTATAATAGGACCTGGACCGTTGGGATTAAGCTCAGTGCAAGCCGCAAAAGCACTTGGAGCGGAGAAAGTCTTTTTGCTAGGGACACGCAAAAGTCGCTTGGAGATAGCCAAGCAGACTGGAGCAGATATCATTATAGATACAACAGAGCAGGACCCGTATGAAGTGATCATGGATGAGACCAATGGGATAGGCTGTGATTATGTGATAGAGTCTAGCGGCAGTGAAAGTGGCATGTCTTTAGCTATTAAGGCAAGTAAGCGGATGGGAAAGATTCTGCTGTTAGGCTTTTCGCATGTACCGATAGCTGCAGATTTTGAAGATTTGGCATTGAACAATAAGTATATTTACACCGTCCGTGGAGAGGGATGGGCCAATGTGGGTCGAGCGGTAGCGATGCTGAATAAAGGCATGGTGGACTTAAAGCCCTTGATTACTCACACCTTTCCCATAGATCAGATTGATTTGGCCTTCAAGACGTTCAATGAACGAATTGACGGAGCTATTAAAGTTATTTCAAAACCGCAGGAGTAAGGAGATTATATGAACCAAGAGACCATAAAAGAGTTGCTTAGAGGGGTGTATGCTCCGATGTGCACACCGTTTGTTAATGATGAAGTAGATTATGCTGGATATAAGAAGAACATCGAGAAGATGAACGGCAGTGGAATCAAAGGCTACTTTATTCTTGGGACGAACGGAGAGTTTAAGACCCTTAGTGAAGCCGAGCGTGTGAAGGTTCTTGAGCTTGGCGGTTAGCAGTGCCTGCTCTGAGATGGTAGTGATGGCAGGAACGGGAGTAGAAAGTACCCGAGAGACGATTCGATTAACCAAGCAGGCAGCAGAAATTGGGGTAAGCAGTGTAAGTTTGCTTATGCCCAATTTTTTTGTTAAGAAGATGACCGATGCCGCGTTGATTTCGCATATCTTGGAAGTAGCCGATGCTTCGCCGATTCCGGTAGTGTTATACAACAATCCTTCAGTAGCAGCTGGGTTGGTAATAAGCACTGCTGTTGTAGAAGCGGTAAGTGCTCATGCGAATGTAGCAGGAATAAAAGACAGTGGACGTGAGAGCTGGAAAGCGAACTGTGCCTATGACCGGGATGATTTTAGTGTGTTAGCTGGCAGTGCTGGGTATGTGCATGATTTACTGGAAGCCGGTGGCAGTGGCGGCGTGCTTTCACTGGCGAACGTCATTCCCCAAGCGTGCGGAGATTTTTACCGCTTGTACACAGAGGGTAAGAAAGCCGAGGCAGCAGAGCTGAACACTCGCTTGGTAGATTTGAATAAGAAAGTCAGCGGTCAGTATGGAGTAGCTGGGGTGAAGTTTGCCATGGATTATGCCGGGTTTGCCGGAGGCGTACCGCGTCGGCCGATGAGTGGATTAAGTGCAGAAGAGAAGAAGAGCTTGGAAGCCGACTTGTCGAGCAGTGGATTTTTTAATTAGGTTAGTGTAGAGCTGTCTTATAGGCAGCATTTAGTAAACGAATAATGAAAAAATATGTATTTAGGAGGAACGCATGAAAGAGAAGCGTGAAATGACCGCAGCAGAAGAGCAAGCAGCAATTAAGAAGTTTGAAGGGATGGAGAGAGCGAAGTCCTACAATTTGAGCGAGCTTGGTTTTACTGATGTAGCAAAGCACTTGGCGACTAACGATACGATTATTGTATCGATGGGATCGACAGAGAAGCACGGCGACCATTGTCCTTTAGGGACAGATAGTTTCACCGCGATGGGAGTAATCGAGCAGGCAGCCCCGCTTTGCGATACGCTGTACACCCCGTTGATTCCCGTAGGGTATTCGCCGCACCACATGGGTGAAGTGTTCAAAGGAACCGGTACGCTGACTTTCAGCGGCAACACCTACCGCTCGGTAGTGTATGATTTGGCAATGAGCCTTATTTACCATGGTTACAACAAGATGATTTTCGTCACCCACCATGGAAGTAACTCGAAAGTAGTTGACGACATTCTGCGCAAGATTCGCTATGAGACTGGCGCATTTGTTGGTTGGTACAAGACCCCCACCGAAAGAACCTTCAGCATTGTAGAAGACATCATGGAAGGACCGAAAGTAGAGACTCCGGGCTGGCATGCAGGAGAGCTTGAGACCAGCACCGCTTGGGCCTATTGCCCGAGTTCGATTGCAATGGGCCGTGCCCGTCAGGACCGCACCCATGCCCCGCGCTTTATGGGCGATAAGTTCAGCAAGCATGATGGATCTGGTTTTGTGACATTCATGGGAGCTGAGAGCATGTGGGTGCCGATGGAGCACCATGAGTACTCTGACACCGCCACGATTGGTAACCCCCTTCGCTCGGCGAAAGAGAAGGGCGAGAAATACTTTGAAGTTGCCGCCCAGGCGTTGGCCGCTTTGGTAGAGGAAGTGAAGAAGATGGACGTGAAAGTAGATCTTTCGAAGCGCCACTTCACCAACCGTGCCTAATGAAGCGTCCTTGACGAAAGAAGTTACTTATTGCCCTGTGCCCAAGAGCACGGGGCAATGTTGTGCATGAAGGGGAAACGAGATGAGAAGATTAGAGAAAAGGGTAGCGATAGTCACCGGCTCCGCCCAGGGGATGGGGTTGGCGATAGCTAAAGCCTTGGGAGCTGAGGGAGCACAATTGGTGATAACCGATGTGAACCAAGCCCAGATAGAGAAAGCCGTTTCAGAGCTTAAGGATCTTGGGTATCCGGCAGTGGGACATGTGATGGATGTAACTAACAGTTCCAAAGTCAAGGCAGTGATGGATGCTGTTAAAAGTGAGCTGGGGAGCATAGACATCCTGGTTAACAATGCCGGTGGAGCGTTGAACACCCCTTACAAGCTTGATGAGATAGAAGAGAAGCACTGGGACTTGGTAGTGAACGTGAATTTGAAGGGAGCATTTTTCTGCTGTCAGCATGCGATACCCATTATGGCAGAGCAGGGTAAAGGTGCGATAGTGAACATCAGTGCATTGGCCGCTCACTACCGAGCGAGCTTAGCCGGAGTGCAGTACACGGCCGCTAAAGCTGGGGTAGAAGGTTTGACTCGTCAGTTGGCCTATGATTGGGGTCCAAAAGGGATTCGAGTGACTGGAGTTGCTCCTACGGTGACAATGACAGGGGATCGAGTTAAAGGGTTGTGGGAAGACAAAGATCAGCAGGAACGAGATCAGACGCTTAAGAACATCCCGTTACGGCGGTTAAGTACCCCGGCCGAGATAGCAGCAGCGGTGGTCTTTTTGGCTTCCGATGAAGCTTCTTACATCAGCGGCATCAACTTGGATGTCAGCGGTGGCAGATACCTGCATTAGGAGTCGATATGAGTTTTAAAAGAACAGTTATGCTGCCCCAGCCCATTGAGGCAGAGGCAGAACAATATTTGCTTGATGCAGGGTGTACTTTGTTAAAAGCCGAGGAATGCACATTTGAATCGGTGGCGGCCCAATTGGGCGAAGCTGAAGCAGTTGTACTGAGAACGGGAATTAAGTTTACAGATGAGCTGATTGCTCACGGTCCGAATTTGAAACTTATTAGCCGAACCGGTGCAGGAGTCGATAATGTCGATTTAGATGCTTCCACAAAAAGAGGTATTGTAGTCTCTTCTAGTTTGGGAGCCAACACTGAAAGTGTGGTTGAACATGCCCTTTCCATGATTTTGGCTTTGACGAAAAACCTCAAGCGCCTTGATAACGCCGTACGGGGTGGAAACTTCAAAATTCGCTACACCAATCCTTCCAACGACATGGGCGAGAAAACACTTGGTTTGTTGGGCTTTGGACGTATTGGATCACGATTGGCCCACATTTGTCACACTGTCTTTGGCTGTAAAATTGTGGCTTATGATGAGTACCTACCTTTGGCAGTGCAAAAAGAGTACAGTGATTGGGTTACATTCACCGATTTTGAAACGGTGCTTAAAGAGTCGGATTTTGTTTCCATTCATGTCCCTTTGACCGACCAAACTCGAGATTTACTTAATTACCAAACACTTTCTTTGATGAAAAAGACGGCTATTGTTGTCAACACTTCCCGCGGAGGTATTATCAACGAAGCCGATTTGGCTCAAGTGCTCAAAGAAGGCAAGCTCGCAGGAGCTGGGCTGGATGTATTTGATAAAGAGCCGATTGAGAAAGATAATCCGCTTTTGGCAATTGAAAATGTCATTATGACTCCCCATACTGCCGCTTTGACCGAAGAGTGTGTGGTGCGCATGGCGATGCAGGGTGTTGAGCGTGTTGTCGATTTCTTTGAGGGAAGAGAGCCTAAAAACGTAGCAAATCCTGCTGTATTGCAATAGGCAATGAAGCTGCAGCCAATTGGCTGCAGCACACCTTAAGCTAACGTTATCACCGAGTCGGTTCTCGACTCAGTTCCCCCCACAAAGGTTTTATTTGTGTTGTCGTACCAGATAATCTGTCCTCTGCCAAACATCTCTTGATCGGCACTAACAACTACTTGATGGCCTCGTTTGCGCAAGCTCTCTACCATTGATGAGGGAAAAGAGGGTTCAACAAGAACCTGTTTCTTTTGTGTCCAACGCCATCTGGGAGCATCCAAAGCCGCTTGAGGATTGAGTTTTTGATCAATGGTGTTGGTAAGTAATTGCACATGTCCTTGCGGCTGATTAAAGCCCCCCATGACTCCAAAGGGCCCAATAGGAGTACCTTTGGCACTTAAAAATCCCGGAATAATCGTGTGGAAAGTGCGTTTGCCCCCTGCTAAGCAGTTAATATGCTCAGGATCCAAAGAGAAATTGGCTCCCCTGTTTTGTAGCGCAATTCCGGTATGCGGAACCACCAGGGCTGAACCAAAGGCCATATAGTTACTTTGGATGTAAGAGACCATATTCCCTTGATCATCGGCTGTTGCCACATAAACAGTTCCACCTTTAGAGGGAGTTCCCGGTTCAGGTAGGGCCGCTTTTTCCCCTATTTGAGCTGCACGCTGGGCTGCATAGGATTTAGATAGGAGAGTTTCAGAGCTGAGGCCCATATATTTTGGATCGGTAATGTAATGTCCCCCGTCGCTCATGGCCAATTTAGTGGCCTCAATGAGAGTGTGGACCGCTCTTTCATCAAAGCGGTCAAATTCTCCTAAGCTCTCTAGGATATTCAGTGCCAACAAAGCCGATAATCCTTGACCGTTGGGCGGAATTTCCCACACATCAAATCCTCGGTAAGAGGTGCTTATCGGCTCAACCCATTCTGGAGTAAAAGCAGCTAAATCTTCTAAGCGTAAAAAGCCTTCGTGTTGGCGGCTGAATGCATCAATGCGATCTGCCAATTTTCCTGAGTAAAAGGCCTGAGCATTGGTTTCTGCTATAAGAGCTAGTGTGTCCCCATGATCAGATGAGCGCCATAGGTGACCGCAAGCGGGTGCTTTGCCATCTACGGTAAATGTTTCAAACCACGGTTTATACATGGCTGAGTTAAGAACACGTTTGTAAATAGCCAATTCTTGTTGCCATAAGGTGCTCAAATTAGCCGATATTGCAAATCCGTTGTAAGCTAGCTCAATCGCAGGGGCCATCACCTCTGTCAGTGTCTTAGAACCAAATCTTTTGTTCAATTCAGCCCAAGCTGCAGGAGCGCCCGGTACTGTTACTGCCTCCCACCCATAGGTGGGCATCTGGTTATGACCTCGTTGTTTGACTTTTTCTAAGCTGATAAGCTTTGGAGCCGGGCCGCTGGCATTCAGGCCATGAAGTTTGCCTTTTGACCACACCAAGGCAAAAGCATCCGAACCGATGCCATTGCACGTCGGTTCAA
This sequence comes from Sphaerochaetaceae bacterium, assembly GCA_050950025.1. GTDB lineage: Bacteria > Spirochaetota > Spirochaetia > Sphaerochaetales > Sphaerochaetaceae > JBMNGW01. Next base: position 96,485 of record JBMNGW010000016.1, on the reverse strand, counting down.
CTACCGTTAGTGCAGCAGCTGCTGCCACAGCAGCATCAATGGCATTGCCTCCTTGGTACATTACCTTTGAGGCGGCTGTTGCAGCTTCGGGACTACTGGAGGCTACCATCCCTTTTTTGCCATACACTGGAAAGCGCGAAAGAGGGAACTCTTTAGCAATTGGATCAAATTCCAATTTCATAGCTTTATAGTAAGTTTCGCCTACCAAAGAGTCAATCAACATTCAAGCTGTGGTATAATTCGCACCTATGTTAAGAAAGTTTAAAGGCGGCTACCATGGAGCTGCAGTGGTACTGTGGACGTTGGAAAATCATACGATAAGCGTGCTTATTGGTAAGCGCTCTACCTCCCCGGCGAGAAGACAATGGTCTTTTCCCGGAGGGACATGGGACCCTGTTGATGGAAAAGATGCCCAAGGTAAGCCTGATTATCGCACAACGGCGTTACGAGAGACTGAAGAAGAGACCGGTATTACTTTTGGTAGTACTGCACCTCTGAAACCAATATGGGCGCTTCATCTGCCTAGGTTCCATTTTGTTCTGTTTGCCTGCCATGTGCAGCAGTACGTGTTTCCCTCCTCCCTTTCTGAATTTTCCGCTATGCATTGGGCTCCCATTCATAAACTGCCCCGTCCGTTGGTTCTATTTGTCCCTTCCCAAATTCGGGCCTTAAAGCGCCACGTAAAACAACGAAAAGAGTAAGAGAAAGAGTTGACAAAGAGGAGAGGTCATACTATATTCACTTTAGGTATAGTCAATATGACAATAGTGGAGGTGCTATGAGGTGGAGCCATCCTAAAGGGCATCAGCGGGCAGGGCGTTTTATTGAAGCGTGCCTGCTGAGTCTTTTGCAAGAGAAAAGCAGTTATGGGTATGGACTGTTGGAGCAATTGCTTGCCTTTGGTTTTGATGAACAAGAGATACCGATGTCTTTGGTCTATCGTAACCTTAGGGCAATGGAATCCGAGGGGTTGGTCACTTCCAGTTGGAGCCAAAGTGATGCCGGCCCCGATAAAAAAATGTATGCAATTACCCAAAAGGGCAAGGAAGAATTAAGAAAGTGGATTGTGCTGCTTAAAGAGCGTAAAAAACGGATTGAGCTCATCATCCAACGATGTGAAAACCAAGGGAAGGAGCAATAAACGATGCAACATATCGTGTTTTATTCTGTGGCAGTGGTACTGCTACTGTTATCGTTTGTTAAAGACAGGCAGAAGACGAAGAAATCGCTACAAAAGGCCCTTAAATCGTTTACCACTATTTTGCCCCAAATGCTGGGAATGATTGTGTCAATCGGAGTTATCTTAGCGTGGTTAAATCCAAAAGTAATCAGCGACATACTTGGTAATACCTCCGGTTGGTTAGGGGTAATCACTGCAGCTGTAATAGGTTCGGTAACATTGATTCCCGCTTTTGTTGCCTTTCCTATGGCCGCTATTTTACTGGAGCACGGTGCTGGGTATATGCAACTAAGTGCCTTTGTATCGACTCTTACCATGGTAGGGGTGCTCACTTTTGGTTTGGAGAAAAAATATTTTGGTCTGAAGTTTACGGTATGGAGAAATTCATTAGCGTTTGTCAGCGCCTTTGTTGTGGCGGCTGTTATTAGTAAGGTGGTCGGGTAAATGAAAAAAACACTGAAGTCCTATGGGCTGTTTATTGTTGCATTGGTATTAGTAGGGATTACCTATGGACTGAGCAAAGAAGCGGGAATTGAAGCTGTCCATACCATAGGCAAAAGTTCCAAGGAGATGCTGCTGATTCTTCCTCCGGTGTTTATCTTGTTGGGGTTGTTGGATGTGTGGGTCCCTAGGGAGACCATGATACGGTTCATGGGGGAGGGCTCGGGTCTTTTAGGGGTCGTTTTAGCCTTCTTATTGGGCTCAGCAGCCGCAGGTCCTTTGTATGTTGTGTTTCCCATTGCAGTAGCATTTATGAAAAAGGATGTGAAGTTTTTCAACATCTTGGTACTCATAGGTGCGTGGTCAACAACGAAGTTTCCCATGATCATGTTTGAGCTAGGTGCACTGGGTCCTCGTTTTGCTCTGACGCGCTTAGCGTTGAATGTTCCTATCATTCTCATAATGGCTTGGATAATTGATGCTGTTTTGAGTAAAACTGAAATAGAGAAAATCTACGGATTGGCCAAAGAGTTAGCATAAAGAGTTGACACAACAGCAGCAGCAGGTGGTAATGGAAGAAGGAGAAAAGCGTGGAGCATAACGATTTTGTAAAGTTGTTGCACGAACAGGTAATTCCCGCAGTAGGGTGTACCGAGCCTGTTTCCATTGCCATAGCAACTGCAGCTGCTAATCGACAATTAACTGGTGAAATTACCAACCTAATGATTCGTCTTAGTTTTAATATCTTTAAAAACGGTATGAAGGTGGGCATCCCCGGAACAGATGAGAAAGGAATCCCTTTTGCCGCTGCTTTAGCTCTGGTTATGGGCAATCCAGATCATCAATTGCAGATTTTTGAGCATGTTAAAGAAAGCGACATTGCCAAAGCTAAAGAACTACTCCAAAAAAAGTGTATCATCATAGAACCCATTCATAACGGCAGTGATTTCTACATTGAAGTCAAAGCAACTACACAAACCGATGAAGCTGTTTGTATCATTGAATCGAACCACACCAATATTATTAGCATCACAAAAAATGGAGTTCGGGTGGACAATAAGCCAACCTCCTTAGACTCAACCATTCAAAAAGAGAGAGAAATTGAGAGCTTAGAAGCTATTTATGCTTTTATCGCTGCCTCAGATTCTTCGGATCTCCACTTTTTGCTCCAAGGGGCACAGATGAATATGGCTGTGGCCCAAGAGGGGCGGAAAAAGAGCTATAGCTCAGCTTTGGGTCAGCGTCTTTTTAGCTTGATGGATACAGGGCTTTTATCAAAAGACCTCCCTAATATGATTAAAGCCTATACAGCCAGTGCCTGTGATGCACGGATGGGGGGATTGAGTCAAAATGTAATGAGCAGTAGTGGCAGCGGAAACCAAGGTATTGCAGCCATTGTTCCGTTGGCGGTCCTGGCCCAAGAGAAAGATAAAAGTGACAAAGAACTCTCTATAGCTTTGGCATTAAGCCACTTAGTAACGTATTACATTAAACAAAAGACAGGACGGCTCTCTCCTGTTTGTGGCTGTGCTATTGCCGCAGGCATCGGTTCAGCTGCCGGATTGACCTATTTACAGGGTGGAGACAGTTCCCACATCGATAAAGCAATCAATAATATGATTGGCAGTATTGCCGGAATGGTATGTGATGGAGCCAAAGGGGGCTGCTCTTTCAAACTGGCCAATGCTGTGGCCGAGGCCTACACACAGTCACTGGTAGTGTTAGATGGAACCAGCGTGAATGCCGGAGACGGAATTATCGGCTCATCTACAGAACAGAGTATCAAAAACCTCGTAAATCTCTGTCGCATTGGTATGGCAGATGTCGATGATGTCTTAGTAGATATTCTGAGTGCCAACTGTTAACTCATACCCTAAAAGAATAGTTTCCAGAATAGATTCTCTTGTTTAGTCTTTTGGAGATGAAGCGTAAAACTTCTTTTATTCGAAACGCAAGGGTTAAAGTACAGACGGCATTAAAAACGGTCGACAAGGCGGTATTAAACGCCGTCTGTAAGCTTCTATTTGGGCTTATGTGCCCAGACGAAAGATGGGGACTCTCATCAGTTCTGCATGATGGCTCGAAGCGCAACCTCCATCTTCTCACACTCTTCGGCGGCAACCTGTTCATATATTTCGGGCCCTTGATCTACACCTAGGCGGTCATAGGCGATTGCGGCTGTGCCATAGAACGCCAAGCCCAATGCATGAAGAGGGATGTGGCAGCACGAAGCTACTTGGCCGCATGCCCTGGCCGCTGCTTGGGCTGCGGGCTTCTGTTCAAGCTCGCGGGCCGTAGCGTGGCATTGATTGAGAATGATATCTTTAACTTCAGGGAGTTTCATTGTCCCGGCAAACCAAGCCTGGCTTGCCGCAAGGGCCCTGTGGGGGCGCTTGTCAGCAGGGCAGTAGGTTTCAAAGATAGGGAGGATTACCTCTTCACAATACGTCAAACACCATGAGGCAACTGTTTCTTTACTTTGAGTTTTGATCAAATTCCTAAGAGAAATGATGTACGGAGAGTCGTATGATCCCAACGTCTTCCTGATCCCCATCAAATGCCTTCCTTTATATCTTTAAGACCAAAAAGGACCTTCTCATATAAGAATTGCTTCAGACCTCTTGAATCTCCGCTTTCATAGTACCACGGGAAAAGGGTAGAAAACCATTCATGTCGCACTCGTTAATGAAAAAAACACCCCGATTGGTGTTTAACAGGTGTTTATTGGCCAAAAGGAGAGTAGTTCGCTTGTTCCCATCCAGAAGAATTGACCCCGAACCGCCCAAAGAAAGAGACCGAGTGCCTGTTTGGTTTGAGAACAATCGGAGGGAAGAATAGCTTCCAGTTGGAGTTCAACAGGGTTTTATAAGAATCGGAGGGCGATAGGTAACCCCGGAGGTGCTCACGTAATAGGTGCGAAGTACCCCCACTCGAGGGCCTCATTTCGGGCGATGAGACCGTGAAACTTACATATGTATTCTCCTGTGAGGGGGTCCATAAGGTGTTTTATAATAAGGTTTAACCCATCTTTCATGTGTAAAACAACCTCGATATCATCGTCTGGGGCTCCGACAATTTCGATATTGTTGAGAATCATTTCCGTCTGAGGAGGATTTATAGCTCGGTTTTCCATATTCATTCCACATTTGTTGAACGAGCGAAAGACCCTGTTTTAGTATGAGTTGAACCTTGTCTTAGATCATATGGTCAGGGTAGATGAGGGAGGCGTTTAGAGCAACAGAAAAGAAAAACCACCAAGCCTTTTTCTTAAATCACATAAAACATATTGACATTTTTGGATTTGAAGCATATAACGCATCATATCAAGTATTTTGGATTTGAGGTGAGAACATAATTACCACATATGATGACCAAGTAAAGGTATTCAAAGCCTTCTGTGATGAAAAGCGACTACGCATTCTTGAGTTGCTTCGTAGCGGTGAAAAATGTGCCTGTGCTCTGATAGAACAGCTTGATATGCCGCAGTCTTCACTATCCTACCACATGAAAATTCTTTGTGAGTCTGGAATCGTGGACAGCAGACCTGAAGGAAAATGGATGTACTACAAAATAAGCGAAAAGGGTGGGGGAGCAAGTGTGTCACTTTTGGGAGAGCTAATCACGCCAAATGCTCCTGCTATGACTGAAGAAAGTAATTGTTGTCTGTGAAGGCCATTAATTAAAAATGGCTTTTTTTTAGACACAATACATCAAGTTTTTTAGATATGATTACCCGTTTTCAGAAAGAAGGTTAACTTATGCAAATAGTAAAAACAATTTGGGATATTTTTCAGAATCAGATTCTCGGCATGAGTTGGCTTAACGATCTAATCGGAAATATGCTGTCTGCCTTTAGACTGGACACTGTCAATCGTTGGGTAGGTAGCATTCAGTTTTTCATTTATGACGTCATAAAAATAGTAGTACTATTATGCGTCTTAATCTTTATTATCAGTTATATTCAAAGCTACTTTCCTCCGGAGCGTAGCAAAAAGATCTTAGGACGGTTCCGCGGAATTGGGGCAAATTCCGTTGCTGCCTTGCTTGGGACCGTAACGCCCTTTTGCTCTTGCTCGTCCATTCCGTTGTTTATAGGCTTTACTTCCGCAGGCTTGCCGCTCGGAGTCACTTTTTCATTTTTGATTTCTTCTCCAATGGTAGACCTGGGTTCTCTCGTTCTGCTCATGAGTATATTTGGACCAAAAGTCGCCCTATTATATGTGATATTCGGGCTTGTCATAGCTGTGGTCGGTGGCACCATTATCGAGAAAATGCGCATGGAAAAGTGTGTGGAAAGCTTTGTTTTATCAGCTGACAGTGTTGATATTGAATCTCCTGAGCTTACAATAAAGGCTCGGTTGGTTTATGCAAAGGAGCAAACACTATCAACATGTAAAAAGGTTTTCCCGTATATCCTAATTGGTGTCGGAATTGGCGCATTTATCCATAACTGGATACCCGAAGAATGGGTGGTATCCCTACTTGGAAGCAACAATCCTTTTGGCGTAATACTGGCGACTGTGGTCGGTATTCCGATGTATGCTGACATCTTTGGCGTGATTCCAATTGCGGAAGCACTATTGGCTAAAGGGGCACAGTTGGGAACGGTGCTAGCCTTATGATGGGTGTAACTACGTTGTCTCTACCATCTTTGATTATGCTTCGCAAGGCAGTAAAGCCAAAACTGCTGGCCCTATTCATTGCCATATGTACAATGGGAATTATTGTTGTGGGATATATTTCAATACTTTACAAGCGCTAATACTATAATTTAGAGAGATAATTACGATGTTTAAAGACAAGAGATACAACACCACAAATGCTCAACTGATTTTCACTACTCATAATACCGATATCATGGAATATGCCTCTATGAGGGTCTCCGAAATCGGGATTGTGAAAAAGACATTAAAAAAAGGGACAACATTTGCTAGGCTCTCCGACTTTACAGGAGTTCGGAATGTGACAAATTTCCGCAAACAATATTTGGATGGCCTATATGGGGGGACTCCGTTCCCATATATTTGATTAGGTAGGTTCACTGTATGCAGAAACTGAATTATCTATGTGCTTCAAGAATCAATATACATAACTTGTGTTGTGACTCTTATGCTTTATAAAAGTGACTCATCAGATGAATCAGCAACCTGTAGGGGAGGCAATTCTTGGCCGTCGTAACGTCCCGTTGCCCGTTTGAGGTAGGCTGATAATTCAGAGTCTGTGCAGTAGACGTAGCATCCTTTCATCCCTCTACTCATGAGAGTTCGGTAGGTGTTACGAATAATAGCATCTATTTCTACTAAAGCTTCACTGTCACCTTTTCTTGCTTTTCCCAATAGGCCGTGCAACGATTTATCAGTTTTGGCTCTTTTAGTGTAATCGGTAAGAATTGTTCCCTCTTTAAAAGTCAAATCATCGCCGATGATAACTCCCACATAGCCAAATTCTAGTCCTTGAGTGGTATGGATGCAGCCGATTTGATCAATGGAAGAGGTGCTAATAGCATATGTTTTATCGCTGCTTAGATTCCAATACATACCAAAATCATCAATGACAACATCGGGTGATGAATGGGGGTTCTTTTTTGAAATCCAGTTCCAACAGTATCCGGCAACCAAGCGCGATTTATTATCGTGTTGGTTTTTCTTTTCTATAGCTTGGCGTAATGCATGCGGATCATCAAAGACTTGAAAGTCATAATCAATGCCTTCCAATGTTGTGTTGGCACTTTGATTTGAGATGCCAAGAGTCCAATCGAGCCAAGATAGATACCCATCCGATCCATTGCAGCGAAATTGGGAGACCAGATGTCCTTCTTCCACTTCGGCATTGAAGCGATTAGCCCATTTGAGAATTTGCTTACGTTCTCCGTAGTCTTGGGCAGTCACTTTTTGCTGTTCATCAATAAAAAATACAGCACAACGGGTAGCTGCCATAATTTCTTTAATTTGATCCTCTCCGCCGACAAAGCCTCCTAATTGTGAGCGCTGTTGCAAGCGATGGGCCTCATCAACAATGAGGGTCCCAAAATCATTCGTTTCGGCATTAATAAAAGCTGAGGAACTTTTGAACATGGCACTAATATTTTTTCTTTTAAATTTTTCACCGCGTAATTTAGCTTCAAAGACATTACGGGGTGCGCTGTTTTTAGTAACGTAAGCACAGACTTGATTCTCTTTAGTCAATTGCGTTAATAAATTGATGGCAATGACGGTCTTGCCGGTTCCCGGCCCTCCGTGAACAATGAAGACTCTCTTTTTACCATCTTTTTGGCTTTTGCGTGACATTGCTAAGATTTTCTGATAAGCAATCTCCTGCTCATCTATAAGGGTAAACTCTTTGTTTCCTTTGAGCATGGCTGATAGAGATTCTTGCAAGCTTTTGGAGGGGCGGATTTCCCCTTGTTCTATATAATAGAGGGTTTGTTTTTGATCTCCGTAGCGAATGTACTTTTTAATAAAAGAGGTTAGTTTATCTACATCGGATTTGTAGAACAGTGGAGATTCGTCTAAATAATCGGCAAAATAGGGCTGTTTTAACGGATCATTAGCTTTTGGTTCATAATTGTGCAGATAAGCACAACTGGTAAGTAAAATAGGAATATCTTCTACGCTTTTATTAAAATCGGCCAATAGGGTGCGATAGGACCACGCTTGGCGGGAAGGGTGAGTGGTTTCTCGTTTCCCTTTTCCCAAATAGGTTTGAACTTCACTTATTTGGGCATCCGGATTGACTTGCAGCAGAGCCTCTACACCATCAAGGGGGAAGGCTTCACTCCATTGTTTTAGCTCAATAATAATAGCTGAGTGTTTTTTCTGCTCATTTAAACCTGTGAGGATGAAATCGATGCGTTTGGAGGTGTTGTGAATTACCATTTCCAAAGCTACTCCCGCATCGGAGGGGATTCCGTCATCTGTTAAAAGACGATGCATGTATCCTAATGAGTTTTCCCACGATTGAACTTCTTTTTTAGCCACTCTTTTTTGAAATTTTTCATAGAAAAGGTCTTCCATTTTTTTGGCGATATAGTTGCTACGTACATCGGCTAAGAATTGATGTTTTTCTTGGGCATATACAAGCATCGTCTTTAGTTCTCCGTTTGATGTGGTTCAGGATATTTTTCCCCATTCTTACGCAGTTTTTGCTCAATGATTGTCTTCATTTCAGATCCGATAGCATCGGCAAACTGAACAGCGTAAATAAGAATGTCAGCTAGCTCTTCTTCCATGTCGTGCTTTTTGGCTGCGACGGTAGTATCGGAGCCTGACCACTGGAAACACTCCAGTAATTCTGAGGCTTCCAAAGAGATGGCTATGGCTAAGTCTTTGGGGTTGTGAAAAGCTCGCCAATTTCTGGCATCGCGAAAAGAGCGGATGAGGTTAACCGGCAGTGTCTTTCCTATAACGTGCTCAATAAGCTGCGGAAAGGATGCGTTAATCTGGGCTAAAGTTGTGAAACAATTTACCAAATCATCCTCTTGTAAATTCAAAGTTGAGGCGACGTCTTGGAGGCTAAGCTTTGTATGCTCAAAAGCTTGTTCCCATGTTTGTGTTGTCAATTCCATGGCACTTATCGTACCACAATTACCTTATCGTCGGCATAAAAATGCAAAAAGAGCCTTCTTTTGCATTGACTTGTTAGCCCGAATACAGCAATTTAGTAGTATTAGGAGTTTTGGTGAGCGAAATACACAGCAAATTGAAAGAAGTCTTGGCCTCTGTTTTGCCGATTGTTGCCATTGTGTTAGCCCTTCATTTCACTGTTACACCATTAGAACCGCATATGTTATTGGCCTTTTTAGTCGGAGCATTGCTGGTTATTGTCGGATTGACACTTTTTTTATTTGGCATTGATCAAGGGCTCTCCCCCATTGGAGAGGGATTGGGTAATACGCTTGCCCACTCCAATTCCATGACAATGGTAATTCTTATCAGTTTGGTCTTGGGGTTTTTTATTTCATATGCCGAACCCGATTTGCGGATTTTAGCTCATCAGGTAGCATTGGTGACCAGTGGACAGTTTGGCGATTTGCCAATGGTGGTCGTTATTTCCATCGGCTTAGCGGTAATGATGACTTTGGGAATGGTGAGAATTATTCGGGGCGTGCGAATCCGCTATTTGTTAGCTTTTGCGTATGGAATCATCTTGCTGTTATCACTTTTTTCTTCTTTTGATTTTCTTGCCATAGCTTTTGATGCTTCAGGAGCTACTACCGGAGCAATTACGGTCCCTTTTATGCTTGCCTTGGCCAGCGGTATTTCCGTATTTAGGCGGAAAAAGAATACAACTGAAGCTGATAATTTTGGCCTTGTTGGTATTGCATCATCAGGAGCTATTATTGGTGTTTTAGCTGCTGCTTTGGTCTTAAATTTAACGAAGCTAAATGGACACTTGCCTGAAACTGCCATTGCTCAATCCAACGTATTTGGTATGTACAAAGAGGCAATTAGTAGCGTTGCCGGCTCTTCGGCTCTCTCTTTATTACCAATTGTGGCTGTATTCATCATTTTCCAAGCCTTTTATTTTAAATATTCAACTCGTCGGGTTATTGGTATCTCGCGGGGGGTTGTTTGGACGTACGTGGGCTTGGTTATTTTTATGGTGGGAGTGACAGGGGGCTTTATGGCAGTAGGAAGTGAATTGGGCATCAGATTGGCTCAATCGGGCTCCTCTGCACTTATTTTGGGAGTCTCGGCTGCTTTGGGCTTGGCTACGGTGCTTGCCGAACCGGCAGTTCATGTATTAACTGATCAAGTTGCGATAATTACCGGTGGGTCGGTAAAAAGGTCTTTAGTATTCCTGTTTCTTTCAATAGCCGTTGGCTTGGCTATTTTCCTTTCAGCTTTGCGAATTTTAGTTCCCCAAATAGAGTTGTGGATGTATCTGCTACCTGGTTTTGGCTTGGCAGTACTACTGGCCTTTTTTGTTCCAGATTTGTTTGTCGGTATGGCCTTTGATGCTGGAGGGGTGGCATCTGGGCCAATGACTGCTTCTTTCTCTTTAGCTTTTGTTCAAGGTATCGCTGCCCAGGTTCCCGGCTCCGATGTGGTAACAGAGGGATTTGGCATGATTGCAATTGTCGCTTTAACCCCTATTTTGGCTCTTGAAATTCTTGGAGCATTGTATCAGTTTAAAACCCAGAAACAACGAAAAAAGGATGCTGGTCATGGATGAAGCAGAATCGTCTTTTCATTTGCTGACTTTGATTCTTAGTGAATCCCAATGCCATAAATGTGCTCAGCTTGCTAAACAGTTTGGCTTGCACCAAGGCATAATTGTATTTGGTAAAGGGACTGTGGCTACTTCGTGGCTTCATGTATTAGGTATTTCCAGTCAAAAAAGAGAGATCGTGCAATTCCTTATTCCAGCAGATGAAAGTCGTAAGCTGTTAAACCAATTTGCCGTTCACCTACAGTTGGATAGCCCTGGCCATGGTATAGCCTACCTTTCAGAAGTTGAGCTACCAGATAAAGAGGGCTCAACACAAAAACAAAAGGATCATTACATGGTAAAAAAAATAACAGTGATTGTTGATCGTGGTTTAGCTGAAGATGTTGTTGATGCAGCTAAAGAAGCAGGGGTTACCGGAGGAACAATAATCCATGGTCGAGGAACGGGGTCCGAGATTGAATCAAGACTATTTGGAGTTGAAATTGAACCGGAAAAAGAGTTGATTATGATGCTTCTTCCCCAAGAGCTTGCCTTTAGTGTCATTGAAGTGCTTACAAAAACTTTTAATTTAGGATCCCCTGGCAAAGGGATTCTCTATGTGGAGCCGATTCTAGAAACGCGTGGTTTGTTTCAGCAATAAAAATTTTAATTGCACTAACAAACCCTTTGGCTGGAATTTCTTTATTCGGAGGACCTGCCTTTTCTTGCTTCCAGCATAGTGAATACCTTAATTTCGGCTTCAATGCTCCTTAATAGGCCGATAATTTCATCGTTTTGCTTCACCATTTTGTTGAATTTAAGATACCAACATACAATTTCGCGAATTGCTAGCATAATCAGAATTGCAAACACAATCGCAATCATAAATGCTACAGAACTGATACCTGAAAAGTCCATACACCCCTCCATTAGCTGGGATTATAACGCACTTGTGAATACAAGTGAGGATGATGTTACCAAAAAGGAGGGTGGTTACATTGATAGAAATTAGGGCACCCTTTTTAAAAATAATATTACAAAAATGAGGAATTTACTTTACAACATTCTCAGTATTGTTCTTTTATACTTAGCGGATTTTAGCTCTACAGGCGATGTGAAAAAGGGTTGTGGAATATGAGAAAAGCTATCTACATTATTATTGTTTTCCTTTTTGCTTTTGTAAGCTGTTCTGATATGATTCCTTGGCTTGAAGCAGGGTTTATCAAAGAGGGAGACATAATCCAAGCTACCGACTCAACTGGAGAGAAAGTAGAAATCAATGTAAATGATGAAGGAGTGGTTGTTAATAAAGGGGACCCCTCTGAATTCGAGCTTAAGTATGACGAAAATGATGATGATCATAAACCGGATAGAGGCACCTATGTTGTATACTTGGATGATAACGATGACACCCCTTATGTCATGCATATTGATTCGGATGGGAATACCTCAATAGAACAACGCTTTACCTATGAAGACGATGGCCAAACCATAACTGAAATGGTCCCTGTGACTATTGAAAAAGTTGAGCTGACAATTAAAAAACTTGGAGAGGGTTCTTTGGCAGTCGATGATAAGAATGTGTTAGCGCCTATAAGTAAGAAATATTTGAAGGGAAGTAAAACTCTTCTTTCAGCTACTGCAGCAATTGACTATTCGTTTAGTACTTGGCTAGACAAAGATAAGAAGATTGAAAACTTGCACGGATCGAAAGATGCAAATAAAGTGATTACTCTCAATGAAGATAAAGCTGAGGTTCAGGCGAGGTTCTCCTTTGATGAGGACGGGCCCTTAGGAAAATACGAAGAAATTGGGCTCAATTTTTCAGATAATGGGGAAAGTCCGGCTAGTACTCAAGTTGTTTATGATGATACCGATGGAAAGATTGATGTTTTACCTCAAATAGTAACTTTGAAACCGGGAGCAATTACAGGAGCTACTGTCAAACTGGATGGTAAAAATAAAACCGATCAGACAATACGATATTTAGCTCACAGTAAAGTAGCAATAGAAACAAACGAAACAGCTGGCTCCTATACTTTTAATTTTTGGATTGTTGATACAAAGAGCACTAAGTTTTCTGGGATGACAAAAAAAGAAACAATTATTCTGCCAGATAAAAATACAACTCTAACCGCACATTTTGGCGCAACTGGGGTGACTTCGCAAATAAAAGCAACTATTAACCTGGTTAACTCAAAAACTGTTGGCTATACGGCTTCTACAATAAGTGAAATAACGGAAGAGTATAGAGTCTATGTTCAAACTTTCAATATCTCAGCTATTGCTGAGGGAAAGGCTTTAGACTTCTACTTTAATCCAGGAGATTATCCATCTCAATTTAGCGTATACTACGAAGGATACAATGTCTTTAACTCGGGCTGGGTAACTACAGGAGCCTCCAAAACTATGACAATTAATACTGATGCAACTGCTAAAGCGATTTCAATACAAGAACCTCCGTCATCTAAGTGGAGTATTGTTGGGCCTTCGGATAAGAAACTGACATTAAATGCTGATGGTAATAGCGATAAAACTGGAATTGTTACATCAATACTTGTTAAAGAAACAGAAATGGATCTCGTGACTGTTCGCATCTGGGAACCGACTGAAACTAGTGCTGGGAAATTTGGCTGGGCCTATACATTGGCTATCAGTGATTGATTAGCGACTCAGATGCAATGTAATTAGCTAAGTGCAGATGAAAAATCTAGATTGGCCAAGAAATAAAAATATGCGGTATGAGGCTTCCTTTTTGTTCGTAAGAGCTTACCAAGCTGTTCCGCACAGAACACTATCGGTAAACATCTAGCAATAATTTTTTTGGTCAGAAGAAAGAGTTTTTTGATGTTTGCAACCACTTTTGGTATTTAGATTAATCATCACAGCTAAACGGTTAGTATTTATTGCCAGTTGTCTTACTACCTTTTCTCAGAATAGGTATTAGTTAGTCATAAGTGCTTTAAATTTAAATTTCTCAAATAAACCCGTTAGTCCCTGTAAATAAACGTTGCGTTTGCCTGTCCCCCTGTCCATATATGAGAAATCATTTTCTTATTTGTTGCTAGCTAAGGCCTAATTGGTGGGTTACACTGAGCTAGCTATGGGCAAAAAGAAGCAAAAGCCATTGACGGGGACTCTTATCTACCGTCTGATGATGTATTTTCTTATCGTTATCACACTGCCGTTGGCTTTGTTGGGGTTTATTTATCTGACAGCTGGTAATGAGACGATTGTGCGTAATTTATCAGAGCAGGGAGGCCTTGCAGCTGATCAAGCAGCTTTAAAACTGGAAGAGATTATTGCCCATTATCTACAGAAGGCAGACTTATTATCTACTGATGAGCTTATTGTGGATGAGTTAATTGCCGATGAAACTGAAAGTGAATCACCACGAGCTAAAGTGGTCTATGATCGGCTCTTTTCTATCATGAGTGGCGATGCTTCTTTTGCAACAGCGACAATTGTCAGCACCTCTGGGCTCGTACGCTATTCTACACAAAATCTACCCCCTCAGTATAATATTCGGTATGCCCATAACGATTTAAATCCATTCTTTGATCTTTCTAAAACTCCTTTTGCAATCACCACTCTTTTGACTACGGAAAAAAGGTATATTTCTGATTCGAAAGCCCTTATTTTTCTGAACATATTCGTCAAAGTTCGAAATAAGGAGCAACAGGACATAGGATATGTCGCCGTTGATATTCACCAAGAAGCAATCGCTAATCTAAATGATGATCTTCATTTTAATGAGCTGATTCTTATTGACAGCTCCTCTTTTTTAGCTTCTTCATTGCTTAATACAGAAAGGCACGGCAGTTTTGCTCGCTTTGCCGAATTAACAGAAGTTCGCACCCCTTTTGTTAAGAAAACAGTAGTTGAGGGCTCTTTGATTGCTTCTATGGCTCCCATTCAAAACACCCCATTTTATATTGTAGGAATTACCGATACTACCCAATATATGCAAAGTGTCCGCCAGTTTTTCTTTTTCATCATGCTCATTGTGTTAGTAGGGACATTTGTTGCCGGCTTTATGGCCATTATGTTTATCAGATCAATTAGCAACCCTGTCCAAGATCTCATTGCTTCCATGAAAAAAGTGGAATCAGGCGACCTTTCTGTTCAAATTAAAGAGTCTTCAATCTTAGAGTTTGCGCAATTAGACAAAGCCTTTAATGCCATGGTGTCACAGATTTCAGAGTTGCTTACCCTAACGCGCGAAGAAGAGGCCAAAGTACGGGAAGCTGAAAGAAAAGCTCTCCAATCACAAATGAACCCCCATTTTTTGTACAATACCTTGAATACGGTAAAAGCACTGGCAAAGCTCCACCATGAAGAAGAGATTTTGAAAATAACCGTGCAATTAGGGAAACTACTTCGAGACAGTATTGAAAATAATGAATCAGAACAGTCACTGCGAGAAAGTATCGCTTTGGTAAAGGCCTATTTAGGCATTCAGCGGATTAGATTTGGTGATAAATTATGTTTTTCAATTGAAATAGAGGAAGAGATATTGGATGTCAAAATCCCCAAGCTACTTGTGCAACCCCTAGTTGAAAATGCCATTATTCATGGCCTTGAGCCAAAGGTAGGGCAGTGGCATTTGACGGTAAAAGGCTATTCTGAATTATCCTCTATTATAGTGGAAGTAATTGATAATGGCATAGGCTCACCAAAAGAGGTCTTGAACTCAGATTGGCAGGCATTAAAAGAAGCGGGGCATATAGGCTTATATAATATTCATCGGAGGCTGAAATTGCGCTATGCAGAGAAAGGAAAGCTCTTTTTCAAACCTTCTACAGCTGAAGGTACTACAGCAGTTTTAGTGCTCCCTAAATGATAGGAGAGGGTATAGTGAGCTATACAGTTGTCCTGGTAGAAGATGAAATCTTTACCCTTATGGAACTACAGCAATCACCTCTTTGGCAAGAATTAGGTCTAAAGCTTATTGGCTCGGCAACCGATGGTATTCAAGGTGAAGCTCTGATTAAAGAGACTGAGCCCGACATAGTAATCGCAGATATCAGATTGCCAGGCCAAGATGGGCTTACTATGATCTCTAAGTCTCCTGTCTCATATGCTATCATCCTCAGCGGACATAGTGATTTTACCTATATGCAAAAGGCCATTCGCCTCGGAGTTTTTGATTACCTACTTAAGCCCATTGATGATGCGGCCCTAGAGCAAACATTGATTGCTCTTATTGAAAAACTTGCTGAAGAAAATGCCGATGTGGCCCTGCTGGGTCCAGGGCAACCTCTTAATCTGGTAACCCATACTCATAGCCAGCTTGTCAACGCTGCTATTGCCCGTATTCGAGATACTTACAGCGAACCCATTGGCCTTCAGCAAATAGCGGCCCAACTCACTATTACAGAGAGTTATCTCAGTCGATTATTTAAAGCCGAAACAGGCATTAATTTTATGCAATACCTTAATGCTGTACGCATTAATGCTTCTTTAGAGGCTTTGCAAGACCCTTCTGTTACTATTAAGCACGTTTCGAATGCCTGCGGTTTTCCCAACCCAGGCTATTTTGCTAAAGTTTTTAAAAAATTTATCGGCTGCCTACCAAGTGAATATCGCGAAACAATTGTTTTTTAAGATGATCTTCTTTTATGAAGAGCCCAATAAAAATACTTTTAAACGCTCATCAGTCTCATAATTGTCAGTTGGAGCATAATGGAATGTAGCTATACCTAATGTTTGGGCTGTTAAAACGTTTTCAAGCAAATCATCGACAAAGCAGACCTGGTGCGCTTCAACTTCTTCTTTTTCCAATATGAATTCGAAAAACTGGCGGCTTGGCTTTGTTAGGCCCATAGCAAAAGAGGCATAGACTTTCTCAAAAAGGGAGAAGTAGCCAAAGTTCATCAATGTCTGATAATGAGACTCTACTGTATTAGAAGCACAAATAACTCTTTTGCCTTCGTTGCGCAATCTTTCTACTAATTCTTTTACTGGTCTGTTCCAAGTGGGATTGAAAAAGTCGGCTAAAGGATCGCCTTCAATAGTGATGTTAAATTTGTGTTCAACATGTTGCCAATACTGTTGAGAAGAGAGGACGCCTTCCATCAGAGGATATTCATAGGCGGCAATATCGGCCAGAAATTCTTGTTTTGAAAGATTATAATAATCAATAATTGCATCAGAGGTGTCAATGTTTTTAATTATCACATTTCCCATATCAAACATATAGAGTGTTTTTTGTTCGGTGCGACTGTGCTGCTTACCCTTTTCTTGATTCATAAACGGCTGCTCCTCCAATAAAGTATTTTGATAAAGTGGCAAAAAGAATCAACATAGGAATACTGGCTAGTAATGCTACCGCCATCATAGCTCCCTCATCTGTCATTTTTTCTTCGGCAAATTTTGAGATGTAGAGAGGAATGGTTTTCATCTTTTCACTTTGGGTGATGAGTAGTGGCCATAAAAGGCTGTCCCATTGGCCCCTAAAAGAGAGAATAGAGAGTGTTGCAATAACAGGCTTGCAATTGGGAAACACGATATTCCAAAAGATTCTAAATTCCCCCATACCATCGACTCTGGCTGCATCAAGATACTCGGTAGGGAAAGTCAGCAAATACTGCCGCATCTGAAAGATACCAAACGCATTGACTAAAAAGGGGAGAATTAAGCCCAAATACGAGTTTTGTAGCCTCAATTTGGTCGTAACCATGTACAAGGGAATCATAATCGCTTCAAAAGGGATCATCATGGTGGCCATAATCAACATGAACACAATATTGCGTCCTTTAAAATGGAATTTAGCCAAACCATAACCGGTAATAGAAGCTAACAAAACAGTTGTGGTGGCAACAGTGAGAGCCACCAAAAGAGAGTTAAAGAGGTTTCTGAGAAAAATCCAAGAGTTATCATTGCCTCGTAAGGCCTTTAGAAAGTTCTGTAAGTAAAACTGTTCGGGAAGCCAACTGAAAGGCATGCGGAGAATCTGTTTGCTCGTCATAAAAGAGGCTAAGAACATGAAAACCAAAGGAGTCAGAGTAAACAGAACAACAAGCACTAAGAAAATCCAAATTAGCAAAGTAAAAGGTGAAGCTCTCTGTATTTTGGTAAGCCAAAGGTGTTTTTGCATTGCTCATTCACCTCCTAATACTCTACTTTTTCAGATTTGGACATTCTGAATTGTAGCCAAGTGAATACCAGCATAAGTAGAAGCAAGGCTATGCTCATAGCACTGGCCCTTCCTATTCTTTGGTTGGTGATGCCTGTGGTGTAGATATTCAGGGTAATGACATTGATGGGGTCTCGGGGAGCACCGCTTTGAACAAGCAAGTACTGAGCACTGAAAGTCTTTAAGCACTGCAACATTGACATAATGGAGACTAAAACAAAAGTCGGTTTAAGCAAAGGGAGCGTGATTCGCCAGAAAGTATTCCACTTGTTGGCCCCATCAATGGTAGCCGCTTCAAAAATTGTCGGGGGTATGGTGGAAAGGCCTGTGACAAACAGAACAATGAAATACCCTATATATTTCCAGAAATAGATAATCATCGTTGAGACTTGCACCATAGTCGCATCTGAGAGCCATTTGTGATCCACTCCCTGCAGTCCAAGTAAGCCATTGACCCATTGATTTGCCAATCCGCGGGGATCAAACATTAACATCCAAATTGAGGCGGCAACAACCGAGGAGATGACTGCCGGTGTATAGTAGGCAATTTGAAAGGACCCTCGAATCCTGCTATTGCCCAGAGTTGTTAATAACACCGATACCAGAAGACTTACCAATACCATGGGAATAAAAGTCCCCAAAGTGAAGGTGAATGTGGCCCTAACGGAATTCCAAAAATCGGGAGAATTAAGAATATAGAGGTAATTACCAATCCCCATAAATTTGGGTTTACCCAATGCCAGTACCCGTTTATCAAAAAGGCTTGTGTAAAGAGCATTTACAATAGGGTAAAAGCTAAACAAGGAGAAAAAGAGAATTGCCGGAACCGTAAAGCCAAAACCCCAGCGGGCTTGTTTTTGCTGTACACTCAAAACTCGTTTTGTTGTAAACATAGGTACCCTCATAGCCGTGCCGCCAAGGTAAAGAGATACCTTGGCAGCGTAAATCACTTATTTAATCGAGTTCTTTAGCCGCAGCTTTCAACGTAGCGTAGGCCTTTTCGGGAGTTACTCCAGAAAGCATCACCGACTCCATGGCTGTTCTAATTAAAATTTGCAACTCACCGCTATTTGCTCCCGTATATGAGGCACGGCTTCGTGCAATTTCGTTGGCAAAGACATCAGAGTAGGGGATGTTTTTGTACTGATCAGATTCCAACAATTTTTTAGTCGGCTGTAGCAGGGCTGCTTCGCTAAGGTATTCTTCTCCGTGGCTCATCATATAGCCAATAAATTTCCACGCAGCCTCTTGCTTTTCGGCACTGCTTTGGGCATTAACCAAATAGTATTGGCCGTAGTGGAAGCAAGAGACATCCTGGACTGCATTTTTGAACACCGGATTGGGGATATACATCCACTCTTTGCTGTCGTAAAAACTTGGATTCTCTTCTTCCATTCTTGCTGCTTGATACAAACCGGTCATACACATTGCAATGTCGTTATTATCGGAATTGAAAAGCGAACGGGGAGCTTTGTAAGTGGGAGAACCAAGGTTCATCCCATTGGGGCCCCACTGTTGTAAAAAGCGTAGCCAAGTCAACCAAGCCTCTTCACCAGCAAAGTATTCGCCGCTGGAACTTTTTATTTCTCCACCCAATTGTATGATCATGGGCATCATGCTTGTTAAAAGGTGAGCATAACGGAAATCAAAGCCCCTGCGAGTTAGAATTTCACCGTCGCGAAGTACTAACTTCTTGGAGACTTCTACCATGTCTTCCCACGTTCTTGGGTAATCTTTCTCGGGATCTAACCCAGCCGAGCGGAAAACTTTTTTGTTGACCATAATTGCATAGTTGCCAAATTCATACATCAATGCATAAATTTTCCCATCAAGTTTCACCGAATCAAGAATGCCATCCAAAAACGTCTCTTCTAGAGCCTGTTGGCTGGCATACCCCATAGCTTGGGCATTCACCGGAGCTACTCGGTGATTAGCAATGTAGACATAGTTGTCTGCATTCGATAAATCAAAAATATCGGGGCCTGAGTTAGCGGCAAAAGCGGTCTGAACCAGTTCAATGATTTTTGATGATGATTGGGTGGTTCTTTCAATCTTAATGTTGGGGTTTGCCGCTTCAAATTCTTTAATGTAGCGTTCTTCAATTTTAGTTCTGTTTGGATCTTCATGTGTCCAGTACGTCAGTACTAGCGGACCTTTCGCTTCTTGAGACCCCTTGGCAAAGAGAGGGGTAACCAGAATGGAAAGAATTAGAAATAAGAACAATACTTTTTTCATTTCCAACCTCCTATGTGTTAAACACTCCTTTCATTCTTATTTTCCCTTACAAATCTCAGCCAGACAAGTGAACGATTTTGACAATCAGTGATGATACTTGCAGTTTAAGGAGGGAAGGCAAACTGAAAAATTGTTTTACAGAATATCTAAAAATCTTCTGAAATACTCAGTACCCCAAAAGGAGTTCTCTTTATTCAAAGGAAATAATTAAACTTTTTCAGACACAAATCATAATTAAAGATGAAAAAGAGTATGGAAAAAGAAGCAAAAATAATAAACCGTAATTAGATTCATAACTTGTCAAAAATTTCTCTTTTCACATTAAGTAAATATTAAGCAATTGTCTAATTTGTGCGCTAAAGTATTAGCGTAAAGTGAATTCAAAATTTTTGGGTAAAAATTTATACATATTCCAACGAGCTAAATGAACGAGTGAATATACTTAGTCCTAATTGGAGCAAGGGTATTTAGCAAAAAAATGCTAAATAAAAAATTTAGAGTTGGTGTGAAAAGATGTATTAACCTTTCTTCCTAACTCTAATAGAAATTAATTGACAGTACGGCATATATCCTCTATAATTTAGCATCAATATAAAAATGAAATTTATTTAGGTGTTAAATGAAAGCCGCAGTCCTTTATGGTCCAAAAAATTTGCAAATCACTGAATTTCCGGAGCCGGAGTTATATGATAATGCTGTTAAAATAGCTGTTGCTTATTGCGGCATATGTGGAACCGATTTCCATAAATTTGAAGGAATATCAGGATCTAGGCCTGTGACGTACCCCGTTCCACTGGGACATGAAGTATCTGGCGTTGTAGTTGAGGTAGGTAAGTTAGTAACCTCAATTAAAGTGGGAGACAGAGTGACAGTGGATCCTAACTGGAGCTGTGGCAACTGTTGGTATTGCAAGAGTGGGAAGCGACACCTTTGCTCTAACTCCAAAGGAGTAGTTAAAGGAATGGCCGAATTTATCTGCCCACCTGAAGAAAATGTTTATCTCCTTCCTGACAATTTGTCTTTATCTGATGCTGCCTTAACAGAACCGTTGTCCTGTTGTTTGCATGGGATAGATTTACTAGATGTTCATCCTGGAGAGACTGTGGCAATAATAGGTTTTGGTGCCATAGGACAACTTATGTTGCAGCTTTTAAAAAAGATATCTGGAGCCACAATAATAGTTATAGAACCAGTAGAGGAAAAAAGAACTTTAGCTCTGAATATGGGCGCAAAAATCTTTTTAAACCCGAATACGCAAGATGTTTCCAAAGTTATTAAAGAAACTGGTATTGAATGTGTAGAGAAAGTTATGGAGTGTGTTGGTTTGGCAACTACGGCAGAAATTGCACTGAATATAGCTGGCAAGGGGGCCACAGTGGTCCTGTTTGGAGTTGCTGACAGTAATTCAATTGTTCCAATTAACCAATATCAATTTTTTCTAAAAGAGTTAACCTTAAAATCTTCGTATATAAATCCAAACGAGACCCAGAATGCAATAAATTTGTTGTCGAATAAATCAATAGACATATCCGCTGCAATAAGTAAAATAATTTCACTTGATGAATTGCCCAAGGAAATTGAAACGCGTCACTACAGTAGATTAGGAAAAGTCCTGGTACAAATTCGACCTGAAAATAGCTCTTTTTAAAATAGTTTGTTACTGATGGTCAACATCAGTTTAGGAGGAAAAATGAAAAAAACACTTGCTGTTCTTATCGTCCTGGCAATCGTTTTGACAGCGGGATTTGCCAGAGGGTCTGCTGAAAAAGTTGCAGGAGATGGTCCTTCGGGAACTTTGGTTATTTACACCACTGTGGGAGATGCCGAGTATCACTATTTTATGGATGGATTTATTGAGAAATATCCGAATATTGATTTAGCTGTAGTAAACGGTGGTGCAGGAGAGTTGAAAACAAGGATTTCATCTGAAGCTGGCAATCCTCAAGGTGACGTAATGTTTGGTGGCCTTGTTTATAGTGATGCTGTTAACTTTGAACATCTTTGGGATGGTTATATTTCTCCAAACGTTGTTTTAATGGGGACTGCCACAGAAAGAAAAAGAGCTTAACTGGATGACAACACAGGTTGTTAATTTGCTTGTTAATAAAGACATGGTTGCAGAACTCGGTATCGAAGTGAAAGGTTATCAAGACCTTCTTCAGCCTCAGCTCAAAGGAAAAATCATCATGGCTGATCCTACCGCCTCTTCAAGTGGTTGGAACAACTTGGCCTCGATGATGACTGTAATGGGTAATGGTGATCCCACAAGTCCGGAAGCGTGGGCTTATGTTGAAAAACTAATTGCTCAGCTGGATGGTAAAATTAGCTCTTCTTCGTCCAAAACATATAAAAACGTTCTTGAGGGAGAGAATCCGGTTGGTATTACCTATGAGGGACCGTGTATTCAGTATTTCGAGGATGGAGTGGCAGATCATTTAGAAATCGTCTACATGAAAGAGGGAACAATTTTCTACGACTTTTGGTGCTGCAGTAATTAAAAATGCTCCCCATATGGAAAATGCAAAACTTTTTGTTGATTGGATTACTTCTGAAGAATGCCAAGCTATTCTTGCGAGCACAGTCCAACGTGGTGCTAACATGAAATTGCCTTCAACTAACGAATTTGTGAAAGATGCATCAGAAATCAAGTTTGTAACTTTTGATGAAGCTTATTTTGCTGAAAACCAAAAGGCAATTCTTGCTAAGTGGATTGATTCTTGGGCAAGAATTAACAGTGGCAAATGACCTAATATTTGAAACAAGGAATTGAGTGTGAGCGTTCAAATTAAAATTGATAATGCGATAAAGAAGTATGGAGAAAACGTCATTATCCCGGGTTTGAACCTGACAATCGAGGAGGGTGAATTTTTCACCCTCCTTGGTCCATCGGGTTGCGGGGAAAACCACTCTTCTAAGAATGATTGCTGGTTTTAATACTATTGAAGGTGGGGTTTTTTATTTTAATAATGAGAAAATTAATGATTTGAATCCTGCAAAAAGAAATATTGGCATGGTATTTCAGAACTATGCAATTTTCCCCAATATGACTGTCAGGAAAAATGTAGCATTTGGACTGACAAATAGGAATTTAGATAAAAAAGAGATTTATCGCAGGACTAACAAATTCCTTGATCTTGTTAAAATGAGAGAATATGAAAACCGAATGCCTGACAAACTTTCTGGAGGACAACAGCAAAGAGTGGCGTTAGCTAGAGCTTTGGCAATAGAACCTAATGTTCTTCTTATGGATGAACCTCTAAGTAATCTTGATGCTAAGCTCCGCATTGAAATGAGGGAAATAATCAAAGAAATCCAGAATAAGTTACGAATAACAACTGTTTACGTGACTCACGATCAAGAAGAAGCTATGGCTATATCGGACAGAATTGCGGTTATGAATTATGGCGAGATTCAACAAATTGGAACTCCCATCTCTTTATATCTTAGACCACAAAATGCCTTTGTAGCAAATTTCGTAGGAGCTTCAAACTTTATTAGTGGAAAAATAAAAACAAATGAAGGTAAACCTACCCTAGTCTTTGCTGATGGATTTGAAATAAAGATGAACAACCTTTCGGATAAAGTCAAAGATGGTCAGGAAGTAATTATAGCTGTAAGACCTGAGGAATTTATTGTTTCGGAAAAAAGGTATTGGAGCGACAGTGGAAGATTATTCTTTTTTAGGACTTCATACTCATTATTTTTTTACACTTAGATTCGGGTGAAAAAAATAAAAAATTGTCCTAGAATCTTCTTTCGAGAATCCTATTGTTAAGGGTTCAAAAATCCAACTTGCGGTTAATACAAGTAAGATCAACGTCTTCTCCGAAGACGGAAAAAAGAGTTTGATTAAATAAGGCTGGATGATTCATGAAACAAAAAATTAAGCTTGATCCATGGATAATTGTAAGCCTCTTGGTATTGGTCCTATACCTTCTGTTCTTGGTCTATCCTATGCTTAAAGTAGCCAAGATTTCTGTTATAGATGCCGATGGTAGTTTTACTCTTAAATACTTTAAGACTTATTTTTCCCAAAAATATTACATCGATACCTTAAAAAATAGTATAAAAGTGTCCTTTAGTAACAACAATAGTGTCTCTTATTCTTGGAGTACCTTTGGCTTATTTGTATAATATCTATCATATTAAGGGGAGGAATTTTCTCCAAATAATCATAGTTCTTTGTACGATGTCTGCCCCGTTTATTGGAGCCTATTCATGGATTCTTCTTTTAGGAAGAAATGGGGCAATTACCATACTTTTAAAAAAAAATAGGAATCAAAATTGGAACAATATATGGTTTCAACGGTATTCTTTTATCAATGTCCACGCGCTTGTTCCCTCTTGCATTTATGTATGTTTCGGGAGCAATGCAAAATGTTGACAACTCTCTTTTAGAGGCTTCCTCAAATCTCGGAGCTTCAGGATTAAAAAAATTTTGGAAGATTGGAATCTCATTGTGTATGCCAGCAATCTTGGCATCGGCACTTATGATTTTTATGAGAGCTTTCGCTGATTTCGGTACACCACTTATGATTGGAGAAGGTTATCGAACCTTCCCTGTAGAAATTTACAATCAATTCGTCGGAGAGACTGGAACTGATTATAATTTTGCGGCTGCCATCAGCGTCATTGCTATCGCAATTACCGCTTTGGTATTTTTCATACAACAAGTTGCTAACAAACGATTTCAATTCACTATGAATGTTATGAATCCAATTGAAAGAAAAAAGCCCAAACTTTTTACCAGCTTACTTCTTCACTTTTATGCATATGGTCTCGTATTTGTGTCAATGTTGCCACAATTATTTCTCATTTATACTTCTTTTCGAAAGAGTTCTAAATCTGGTTTTGCTTTTGTTGATGGTTATTCCTTTGGGAACTATGCAGATGCATTCAAACGGATGGGGAAAGGGGTAAAAAATGAGATTTGGAATACGGTGTCAATTGGAGTTGTAACACTGGCTGTCATAATTATTTTGGCAATCCTAATTGCCTATTTGGTCGTTAGGCGGAAAAGTGTTTTCAACAACACAATTGATACATTCTCCATGATTCCATATATAATACCAGGTTCAGTTGTAGGTATAGCCCTTGCAACATCCTTTAGCTCAGGATGGCTAGTACTCACGGGTACTGCCACCATTATGATTATTGCAATGAGTATTCGCCGCATACCTTACACCATAAGGAGCAGTATTGCCACATTGCAGCAAATTCCAATGAGTATAGAAGAGGCCGCTATTAGCCTAGGCTCTTCAAAGCCTAAAACTTTCTTCCGTATTACTGTCCCCATGATGAGTGCTGGTATTATCTCGGGAGCTATACTTAGTTGGGTTTCAATAATAACAGAACTATCCTCCTCTATAATGTTGTATAGTGCAAGAAATACAACTTTAACTGTAATGGTCTATTCTTTAGTGAATCGAGGCACGTATGGTCAAGCAACAGCTGTTGCAACTATTCTTACAGTGTTTACAGTCATTTCGCTTGTGCTATTTAATATGGTTTCTAAAAGCGAAAATTTAAAACTTTAAAAGAGAGATACGCATGAGTTTTCAAGGTAAAACTGTAGTTGTGACTGGGGCGGGAAGCGGGATAGGGCAAGCAATTGCATTTAGCTTTGCCAAAGATAACGCAAATGTGGCGTTACTCGATATAAATGCTGATGGTCTTGCTACAACGCAGAAGATTATTGAGTCCGAGAAAGGAAAATTCTTAACTATTTTAACCGACATTACACAAAAGGAAGAAGTTTTTACTGCAGCAGAACTGATAAAATCAAAAATGGGTCAAATTGATCATTGGGTAAATTGTGCAGGCTACTCCAAAATAATCCCATTTCTTGAGCATTCGGAAGAAATATGGGACCGGACACTGGATATTAATCTAAAAGGCACTTTCTTTTGCTGTCAGGCTGCTGTTACATCTATGTTAGATTCGGGAGGAAGCATTGTAAACTTTTCTTCGCAATCTGGAAAAAAAGGAACGAATAACTATGCAGCTTATTGTGCAAGTAAATTTGGAATTATTGGACTAACTCAATCAATTGCCGTGGAGTTTGCTCCTCACATTAGATGTAACTGTATCTGCCCAGGAGTTGTCCCAACACCAATGTGGGATAAACAACTAGCGGATTACGCCAATAAACGCCAAATTGCAGATAACGAGGTAATGGACAGATTTATAAAGAATACACCTATGCAAAGACTTTGCGAATATGATGATATTATTAATCTTGTAAAATTCCTTTTGGGGGAAGAATCATCATATATGACTGGTCAAAGCCTCAATTTGACTGGTGGGGCTTGTATGCACTAAAGAAACGAAGCTTTAGACTTTTAACCCTCAATTTTGCTCTTTATTATGTTTATTTTCTAAAACAGTTGTTCCAAGGTGTCTTTTATACTTTTGCCATTTTGCGGAACTGGGAGCTTCTTTCCAGCAGTTCGGCATACGAGCCTGCATCGACAATTTTGCCGTTGTGAAGCAGATGAATCGTGTGACACTCCCTTACAGTTGAAATGCGATGGGCAATCATAATCATGGTTCTGTTGGACGAGGCTGCTTGGATGGCTTCCATTACCGCTGTTTCGGTAGTACCGTCTAAGGCACTGGTGGCTTCATCCAAAATGAGGATTTCGGGGTTATTATAAAGAGCTCGGGCTAAGCCAATGCGTTGTCTTTGACCACCGCTAAGACGAATACCTCTTTCACCGACAATTGTTTCAAAGCCTTCGGGTAGCTCTGTATCGATGAACTGCTCCAAAGCAGCAATACGAGCGGCTGTGCGTACTTTTTCCATGTCAAGCATTTCAGCAGGGATTCCAAAAGCAATATTACGGGCAATAGTATCATCGGTAAGAAAGACTTCCTGGGGGACATACCCAATATTAGCTTGCCAAGAGCGGACGTTTTGGGCCGTAAGCGGGGTGCCATCAATTAAAATTGTGCCCCCTCTTGGTTCAAGTAATCCTAAAATGACGTCCACCAGCGTTGTTTTTCCTGAACCAGTTGACCCGACAAAAGCAACTGAAGAATTCTTCTCAATAGAAAGCGAAATATTTCTAAGGGTAGGGATATCGGAGCGATTATAGCTAAATTCGACATCTTTGAGCTCAATGCTCTTTTCAAAGGGGAGGCGCTGGCGCTCTTTTTCTTCTAAAAAGGGAGACTCGGGACTTTTGGTTTCCACCATCTCTTTATAAAGGATGTCAACAATGGGGCGGTTGAAATAGACACTCATCACTGAACGGTAAATAGTTTGCAAGGCGGGCATCATTTTGTAGCCGGCAAAAGCAAAGAGGGTAACAAAAGGGAGAATTTCCAAGACATTGTTAGTTTTGAGAGTCATAAAGACGACTAACAAAAGGACTCCGCCAAAAGCAATGGCCTCCAGAATATATTTAGGCAATTCTCTGACGAGCTGGATATACGATTCCACGCGAATAAACCGCTCCGAAAAATTAGTAAACGACTCTAAGAAAAAAGATTCGCGTCCCAAGACCTTAGTAATCTTTATTCCCAAAATAGCTTCATTGGTAGAAGCAAAACGTCCTTTGTTGGCTGCCACTCGCTCAGCTCCGGCCCGTTTGGTCCGTTTACGGGCCATGGTGTTGGTAATGACATAAGCTCCGCCAATCACTGAAAAAGCAACAACAGTTGTCCAAAAATCGGTGAAAAGTAAAAAGATAATCATCGCCAAGACAATAAGAGCTTCAATAAGAAGATCAAAAGCGGGAATGAGTAACTGGTTAGTTAGTTGGTTTACTTCATAGAGGATATTCGCTCCCAGATCGCTGGAAGAACGGGTTAAAAAGAAGGTATAGGGGCGACTAAGGTAGAGCCCCAATAGTTTGCGTGAAAGATTATGGTTAAGGCTCATGATAAACTTTGTTTTCAGCCAGGTGGTAAAAGCAGCTAAGGCATTGGAAAAAACGATGAGCAAGAACATGGACAGTCCACCAAAAATGATGAAGGAGCGGATGTTTTTAAATCTGAACAGCTCATACAGAAACCGCAAAATGGGATTGGTATGAATGCTGTCGGGATTAGTGACGATGTTCATAAAGGGGAAAATAGCGGCAACGCCAACGAGTTGAAACACTGAGGAAAAGAAAAAGAAGACAAGGATAATTACCATGTTTCTTTTCTGTTTTTTCGTAAACAAAGCCAATAACTTGCACATCAGTGAACTATCTTTCATCTTCTAACCTTATCTAAATACATGTTGAACAAACGCTTTTTGCAGTATAGCAGAAAGAGCCTATGCTTCCCACCTGATAACAACTATGTTGTCGTGTTCGTTACGCTTTGTTGATTGTTAGCTTTTCAAACTCATACAACAAGCCCCTAAATGTTTGTAATGCCAGCTTTATTGGTTCAGGTTGAGACATATCAACTCCTGCTTGTTGCAACGATTGCAGTGGATACAATGACCCTCCTGAGCGTAAAAACTGAAGATAACGCTCCTTTTCTGCCTCGTTGCCATGAAGAACCATTTGAGCCAGTGCCATAGCGGCACTGATGCCAGTAGCATATTTATACACATAAAAGGCGCGGTAGAAATGGGGAATTCGTAAAGCCTCTAGGCTACTGAGCTCCAAAAGGTGTACGTTTGGGCCAAAATAGAGGTGCAGTAAATCACCATAGGTATTTCTTAGTGAGTCGACTGTAATAGGATTGCCTCTTTCCACCTCTGCGTGAATCAGATGCTCAAACTCGGCAAACATGGTTTGCCGGTACAGTGTTGCCACCACATCATCTAGTTGTTTGCCAATGATGTAGGCTTTCAGTTCGTCTGAGTCGGCTTGTTTAATCATATAGTCGGCTAAAAGTTGCTCATTGAATGTTGAAGCCACCTCAGCTTCAAAGATGGTGTAATCGTAGCTTGAGAAGGGGTTGTTTTGGGCACTGTAATAAGAGTGCATTGAATGCCCCCCTTCGTGAGCTAAAGTGAACACATCCCTAAGCACTTGAGGGTGGTAATTCATCAGGATATAAGGAGGGGAGGAGAATGTTCCGCTGGAAAAAGCACCTGAGCGCTTGCCTTTGTTTTCGTAGCGGTCGACCCACCGGTTTTCTAGTAATCCCGATTGCAAAGTAGCAACATACTCATTGCCAAGTGGTTTGAGGGCTTTAGCAATCAGCTCAACAGCCTCTTCATACGTATGATGAATCTCAATGTCTTGAATCAAGGGGACATAAACATCGTAGTGGGCCAGTTTTTTAAGTCCCAACATCTGGGTGCGTATGTGGTAGTAGCGATGTAATAACGGTAATTCATCATGAACGCTTTGAATCAAATTATCGTAGACAACTTCATCAACATGATCGGGGAAAAGGAACATTGAGCGAGCTGATTCATATCCTCTGGCTTTACAGCGAAACAGATTTTGTTTGACCGAAGCGTCGTAGAGTTGAGTCAATGTATGCTTGTGTTTATCAAAAACAGTATAGAATTTGCGATAGGTCCTTTGGCGTACTAAACGGTCTTTATTTTGGAGTAGCAGACCAAAGGTGCTTTGGGTTAAAGGGATTTTCCCTTCCGCTGTAACAATGGAACCAAAATCAAGATCGACATTAGTCAAAGCGGCAAAAGCCTCTTGCGCTTTACCTCCAACTTCACGCTGCAGCGCCAGCAGTCGTTCCTCTTTTTTGCTCAGAGTATGAGGTTTGAAGCGCAGCATTTTAGTCAGCATAATCCGATAAGGGGCAAACTCCTCTTGCTGCAAAAAAGAGGTGAGCAGTTGCTCATCAAGGCCAAGAATCTCCGGCTCAAGGAAACTGGTAGCTTCGGCAAAGCTTGTAGAAAGCTGCTGCATTAATGCCAGTCGTTTTTGATTGGAGCTCTCTGAGCCGTCTTCGCAATGGCGTAAAAAGGCATATTGGCTAACCTGCTCTAATTGCTGACCAATCTCATCAAGCCAAAATAGTAATTTCAACAGCTCCTCTTTTTTATGAAGGTGTCCCTCAAACTCTTTTACTTGGTCAACACGCTGCCCCAGCTTCTCATAAGCGCTTTGCCATGCTGTATCATCACTAAAAAGGGGGGTAAGGTCCCAGGTGTCGGCAGGTTGGACTTCGTTGCGTAAGGGGATGCGGTTAACAGACATAGGTAATCTTCTCCTGTTCTATTGAATCAATAATACTGAGCATACGTTTTGCAGCCAAAGCACGGTGGCTGATACTGTTTTTAACCTCTTGGCCTAAAAGTGCCATAGTTTTTTGTTCTGAGCCAACAACGAAAATTGGATCATAGCCAAATCCTTCATCTCCTGCCGGTTCAAAGGCCAGGTGCCCTTCCAAGCTCTCTTGGACAACAAATATGCGGGAGGGGGAGAGGACTAAGGCAATGCTGCAAATAAAGCGGGCAGAGCGGTTAGCTAAGGGAACGTTCTCCATCTGCTTAAGCAAATAGGCGTTGCGCTCAGAGTCGCTTAATTGGGGGCTCCCTTTTTGTTGGCCGTAGCGGGCACTATAAATGCCCGGCTCTCCGTTTAAGTAATCGACGGCAATTCCCGAGTCATCGGCAAGTGAACTTTGGCCGCTTAACTGATACAAATGCATGGCTTTACCCAAAGCATTTTCACAGAAAGTGGTTCCGTTTTCTTCAAAGCTGAAATCAATGCCATTTTGGCTGGGTAAAGAGAGTACATGAGGTAGTAAGAGGGCCGACATTTCAAGCAGCTTATGGTTATTATGGGTGGCAAAAAGAAGCTTCATGCACCAAACATAGCCGATTTACCCCTATGCGTCCACAAGTGCACGTAACGTTTTTTTCAAGGCATGAAGCCCTGAATCAACACTTCCTTTGGGAATATTGAGCAGCATGCCGACAGTTGCATGCGTAATAGTGTTGGGACGGCTTCGCAGTTCCTGCTGGCTGCGTCGTAAAAAAGTCGTCTCTCTGGTTAGTCTTCGCTCCACTTTTTCCAACAATAAGGGATCAGCGCAGTAACTGTTCAAAATAAAGAGTTCTTGTTTTAAAAATTGGCAGGTATGGTAGTGGCTATTTCTGATATGACTTAATTCCACTCTTTTATCTCGTTTGCCTGCTGATAACTCATGCACTTTGGCCAAAAGGTCGGCCAAAACCTCCTCTTTCATGCCCAAAAGGCGGCAAAGGGGAGGGATGTGGGTAGAATTTAACTCATCAGAACACAACAATACCAAATAGAGAAACCGTTTTTTAAACACCGGGTCTTGGGCAATTTTACGTTTTAAGCGTTGGCAACTGGGAGTATTTTCATCCCACTGAGATTCGGCAGGGGCATACATGTTTTGCTCAATTTCAGAGCCATAGACTATGCTTTGATCGGCAACTAGTTGTTCATCAACCTCTTCACATGTTCGAAAAAGGCTGCGGTGGCGTCGCTCTTTTTTGGCCAACTTGGTAAGCATAATAGTCGATTGCATATAGGCCACTTTTTTTACATACGATTCAAATGAGATACGCTCATAATGAAATGTCGTAATGAGATTTTTCAGACGGCTTTCCATCATAAAAAGGAATTCAATGGCCTCTTCGGGTTGCAAGACTCTTACTTTCACCGGGTACGTATATAACAGGGTCCGGCAACTGTTGAGAATACTCTGGTAGGCTTGCTCTTGCACTTCTTTTGACGTTTTGTCACTGTCTTTCAGCAGCTGCTGATAAGCAAGAACTTGCTGGGTAAGCGGTGTAAGCATGACTGTTCCTCCTGTGGGCAAACAGCCAAAGCAAGATTCGTGCCAAATGACAATTATAAGACAAATGGGAAGAGGCTAATTAGGCTTTCAAATGGGAGGCGATTGTTTTAATTAACGTTGATTTGAGCGGTTGTAAAGGGGAAGAAATGGTGGCACCAGCTGCTTTACGATGCCCACCACCTCCAAATTCGGAGCTGATCTTCCCTACATCCAAAGAGGAAAAATGGGAAGAACGGAATCCTACTTCCCATACATCGGGACTATCAATTTTAAAATAGAGGACTGCTTGGACACCTTCAACGCCCAAAAGGTTAGCATACAGCTCATCACTGGGGCGCTCTGCATCGCCGAACTCTGCAATATCTTGCTCAGTTTCAATGACAATCATCAGGCGTCCTTGCAAATGTGATTCAGATCGTTCCAACAATTTAGCTAAAAACTTTCGCGAGGAGAGTGTTTTTCCGCCATCCATTTGCAAATAAATTTCATTAGGAGAAACTCCTTTATTGATGAGCTCTCCAACTAAATTGAATGTCTCTCCCCGGTACGGTCCGATGAATTTGAAAAAACCGGTGTCGGTAGCGAAACCGAAGAAAAGATGGTTGGCAATTTCTTCTGTAATCTCGACTTCAAAAGCTTTGTAAAGCTGCATAATGCACAACGTAGTAGAATAGGATTTGGGAACGATGTAGGCAAAATCACCAAACGGAGTTCCTGAGCTGTGGTGATCGACAGTAAGAATAGTCAGTCCTTCAATTTCAGAACTCAAATAACCGATACGGTCCAATGTGGAGCAGTCAACCATGACTACCAATGGGTTGCGCTCTTTTAATTGCTTATCAACATGAGAAGCGAATAGGGGTTCGTATTGACTGATCTCTTTGCGATTAAAAGGCCCAGCATTGACTAGGTGTGCTTCAACTCCCAAGCTTTGCAGCATTTTTTGCATAGCAATTTGAGAATGGATGCAATCGCCGTCTGGGCCGATATGCCCAATAACTACCGCTACAGTGCAGCTACGTATTTCATCGAGGATATGCTCAGGAACAGGAGGATAAACAAACACACTATTCCCCGTTAGGCGATTTCAGCCGAGCTGTATTCAAGCAGTGGCAGTAACGAATGTTCGACTGTCTCTTTGTTTACAACAACTCGCTTGATTCCCGTACTAGATGGGATATCGTACATCACGTCTATCATCAGCGACTCGACAATAGAACGCAATCCCCGGGCTCCCGTTTTTTGCACAATTGAGCGTTCTGCTATCGCTTCAACGGCCTCAGGTTCAAACACAAGCTCCACATCGTCGATTTTAAGCGAAGCTGTGTACTGTTTGATAATAGAGTTCTTGGGCTCTGTGATAATGCGTACCAAATCTTCTTTGCTGAGGTTATTAAGGGCCACATGGATTGGTAGCCGCCCAATAAATTCGGGAATAAGGCCGAACTTAATCAAATCATCAGGGTGCATCTGCTTAAAGAGTTTGGCAGCCTCTCGCTCTTTACCTAACAAGACATTCGCTCCAAAACCCATTTGATGAGCGGCAATTCGCTTTTCAATCAATTTATCTAAACCGACAAATGCTCCTCCGCAAATAAACAGAATATTGCGGGTGTTGATTTTCAACATCTCTTGATTAGGATGTTTGCGCCCTCCTTGGGGGGGGACTGAAGCATCTGTGCCTTCAATAATTTTCAAAAGCGCCTGTTGGACCCCTTCGCCTGAAACATCGCGGGTAATGGAGACATTCTCCCCTTTTTTAGCAATCTTATCGATTTCATCGATGAAGACAATACCATGCTCAGCTGCCTGTATATCATCATTGGCATTTTGAATAAGCTTTAAGAGGATGTTTTCCACATCTTCACCAACATACCCGGCTTCGGTAAGGGTAGTGGCATCGACAATAGCAAAAGGAACTTGGAGTTTTTTAGCCAGCGTTTTAGCTAAAAGGGTTTTACCTGTTCCAGTTGGGCCAATCAGAAGAATATTGGATTTATCCATCTCCAGGCCGCTAGCAGCAAATTCGCTTTGGTATTTGACCCTTTTGTAGTGGTTGTACACAGCTACAGAAAGGACTTTTTTTGCATCGTCTTGACCAATCACATAATCATCAAGGTACTGATGAATCTCTTTGGGAGTAGGTATTTCTCCCAAAAAGTCGGTTTTTTCGGAACTGCCGGTATGTGGGTCGGCTTTCAGAATATCGTTGCAGGTATGGATGCAATCTTCGCAGATTGCTACTCCGGGGCCGTCAATGAGCCTTTTCACCTCTTTGGTACTGCGCCCGCAGAAGGAACAGACTTTACTGTTGCGTGCCATCTATACTCAACTCCTTCTCATAATCTGGTCGGCCAAGCCATACGCGACAGCCTCTTCGGCTGTAAAGAAATAATCGCGTTCGATATCATTGGCAATGGTTTGTGCACTTTTGCCTGTATGGTGGGCAAAATAGTCGATGCTCAGTTTTTTAATCCTCAGCAACTCCTTGGCATGAATAGTGATATCGCTCACTTGACCTCCAACACCTCCCCAAGGTTGGTGAATCATGACTCGTGCAGAGGGGAGGATGAATCGCTTACCGCTGGTCCCGGCTGCTAAAAGCAGAGCCCCCATTGAGGCGGCTTGACCTAAGCAGATTGTCTGCACATCACTACTAATATACTGCATTGTGTCATAAATTGCCAATCCGGAGGTAACACTACCGCCGGGGCTGTTGATATAGAGGCTGATATCTTTGGCAGGATCTTCTGATTCTAAAAAGAGGAGTTGGGCAACAACCAAGTTGGCAATTGGTGGGGTAATCTCTTCTCCTAAAATAATAATCCTGTCGCGCAAAAGGCGCGAGAAGATGTCAAATGAGCGTTCGCCGACACCCGACTGTTCAATGACGACGGGAACGAGGGCTCCTTTGGGCTCTGGATGGTACATGCTTCTCTCCCTTTGTTGTTTACCCTAGTGGGCGTGATGATTGACAAACTGCGAATAAGGAATTTTTTCACCCTTTTTGGTGGTGTTTTTCTGTAGCAGCAGCTCTTCAACCTTTTTCATTTTTAAATCATCTTCAATAAGGGCAGTATAGTACGATTTAGTATTCTCATCTTCAATGCCTTGCAGCTGCGTTTCGACTTCACTTTGCAACTCAGCTTCTTCGATTGTTATCTCTTCTTTATTCTTGATTTTTTCCATCAGCAGTTGGGTTTTTATCCCTTTGGTCACCCCTTCGGCCCACCCGCTGGTAAACGTCTCTTTGCTCTGGCCTTGGAACGCAAGAAATTGAAGAGCTTGTTCTTCATTCATTCCCGATTGGGAGATAAAGCGGCGCCAAGTGGCATCAAGTTCCAACTGTAACATAGAATCGGGAACCGAAAATTCGACGGCACTAAGCATAAGATCTGCAATGGCTTCCAAGGTCTTTTGCTTTAGGCCCCCTTCGAGGTTTTTCTCAAGCTTCTCTTTGGTGGCCTTTTTCAGATCGGCAACAGTTTTATATTCATCGCTCACATCTTGGGCAAATTCATCATCCAAAGCAGGCACATCGCGGAATTTAACCACTTTAACAGTGACATTCAAATCAACGCTTCTGCCAGCATATTCAGGATACTTGTAGTTTTCAGCAAAGGTTTTTTTTACGAGCTTGCTTTGACCCGCTTTCATCCCCACCAAATCATCATCGAGTTCAAAGAGGTTGGTATTGCTGCCGATAGTAAAGACATAATCTTCACGGCTGCTGCCTTCTACAGCTTGGCCTTCAGCATCCAATTCAACATAATCGATGGTGACGATATCGCCGGTGGCTACCGGATCGTTTTTTTCAACTACCATCGAGTTTTGTTCTTGCAAATGCTCAATTTCATGAGTGATATCCTCATCAGAAATTTCAACATCAGGAATTTCAACTTCCAAGTCGGTATAAGCGGGTAATTCGAACTGCGGCATAATGTCGTAAGTGACAGCAAACTGCAAATCGGCCTCAAGGGTTGTGGGAATAGCTTCTTCATCAACTAACGCAGGGGTGCTGTAGGGCAGCGGGCGATATTTCTCATCGACTTGTTTAAGTGCTTCTTGCACGCTTTCGTCAATGGTGGTGAACACACTCTCTTGTTTAAGCGTCGGGCCAAACTTCTGTTCAAGCACCGTTGCAGGAACCTTTCCCTTACGGAAGCCGGGAATCTGAAGCGTCTTCATGTACTTTTGCAACACTGTGCTGTACTGCTTTTGCAGTGCCTCTTTGTTGATCGTAACAGAGAGTTCCGCCTGAGAGTTTTCAATCTCTTTGACTTTTTGTTCAACAATCATCGTATGCATTTCCTTCTTGTTTAATCTACCAATAGTAAGCACCGTCTTACCTGAAGGCAAGGGGGCTGCACCATCCTACCAAAAACGGCAAAAAAAAGCGACCGGGGCTATCCGAGTCGCCTTTTAGCGAGAGACGGGATTTGAACCCGCGACATCCACCTTGGCAAGGTGGAGCTCTACCACTGAGCTACTCTCGCATTCGCTCATGCATTTTACAGACATCAATGGCGAAGGTCAAGTGCGAGAGGAGGGACTTGAACCCTCACACCTACGGTACTAGATCCTAAGTCTAGCGTGTCTGCCAATTCCACCACTCTCGCAGTGGTACCATCGATAAAGGATGGGTTTATTCATGATGAGCCGCAAAGGGATCGAACCTTTGACCCGCAGATTAAGAGTCTGCTGCTCTACCAACTGAGCTAGCGGCCCATACACTGTAAAAAAACAAACGCGTCCGGCAGGATTCGAACCTGCGACCTACGGATTCGAAGTCCGGAACTCTATCCAACTGAGCTACGAACGCAGGATACCTTTCAGCTGTGTAGCTAAGCTGCAAGGGTGGATGACGGGATTCGAACCCGCAACAACCAGGACCACAACCTGGTGCTCTACCATTGAACTACATCCACCAAGATGTCGCTGCAAGTGAAAAACACCAGCGCAAATCAACAGTGGTAATCTTACCGATTCATCCCCTTTTGTCAATAGCACGCAGCGGAATTTGGGCAATTGCGTGGTCTAAGAGTGCTCCTATTCTCTCTTTTTTGCCACCAGCAGTAGATGTTCTTGGGTCCAAGGGACAGGAGCTTTTGCCAGCAATGCGACCAATTCCTCATAGATAGCCGGCTCATCGTAAGCTAAGTCTAAAGAGTTCCAAGCCGGGATATAACTCCGTTTAAGCCAGCGGCTAAGTTCCGAGGCGCCGATACTACGCTGCTGTTGCACAGAAATAGGGTGCCAATCGACTTTAAAACCGCTTTGTTGAATCGTGTCAATGAGCATCTCTTTGTCCCAAGAGTAGCGAGTATCCTCCTTATTTTCATAGATATGCTTTTCTGCTTGTTCCAACAGACTGCCAAAAGCACTCTCTTTCAGTAGTGAACTCAACCGCGATCCTTCTTTGGGAATGAGTTGGATGGTGCCCAAAGCCCCTCCTTTGGCTAAATACGGAGTTACAACAGAGATTAAGGCTTTTGCTTGTTTGATATTGGTAAAGATGTTGCGCCCAATAATCTGTTGAAAAACGAGGTCTTGTTGTAGATGTGCAGAGATTTCTTGGATGGGTGCTTGGATAAACTGCGGGCGTCTAAGCTCAGAAAAAGAGGCACTATAGGCTTTCATCTGTTCTATGTACACAGGCTCTTCTTCTTGGGCCACAATATATCCTTCTGAGGCTCTTCTTTGGGCCTCCCATACCAAAAACCCAGTTTTGCTGCCAAGTATCAGGACATTGTGATGGCGTTCAAGTTCAAGGCGTTCAAAAAGAGCATCACGTAATTGATGAAGCAGTGACCCCTCTTCGCCAATGGTCCTTTGAACCCAGTGTGTTTCATCTAGGGTTTGCTGTGATTCTAGAAAAGCCTCTCTCCGCTTAATGACCGTTTGGGCAATCGTTTTTTCATACCCCATTTCAGTGGGTTGGTAAAAAAGGCGTCCTTGTAAGGAGGAGGGAAGGTATTGTTGAGCCACATAGTGTTCATGGTAGGCGTGAGGGTACAGGTATCCCTGCCCATGGCCAAAGCCCTCTTTGTCGCGGCTGGGATCTTTGAGATGATTGGGAACATCTGAAGCAGGTTCCTCTTGTACACTTTTAAGGGCATCGAAAAAGCCCATAATGCTGTTAGATTTGGCAGCAGTGGCTAAGTATAAGGTGGCATGAGCTAAATGGAAACGGCCCTCAGGCATGCCGATTCGTTCAAATGCATAACTGTCGGCTTGCACTACGGCAACGGCATGCGGATCGGCCAAACCGATGTCTTCAGCAGCGCTGATTAACAAACGCCTGAAAATAAATTTAGGGTCTTCGCCGCTGTGCACCATTTTTGCCAGCCAATAAAGAGCTGCATCGGGATCGCTGCCACGAATTGATTTAATAAAAGCACTGATAACATCAAAGTGGTAATCGCCCTCTTTATCGTATAAAACAACCCGTTTTTGAATGCTCTGTTGAGCTGCTTCCAAACTGATATGAATGGTTGAACCCAAAGGGGGAGGAAAGTGCTCTGAGCTGGTTTCCACTGCCAGTTCCACGGCATTTAAAAGGGAGCGAGCATCACCGTTGGCGATATCAACCACATGCTCTAAAGCTCCCTCTTCAAATTCAATGTGCCACTGACCATAGCCGCGGCTACTATCTTCTAAAGCTTGGCGGGCAATGGCAAATAAATCAGAAGTATCTAAAGGAAAAAGCTGAAAAATACGGGAGCGGGAGACTAAAGCTGCATTGACTTCAAAATAGGGGTTTTCGGTAGTGGCTCCAATGAGGATAAAAGTTCCATTTTCCACCCACGGTAAAAGAGCATCCTGCTGACTTTTGTTCCAACGGTGTACCTCATCGACAAACAAGATAGTCCGCTTGTGGTACAACGAAAGACGTTCAGAGGCCTCTTCTATTTCATAACGGAGCTCTTTGACCCCCGATAACACAGCATTAAGGGTAGTGAAGTGGCTTTTGGTTGTATTGGCTATAACACGGGCTAAAGTAGTTTTGCCTGTCCCAGGAGGTCCATAGAGGATGATCGATGAAAGCTGGTCGGCTTGAATAGCCCGTCTGAGTAATTTCCCTTTGCCAATAATGTGTTCTTGACCAATATATTCGCTTAATGTGCGCGGTCGCATCCGGTAAGCCAAAGGTTGATGGGAGATATCAATTGAGCGGGCAAACAAATCCATACGTCGATTATAGGGAACGAAGGAGCATTAGACAACAGTGAGTTAACGGGCCCAAAAGGTTATAAGAGGATTGTCATACGCAGGAGCCATGCTTCGTAGAAGTGCCTCTTGTTTGCTCATATTGGCAAATAAATGACGTAAAAGAGAGACTACGGCTGTTTTAACTGGATCGGCAGACAAAGCAAAGGGGACGGGGGGATCAGCCTCATTATAAAGAAACGGGTAAGCACGATCGAAGGTGATTATTAAATCTACCAACTGGTCCCACACATTCAAAGCCTCCGGTTGGGCAGCAGAGGTGATGTGCTCTGTAGCCCACTGCTCAATGACCAAAGAGGCTTGGGCGGCAAAAAAACGGGTTGTGCTATCCAGCGGTCCTTCAACGATACTAAAGGGGTCTTCTATTTCTAGGTCGCTTAAGACTTCGGATTTAATAAATTGCGGTAACTGTGCAGATACCTGTTGTACTACTTGGTTCATCAAAACCGTGTAGCGGTCGACCAAATACCGCAATCCCGGCACCTGGTCAAATCGTTGTAATGACAAGGAGGCTTCACTGGGAACCAGCTCCCCAAAAGCAAGTTCAAATACCGGAGGGGATTGCACACTTTGGGCAATCAGTTCCAGCACTGCTTGGCGAGCAAAATCGATCTCTTGCGAAGAGTGAACTACAGCCGTGGTTGTGGTACACCCAAGGGAGAACAAGAGAAGGAGAATGGAACAGATTAAAAGTCCCTGCCTCATAATGCCACTATAGCATCAGTGATGGCTTGTGAAAATAGAGCTTGAGTGCTACAACTGTGCCTAGATGTCCACAAGCTTGCAAAGAAGCAGCGTCAATGCCAAAATTCTCCGTCTCTCACTTCCCACCATGACAGGGATGTTGTTGCAAGCTCTTTATGATTTGGTTGATATGTTCTGGATTGGATTTATCAGCCCCTCAGCCATTGCTGCAGCCACCTTGTTTAACACCTTTTTCTGGATGGTGGAAGTGCTTAATGAAATTGTTGGAACCAGCAGTGTATCACTGATCAGTCAAAGCCATGGTGCCAATGAAACACAAAAAAGGGACCGCATTAGTGAGCAAACCCTCTTATTTAAATTTCTTTTAGCAGTATTGGGAGCTGTTCTGCTGGCTTTGTTGCTTCCCTCTTTGTTTCGATTGTTCACCTCTGATGAGGCGGTACAGCGCTATGGGTTGGATTATGGGATGATTAGAGTCCTCTTTTTGCCCCTCTTTTTCTCTTCTTACAGCGTCAACACTATTTTTAGATGTACCGGTGATGCCAAAACTCCCATGAAATTGATGATTGGTTCGGCTGTGTTGAATATGATTGCAGACCCTCTTTTGATGTTCGACACTATTCCCGGCACTTCAATTCCAGGAGCGGGGTGGGGTATTAAAGGAGCTGCCATTGCCACTGTGGGATCAATCACATTGGCTTTTGCTATCGGCTTTGGTCTGCTGTTGGCTGGAAAAAGTGAGGTAAAGCTCTCTTTTATAGGGTTAATAACCCTAGATCCACCCATTGCCAAGCAGCTATTTTCCATCGGAGCCCCGTCGGGGGCCGGGTTGCTGTTGCGAAATCTCTCCATGGCACTGTTTTTAAAAATGGTGGCTTTGCATGGCACCGAAGCAGTGGCTGTGGCAGGTATCGGATTTCGTATCTACTCGTTTGGATTTATGCCCGGCTGGGGGTTGAGTATGGGCAGCGGCATAGTTATTGGACATGCTATTGGCAAAAATAATATTGAGGAAGCCAAAAGGGCTGTGGTGCTGACAACCGTCGATTGCCTTTTGATTGTCGGCGTATTGGCTTTGCCGATTTTTCTTTTTCCCAAGCAGGTCCTGTCATTATTTATGGGTGGACAACAAGCAGGACCCATCGGCATCGCATTGATGCGTACCATCGCTCCCGCTTTGCTCTTCAGTGCCTTGAACAGCGGCATGGGAGCTGCTTTTACCGGCGCGGGGAAAAACAAGCCACTGCTTTTGGCGGGAATTGTGGGGCAATGGGGCATTTTGGTCCCTTGCTCACTTTTGGCAACCCTTGTGTTTCCCGGTTCCACTGTTTGGCTGTGGGCCATACTGTTAATTGCCGATGGGGGAGAATTAGTGAGCCGGTTTTTCTTTTACCGCCGACTAAATTGGTATAAAAGCCGAGTGCGAGTTGACTAATGGGGGTAAAGGTGTGACATTAAAAGGACAGAAGTGAAAGGAGAATCTCTATGACACAGTATCGTGAGCAGATGCTCTCTACGGCTCAAAAACGGGAGAGAAGCATCTTAAAAAACGTCTATTTATGGATGACTGCCGGATTGGGATTAACAGGGGTGGTAGCCTACGCTGTAGCTACGAATCCTGCGGTAATGAACATCCTTTTAGGTAGCCGCTTTGGGTTTTTACTGCTGGTTATTGTCCAATTGGGCTTGGTGGTCTACTTAAGTGCCCGCATTGAGCAGATGAGCTCCACCAGTGCTATTATCGCTTTTGGCTCGTATGCGATTGTCACCGGAATCACCTTTTCAACTCTCTTTTATGTGTACAGTGGCCTTGCCATTTCCCGAGCTTTTTTCACTTCGGCGGCACTATTTGGTGGCATGAGTCTGTATGGGATGACAACCAAACGTGATTTGCACGGCATCGGTCATTATCTAATTATGGGGTTGTGGGGGATTATCATTGCCTCACTTATCAACTTGCTTATCGGTAGCGAAGCCCTCTATTTTGGTATTTCCATTTTGGGAGTTCTCCTCTTTTTGGGACTGACTGCCTGGGATACACAGAAAATACGAGCTATGAATGATGCCTATGGGACAGACATGGATGAAGAGAGCTATATCAAACTCTCCATTATTGGTGCCTTGATACTCTATCTTGATTTCATTAACATCTTTTTGTATCTGTTGCGCATTTTCGGACGACGGGAGCGCTGATACTGGAGGATGCATGAACGAAACATTAAAAATTCTCACTACCCGCCGCACTGTACGGGATTTTCAAAAGAAACAACTGGATGACCAAGACATTGAGCTGATTCTTCAAGC
The DNA here is from genome assembly GCA_050950025.1 of Sphaerochaetaceae bacterium. Lineage (GTDB taxonomy): Bacteria > Spirochaetota > Spirochaetia > Sphaerochaetales > Sphaerochaetaceae > JBMNGW01. The sequence continues at coordinate 54,411 of JBMNGW010000016.1, read as the reverse complement.
CGGCATTCACGCCAGCAGTGCAATGAACCGCCAAAGTTGGCACTTTGCTGTAGTTCAAGATGCTGAATTACTTGATGCAATCAGTGGAGCAGTGGGCGAAGTGCTCGTTGACAGTGAAATCCCCTCCTTAATTGAAAGAGCCCGTTCCACAGGCTTTTCCAGTTTTCACCATGCCCCCACGGTTATTTTTGTCTGCGGAGAGGGGACCCATTACTCCAATGCCGATTGTGCCAATGCTTCGCAAAACCTGTGTAACGCTGCTGCGTCACTGGGAATCGGATCGTGCTACATCGGCTCATTTGTGAAAGCTTTTGAGCATCCGGCAGGCAAAGGACTTTTGGAGAAATTCAATTTGCCCCAAGATTTAAAACCAGTCTTTGCCGTGGCATTGGGCTATTCCAACTCTGAAGTTCTTTATGAAAAAGAGAAGGCGTGGAAAGTCTCATATATTCGCTAACAAGAATAATTCATAAAAAGTGGCAGCCATTGGCTGCCATTTTTTATGAGGCTTCTCCTTTTATAATGCCGCAATTGAGAGGTACGTCATCTGCTGATCGGTATGGTAGCTTAGCTGCGTATAGGGATTGTTAGAAGTAAGCAGGATTTCGCCTCTTTGCCCAACGGCTACTTCAACATGTTGAGCAATGAAGCCGTGAAACACTATCGTCTGTGAAGCCACAACTCGCGCACCAAGAGTAGAGACTCCCAAAGCTGCAAGTAACACCAAGATGGTGATAAGCTTTCCTAAACGACGGCCCCGTTGCATAACTTCCTCCAACTTCTGATTTTCTCTAAGCATCTATAGTGTATATCCGAAAAAACGGGTCGTCAACTTATAATTACTTAATAGCAAAGGAGTTATAATGTATGACAGATGTTGTGAGTTCTCTTTATTTTTAGCCTAAATTAGGTGTTAAGATTTATTTATCAGAGAGCCTGTGCTATAACATATGACATATTGTGACAGGTAAAATCCTACTTTTACTTCCAGAAAACGACATAATTGGGGATTGTGTGTGATTTTTCTTAAAGAGTTGACATCGGTCAAGTCGGACAAGCCGATACTGGGACAATATCTTTTTTTAGCCAACTTCTACCAAACAGTGTCCAAAATAATGTAAGAGGTTAGTAAAAATTTAGGCGATTATTTGAACTTTTTTTTCGTGCAACGCTTGATGCAGGGCTGTAAAGCCATCTGTTTCAGTTTCAATAAAAAAAGTCCTTTGACCAATATGCTCAATAAAATGGGCATCCGAAGATTGGATGACAGTGTATGAACCAGTGTCAACAATCGGTGGATATGCCACCGATTCTACGGCGCTGTAATCAAGGGGTGGTAAAAATCCTAAGTTGGCAATGACGCTGTTGGCAAAGCGGTCGATATGGGCAGGGATGGCCAAAGCTCCTAAACCTAGAATCTCGTCAATTAAGTGATCGAATCCCAAATCAGTGGCTCCGTGCAAAAACAAATCGACTGTTTCAATGATATTCCCTTGCTCATCACTGACCAATTGGTTGCCAAACAATCGAGGGTTATTTTTAACAGGGGGTAAGTGCTCCTCAATGTAGGAGCCAAAATGTAAGGCCGGCTTCAGTTCAGCAAAAAGAGCCAACACGTGGATTTCTTCAATCGTGGTGACTTCAATGCCGTACAGGGGGGTGATTTGGGCAATTTCGCACACTTGGGCAAAAGCGGGAAGATTGCGGGTGGTGTTGTGATCGGTCAGTCCTAGCATATTGATGCCTTTATCCAGAGCTTCGGCCACTAAGACTGCCGGAAGCAATGCATCGCTGCCACACGGAGAGAGGCAGCTGTGATTGTGCACATCAACACACAGGCGCATAATCAGCTTAGGCCCAAAAGGTGAGCAATGCGATAACTGGCAACAAACTGCGACTCAGAGGTAGTAAAGAGAGCTATCGACTCTTGTTGGGCTGCTTCTATCATATCGGAGGCAGCAGTTCTTCCGTTGCAAAGCACAATAGCTTTCATCCCCACCAGCGATGCAACTGCCACACTATTTTTATGGGCCTGGATGGTAATAAGGACACTGTTTTCTGCTGCATTGCCCATCACATCGCTTAACAGGTCACCTGTGTAAGCATCGCTGAAATATGATTCTGGGTCGATGGGTGTGAAGGCTGTATACCCGAGTTTTTCATCAAGAGCTGTCAGTGGTACTTTCATCGCTTTCTTTCTCCTTTGTTTGCATACGCCCAATTTCTTGTTCGCTAAATTTAATAATCGATGTAACGGTTGTCCCTTTTTCTGTACTACTGATGGAAAATTCATCGCTGACAGAGCGCACATTGGGCAATCCCATCCCTGCCCCAAAGCCTAAAGAGCGAATCCATTCATTGGCGGTGGAATAGCCCTGCTCAAGGGCTTGATCAATATTTTGGATTCCCGGCCCTGCATCTTCGCTGGTAATAATAATCTGTTCAGGTTCGTATTCGGCTGTGATTCTCCCTCCCGAGGAGTGGACAACAATGTTCATTTCCAGCTCATACGAAGCAATGGCAGCCCGTCGTATGGTGCGAGGAAAGACATTAAATTTTTTCAGTTGCTTTTTGATTTCAGTGGAGGCAAACCCGGCCCGTTCAAAATCGAGTTTCAAAATGGAAAAAGAGTGGACTTTGTGGCTCAAACCGTTAGTGATTTTTGTGGTTTGGTTCATCCGCTCCAAATTCTCAACTTCGTGGTTGATTTCCCACAACAGGCGAGTGGTGATATCACGAGTGGTGACAATACCAACTAAATGTTTGTTTTTGTTAAGCACGGGGAAGCGATGATACCGATACCGGTCAAAATAACTGATGGCAAATGAGACGGGCATATCGTCTTCCAGGACAATCAAGTTTTTGGTCATATGCGATTCAACCGGATCGTTGATATAGCCAAAATCGAGAGCTTTAATGATATCGTCCATGCTGACAATGCCCAACAGGCGTTTATCTTGCACTACCGGTACACCGGTGATGGACTTCTCTTTCATTAAAAGTTGCACCTGGCGCATTGTAGTTCCCAGCGGTATGCTGACCACCGAAGGGGTCATAACGTCCTGTACTTTCAGCCGATAAATCAGTTCTAAAATGACGGTGGGGGAGTTATAGGTGTTGATGGGTATCAGTTGCATATACGCAGTATACACGGCTTTTTAGGCAGTAGGAAGCTCTTCTCTCTTTTGCTATACTCAAGTTCATGAGCAGTTTAAAAGAACAAGAGTTAGCCCGTCTGTTGGTCACCTATTCGGTGGAATTACAAAAAGGGGAGAATTGCCTGATTAACGCTATGGATGTTCCCCCATCGATGATCGAGCATTTGATAGAAGCCGTGTATGAAGCGGGAGGCAACCCGCTGGTAAATATGAGCACTATCGGCATAGAACGGGCATTAATTGGTGATTCAACTCAACATAGTTTGCAACTTTGGGCAGACATTGATGCCCAAAGAATGGCCCGTATGGATGCTTTTATCGGGATCAGAGGGATTGTAAATCCACGCGAAATGGCAAACGTGCAGCAACAGTACCACTCGTATATGCACCTTTACGATAAACCGGTTCATCATGACATCCGTATACCCAAAACTAAATGGGTTGTGTTGCGGTATCCTACCCAACTGATGGCTTACCAAGCTCAGATGAGCACCAAAGAATTTGAAGACTTTTTTTATCGGGTGACAGTCGATGTCGATTATCGTGCTATGGACGAAGCTATGCAATCGGCTAAAGCTTTTTTGGATCGAACTGACCAAGTTCATATTATTGGTCCAAAAACCGACATTACATTTTCCATTAAAGGAATGGGGAGTGTCATTTGTGCCGGCAAGCGCAATATTCCTGATGGGGAGATATACAGTTGTCCTCATAAAGAGAGTGTTGAAGGAATCATCACCTACAACACCCCCTCCACATTTAATGGTCATCAGTATAACCAGGTTCAGTTTGTGGTGCGCAAGGGAAAAATTGTGGAGGCGACTGGTGATGATTCAGAGAAGTTGAATGCCGTTCTTGATACAGATGAAGGGGCCCGCTATTTCGGTGAATTCTCTTTTGGCTGCAATCCTCGGATTCACCATCCTATGGATAATACCCTCTTTGATGAGAAAATTGCCGGCTCGATTCATTTGACTCCCGGTAACGCTTATCAAGAGTGTGATAACGGCAATCGCAGTGCGGTGCATTGGGATTTGGTGCAAATCCAAACACCCCAATACGGCGGTGGAGAAATATATTTGGATGGGGTGCTGGTGCGCAAAGATGGGCGGTTTGTCCACCCAGCGTTTGCGGCATTGAATTTTGCTTAGTATTCGGCGTTAAAGACTACCGTGCGATTGTTGTACATGATAATACGATGCTCAAGGTGGGCTTGAACTGCTCTAAACAGGACTTGTCGTTCCACATCTTTGCCTACTTTTCGTAGCCCCTCAGGACTGAGTTCATGGTTTACTCGCACCACATCTTGTTCAATAATCGGCCCTTGGTCGAGATCTTCACTGGCGTAATGGGCTGTGGCTCCAATCATTTTCACTCCCCGCTCATAGGCTCTTAAGTAGGGATTGGCTCCTTGGAAGGCAGGTAAAAAAGCGTGGTGAATATTAATAACTTTGCCCCACCAAGTAGAAGTAAACTCTTCAGATAAGACCTGCATGTAACGGGCTAAAACAATGACATCAATATCGTGAGTTTTTAGCAGTTCATGTACTTGAGTTTCTTGTTCTGCTTTATTGCCTTTGGTTATGGGTAAGTAGTAGTAGGGGACTCTGAATTGTTCAGCAATCGGCTCACAGGTAATATGGTTGCTGATAATCAAAGGGAAATCGCACTTCAAATCTCCTTCATGTTGGCGACTGAGCAAATCAAAAAGGCAGTGGCTTGTTTTGGAGACCATAAGGGCGACTCGGTTGCGATAATCGGTAAAATGGCACTGCCAAGTAAGATTCAATGTCTGAGCAAAGGTGTTGAACTCGTTTTGCAGCTCTTTGCGAGTTGTTTTCAAATCGGCTAAATCAAGCTCAATGCGCATATAATAGCGATTACTTCTCACATCAGAGTGTTGCTGACAATGAAGGATGTTGTATCCTCTGCTGTAAAAATATTGACTGATAGTAGCCAGCAACCCTTTGCGGTCTTCACAGTGGATGAGAAAAATGATTTTATGCATGAACAAAACCTCTATTGAAGACCAAGTATAAGAAGAGGCGGCACAAGTTGCAACGCCCTAGGGTTCAAAGCTCTCAACGATAGCCTCTTGCTCTTCAGAAACGCCAATCAGCTGTTCAACTTTCTGTTCCATTTGTTGCAGTTGTTTTTCCACCCGCTTGGCAATGCCAACCCCCTCTTCAAAGAGTTTCATAGCTTCATCTAAGGCAGTGTCACTACTTTTAAGTAGCGTGGTAATTTCTTGCATACGTTGAATATCTTTTTCTATGCTCATGGTGTGCTCCTTGGGGGGCGAAGCCGCAGTGTTTTAACTTCGGCAGTGCCGTCTTTGAAGGCAATTTCTAACTCATCGTTGGGTTGTAGCTGCTTAGTTGAGCTAATCAGATGCGATTCTTTGGTGACGATGGCAAAGCCTCTTTCCAAAGTGTGGCTTACTGAAAGACTGTGTAAAAGCGCACTGGAAATCAGAAAGGCCTGCTTGGATGCACTAAGGCGCCCTTGAATCTGCTGCAACTGACTTTGAGCCTCATCGTCAATAAGCAACTTTCTTTTTTCTATGGCACGCATCACATATTCTTGCATCCTTTGAGCCGAATATAAATGGGAATGGGAAATGGCAGAGGTGATGCGATTGCGCATCAAATGGGCTAGCAGGGCTACAGAGTTGGTTAGAAGAGGTGAAACGGCAAACCAATTTTCACTAACCAATTCGGCAGCTGCAGTGGGAGTTGATGCTCTGTGATCGGCTGCATAATCGCTTAAAGCCCAATCAGTTTCATGACCAACAGCACTGATGATGGGGATAGCAGAGCCTACAATAGCTTCAACTACCACTGTTTCACTAAAAGCCAATAGATCTTCCAGCGACCCACCTCCGCGACCGACAATCAGCACATCACATATAGCAAGTTGGTTGGCAGTAATAATTTGGCGGGCAATGGTGTCAGCAGCTCCATCTCCTTGTACAATTGCAGGTAATACCATGACTTGGATAAAAGGGCTCCGTCTTTTAAGTGTTTTTACGATGTCATGAATGGCAGCTCCAGTAGGGCTGGTGATGATACCAACTCGTTTGGGGTACAAAGGGAGAGGCTTTTTCCTCTGTTGATCAAAATAGCCTTTGGCCGCAAATGCTTCTTTTCGTTTTTGCAGCAACACCAAAATTTCACCGAGGCCACTTTTGCGGATGCCTGTGCAGATAATCTGATAAACACCCCGCTTTTCATACACACTGATTGATCCCTCGACAATAACCTTATCACCATCTTGGGGAACAAAGCCCAATTTCCAAGAGTGTTGCTTAAACATAACAGCCTGCAGTGAGGCAGAGGCATCGCTGAGTTGGAAATACCAGTGTCCTGAAGCTGCGGGTCTAAAGTTTGAGATTTCGCCTTCAACGCTGATATGAGAAAAGGAGAGTTCCAGAGATTGCTTAATAAGGCCAGTTAGTCGGCCTACCGTAAAAATGTCTTGGTCAAACAACTCATTCATAAGCGGCTCCTTGCAAAAAAAGACAGCTACAATGAGCTGTCTTTTTAAAGCATGAAGATGCGTTTACGCTGCTCTTAGTCGGCGAGAATTGCGCCGGTGGGGCAAGCGTCGAGGCAGGCGCCGCAACTGATGCACAGCTCAGCATCGATCACATAGATGTCGCCTTCCGCAATAGCCTCTGTGGGGCATTCGGGCAGGCACGAACCGCAAGCGATACACGCATCGGTAATAGTGTAAGCCATAGCTGACTCCTTATGAGTTTTGTACACCCCAACTATATACCCATCACCCAACAGCGTCAAGGGTTGTCATACAATCGGCATCCTTGTACCATCGCTTTGTTGAAGGAGAGTGATGATGGGCAATAAGTTTCTGGTATTGGCTGAAAAACCGAGCGTGGGAAGGGAACTGGGGAGAGTTTTGGGCTGCAAACAAAGAGAACAAGGCTATGTGGAAGGACCTGAGTATGTCGTTACGTGGGCTTTGGGACACCTTATTGAACTGGCTCAGCCTCATGATTATAACAGCCGTTATCGGCGCTGGAATTTAAGCGATTTACCCATTCTTCCTTCTGAGTTGGAACTCAACGTTTCTGTACAAACCGAAAAACAATTCCACCTCATTAAAAGCTTAATGGAGCGCCCTGATATTGAAGGGTTGATCATTGCCACCGATGCCGGACGTGAAGGGGAATTGGTGGCCCGCTGGATTATGCAAAGCGCCGGATGGGATAAGCCTGCCAAGCGGCTATGGATTAGCAGCCAAACCGATGAAGCCATTACCCAAGGATTTCTTAATCTAAAAGATGCTTCTGTTTACGATCAGTTGTATCAAGCGGCCCAAGCCCGTTCGGCTGCCGATTGGTATGTAGGGTTAAACGTCACCCGAGCTTTAACGACTTTCTATGATGCTAGGCTTTCTGCCGGTAGAGTGCAAAGTCCCACCTTAGCGTTAATGGTGGAACGAGAAAAAGAGCGTCAGCAATTTAACGGCGGGTTTTATTGGACTATTAGAGTTAATATGGGGTTGTTTAATGCATCGCTATACCACGGCCAAGAGGTGGCCAAGTTAGCAAGCGAGCAAGAGGCACAAGATATCGCAACAGCTTTAGAAGGAGCCCAAGCTCTAGTGACCGCTGTTAACAGCGAGCAAAAACAAGAGGCTCCGCCGCTACTGTACGATTTGACTGAACTGCAGAGGGATGCTAACCGATATTATGGCTACAGTGCCAAACAAACCCTCGATATCTTGCAAAAGCTCTATGAAGTGCACAAGATAGTTACTTACCCCAGAACCGACAGCCGTTATATCACCGAAGATATCGTCCCTACATTTGTCAGAAGGCTGAAAGCCTTAGAAGCGACGAGATTTGGCCAAGTGAGTGCTGTGTATGCAGAACATGGATTCCGCTCGGAGTTAAAGCGGTTTGTCAATGAAGCTAAAGTAACAGACCACCATGCACTTTTACCTACTGAGACTTTTGTAAACCTTGCTAAGCTGAGCAAAGAAGAGACCCATATTTGGCAATTGGTAGCATTGCGGTTTTTAGAGGTCCTTAGCGGTGATTATCTGTATCAAAGCTCTTCTGTTGAGCTAAAAGTAGAGCCTCATCTGCTGATAAGCAAAACCAGTGAACCCATTCAGCATGGATGGCGTGCTTTAAGTCGCTTAATAGATCTAACTGAAACTGAAGATCCTTTGTTGGCAAGCCTTTCATTTTCGACAACCTCAGTTGCAGTAGGAGAAAAGTTGGAAATTAAAAGAGTGAGACAGCGGCGCAATAGCACAGCGGTTCCACCCCGTTATACAGAAGGGACACTTCTATCTGCTATGGAACATGCCGGGCGTCTAGTTGATGATGCCGCTTTAAAAAAACATTTAAGCGGAGGGTTGGGAACTCCTGCCACTAGAGCCGATATTATCGAGAAACTGATTCAAAACCGCTATGTTGAGCGCAGTGGCAGAGAATTAATTCCCACGGCCAAAGGGATGGAGCTTATCAGAATATCACCTGAGCAACTATGCAGTGCCGAGTTAACTGCTGAATGGGAAAATCGACTGCAAGCCATTAGCGAAGGCAAGGAGAGCGCTCAACGATTTCTTAGTGACATCCAAGACAATGCACGGAGCCTCGTTAATGAGATAAAGAGCTCCAAAGAGCGTTTTACTCCCAACTTTGAAGACGGTAAAAAGTGTCCCTATTGTACCTTTGAGATGATGAAGTTTACCGATGAGGTAGGACAAACCCATTTTCAATGCCAACGCCTCTCCTGTTCGTATGAAGAGATGCTTATTCGCCGTCCTTTGACACCTACTATCAGCGTAAAAAAAGAGAGGACACCCTCAGCTGCAGGAAAGCGGGTTGTTGTTATCAAGAAAAATAAAACGGCCGCTGCCGAATTCGAGCTGGAAATGAGAGTAGTACAACCCTCTCGCTACAAAAGAGCAGAGCCAAGAGCTACCAATCAAAATAGGGTTGGGCAAAACAGCGAAGGAACAACCTTCGCCGATTTACTTGCAGCTAGTGAAAAGAGGAAGAAAGAGCGTGCTAAAAAGCGCTCTTAAGAGGAGATTAAATCACTCATTGCATAGGTGCCAGGCTGTTTGCCGACAATGAAAAAAGCGGCTTTTAAAGCACCGACGGCGAACACTTGGCGAGAAAAAGCTTGGTGAGAGATGGTAATAATCTCATCGTCTCCGGCAAAGATGACCTCATGTTGGCCAACAATGGTTCCGCCTCGCACAGCGTGGATGCCCAGCTCGTTTTCACTGCGTTTAGCCTCTTTGCCTTCTCGGCCATAGGTGTAGTGTAGCGGAGTGCTGCGCGAAACATTAATGCTGTCGGCCAACATCAGAGCTGTACCGCTGGGAGCATCTTTTTTCTGGTTGTGGTGCTTTTCAATGATTTCGACATCAAAGCCCTCTTCCAAGACTTTTGCTGCAGTGTGCAACAGTTGCTGCACTAAGTTGATGCCAACTGACATATTGGCCGATCGGAAAATAGGAATAAATTGGCTGGCGGCTTCCAGTTGTTTCAGATCGTTATCATCCAATCCGGTTGTAGCTGCCACAATAGGCAATGTACGTTCAACAGCTGTTTCCAGTTGGGCTATCAATCCTGCAGGCGAAGAGAAATCAATCAATACATCAGCTTCAACAGTACACTCTTTAAGTGAAGAGAATAGGGGGTAGGGGCGTGAAGCGGAGACAACATCAATACCACCAACAACTTGGGCTCCTTTGCTACGGGTAATCAAATCACCAAGTACCGCTCCCATTCGTCCACCACATCCGTTAATAATGATTTTTAGCATGGCCTTCTCCTCTGTAAAGACATGTTATATAAAAAACATTTAAAGGTCAATCATAACAGAATGTTATTTAATTAAGCTTTGAGAGGATAAATAAGAGACTCTGAAACTGCTTTGTCCTTGGGCAAATAAACAGTTGGAGTACCACCGTCCATTGGACACCTTGGCAGCAGTTTCAATACACCAAGGAACAACACAGAACCACCATAGTAGTCTCTACCGAAGGGTGAATCGTATTGGATAGAGCATTGTAACTGCAATAGGCAAGCCATCAGAGAAGGCGGGAACTACCTGCAACCCCTCAAAAGCGGCAACAACAGCTGCAGCAAACCCGTAACCGGGGTCCTCTTCAATCAAAACCCGCTCAATCATCCCCGAAGATGAAATAAAGAGTCGCATAACCACTGTTCCTTCTTGTGCTTGTCTTTTAGCCAAAGACGGGTACTTCAAGCGACTTTGAAGGAGTTCTACATCAAAGATGGGGGGCTGAATGTTCTCATCGATTTGGTAGTATCCTTCCAGGGCTTGGAGCACTGTTGGTTCAAAAACCTCATGAGGATCATCTTCTATCACTGGTGGGGGGTTATCTTCTTCTTCGGAAAACGGTTCATCTTCTTGGTGATCATTAACCTCTACCTCTGTTTCAACAGAAGTCTCTTCTGTAAATGAACCAGTTGCTTGATTAGATTCCAAAACAACAACAGCCGCTTTTTCCCAAAAGGGTAACTCAAGCTCCTCTTTTAATGGGGTAGGAAAAAATGGGAGGTAGAGTAGGGCAATCAATACAAAGGTACCCCCGATATAAATAACAGCCCTGATCAATGTTTTCATCGTTTGGCCTCCACTAAACACACCAAAACGACGCTTCCCTCTTTGCTCAAATAATCAATAAGCGGCGAGATCATTGAGTATGGGGAGTCTCGGTGGGCTAAAAGGGCATACTGCTTTTGGTGAGGAATCGAGTCAAGACGTACCTCTTGATTATCCAAATAGAAGTTCCCCTCTTTGTCGATGGAAATAATTGAACTAGTTTTAAGGAAATCGGCAACACCTTCTGCTGTGGCAGGAGTAATTGGTGGGGAAGTTTGAATAGAAACAACGGCCAAGATGATGAAAAATAAGAGCAGTAAAAATGCAATATCGCTCATCGCCGAAGTTGAGAACTGTTTCACTTGTCTATCTCCCGCATAGTTAAGGAAGAGAGTTCAAATGATTGGAGATTCTCCAATAAATCAACCACATAGTGCCACGAAGTGTCTGCCTCGATAGATAAAACGACATCACCAAAAGACGCAAGGCGCCCCTTAAGTTGGGTTGGATAATCAAGAGCAATTTTTTCAAGGTAGAGTTCGCCGGTTGATGTGAGAAGTATCTGATAAGTAGCGTTCTGTGAAGAGCCCGATAGCTGTTCTTGTTGATTCACCGTTACATCCATTCTTGAAAGCGTCGGCAGGCCCGTCAAAAGAATGAAAAAGATGATCAAGAGGAAGGCGATATCACCGCTTTGGGCTAATTCTCTTCTTCTTTTTCGCATACTTTTTCCAGAAAAAATTCAAGTATAAAAGAGAGCACAGCGGCAATTAAAGAGATGATAAGACCAAATGCGGTGGTAAACAAAGCTTCATATAACCCTGCGGCAAGATGTTGAATTTGAACGGATGATTCGGCGGCAATCGATTTGAATGCTGCAATCATCCCGGTAACCGTTCCTAAAAAGCCCAACACTGGGGCAATGCTTGCGATAAGATCAAGAGCCGAAAGGCTGGTTTGAAATCGCTTTTGTTGGAGCACCTCTTTACCGAGGGCTACGAACAGTAGCGTTACCGCCCGTTCAAAAAAAAGGACAATCGTCCCGATGAACAAGGCGTAAAGTGGCCACATGACCACTCCGCCTTTATCCATTAATTCAATGAGCCGCACCATACTTAAAACCTGAAGGTTCCACCAAGGCGGATTTTCAGACCCGGCATCGGGTAACCGTTTTGCAGCTCATACGAGGTGTTCAACAGGTTATCGATAGCCAGATGCAGATCGATGTTCTCATTTACCGGTGCGTTTACACTCACATTAAGTACAAATACCGGATCTAATGAAGCCGTTTCGCTAAGGAATTCTGCACTCAAAACACCAGAGAACCGACTATGGTTCACAAGCAACGCAGCTTTGGCCGAGTGTTTGCGCACTGAATTAATCTCCACATTATCGCCAAACGTATTTCCCCCGGAAAGGTCGAAACTCTTGTTGTAAAGATAGCTCGCTTCAATACCAAAGATGTTGTTAATCTGGTACGTTATCTCCTGTTCACTGCCAAGATAAAAGACGTGTTCAATATTTTCATTGGTCACTCCTGCGAAAGCAATCTGGTCAATAATATTCTTGGCAAACAATGAGGCTTCGACACTCCAATTCTTTTCTTTGCATGTTATGCCAATTTCTCCATTCATCCCTTTTTCGGTTTTAAGATTTGGATTTCCTACAAAATACCCCTCATCAGGCCAGTAGAGAGCGGAAAAAGTAGGGATGTTTTCGGCATAGCCAAGAGAGCCCGACAGTTCAAAGTGTGCAGTTGGCAGGTAAACAAATCCCAATGAAGCATCCGGTGAAAATGCTTTGCGATCACTTATGTATCTAAGTTGAACACTTGGATAAAGGCCTAAGCTCTCATTGGCGAGGTATAGGGCACCGTATGATGCAACAAAAAAGTCATGACGCGTATTTTTGCCCACGCTCGTTGAATCAACGTAATCAAGAATGTAACCAAAATCTGTATTCAGAGCAGCATTTTCCCCCAAATCCCACATCCCGGAACCACGTAAAGAACCATTATGTTTTATATGGGTGCTGTCTTCATAACTGTTATGGAAGAACGAGCGACCAAACATGTAGGATAAATCGATAGCAAGCTTCTTCATGGACTTGATTGGAGAATCTACAACTACCTGTTGGTTGGTTGTAACAAGATAATCCTGTTGATAGTCTTCATCGGTCAATACCCAATCATGACCACCTGGGATTCCCAAATGCTTATACACAACCATCGCATCTGTTGAAAGTTCGATTTGATCGTTCAATGCTTTATCAAATCGCAGTGAACCGTGGCCTTGTGTTAAGGCCGCATTTGTACGAATTAAATTCTCTGATGCATAGTTATACACATAGCCATTTTGAGCAATGATGCCACCGAGGTTCATAATGAGGTCTTTATTGGTATACGAGACATCTAGTTTCTGTGAATCAACAAGTCCTAGCCAGTTTATGGTGTTGTTATTGCCATAGGGAAGTGGAAGAAATGATCCATTTTCAATCTCCAACGTAAAGGGTGTACTGGTCTGATTTCCTCGCTTTGTGATGATATTAACAATTCCTCCGATTGCACTGGTTCGACCCAAATTGCCCGGTCCATTTTTGATGATTTCAATACGCTCAATACTAGCAAGAGGAATAAGTGAAAGGTCGATTGTTCCTTCATGGGAGGAGCCAAGTAAGGACCCGTTTAAATAAATGTGGTTCTTGGAAGAAGTGATTCCCCGAATCGTAACTGTTGCTGCACCGCCAACATAACCATACGATCCCGCACTTACTCCCAATGCCTTGCCTAGCAGATCTGAAGTAGTCTGGGCATTATAAGTTTTGATTTGATCGGCAGTGATGATGGTAACCGTTGAGCCCGAATTAGTTTGAGCCTCAGCCAGTTTTTCTTCGGTAACGACAAGCTCTAAAGCACTGCCGATATCAACGGGAGCTGCAATTAAAAGGGATGAACACACCAGCACAATGAATAGAAAGAAGTATCCGCGCTTCTGCATAAAAGCCTCCAGAATGATAAGTCTGGATGCAATGCTTCATGAAGATACAGATATCCTGCTGACTCTTTCTCCACGAAGAATTGAACTCTGGAAACGTCTTCTGGCTTGCGAATCGTTTTACTGTCGGGCCTTCTCATCCCAAAGGGGACAATGGCTGTTCCGATTTCATCATCGCTTACAGTGGCGGGACCGCCGGGGAATCACACCCCGTTCCGTTTTTCCAGATCCAGCTGAAAGTATCCTAAAAGAAGGGGGGTAAATAATCAAAAGAGGGGGAGGGAAGAGGCGAAACAATATGTTATTAAAAAAACATTCTGTTATTATATAGACACGATGTTTTATTTTTACTATACTTCGCTCCAAGATGAAGAAGCCCTTGGGCGAAGGAGATACTATGAGAACATTTAGCGGCGTCTATACGGCACTGATTACCCCATTTACAGAATATGGCTTGGTTGATGAACAAGCTCTTGCCGATTTGATTGAATTTCAAATAGAGCAGGGCATAGATGGCTTGGTTCCCTGCGGAACAACAGGGGAGAGCCCCACCCTTAGCCATAGTGAGCACGATCGGGTTATTGCCCGAACTGTAGAAATAGCCAACGGCAGAGTTCCCGTTATTGCCGGCACCGGTTCCAATGCTACCAGCGAAGCAGTCCAGCTTTCCAAGCATGCCGAAGCATCTGGAGTCGATGCTCTTTTGTTGGTTAATCCCTACTACAACAAGCCGACCCAAAAAGGGCTCTATTTACACTTTAAGACCATTGCCGATGCAGTACAAATTCCCTGTGTTTTGTATAATATTAAAGGACGAACGGGAGTCAACATTGAGACTCAGACGTTGGTCCGCTTGGCTCAAGAGTGCCCCAATATTGTGGGAGTAAAAGAGGCCAGCGGCGATTTGAACCAGATGAAAGAGGTCATTGCGCAAGCTCCACAGTCGTTCAGTGTTTTAAGCGGAGATGATAATATGGCTCTTTCTCTGATTGAAGCGGGGGGAGATGGAGTCATTTCTGTTGCATCCAATCTTCTGCCTGCCCAAGTGGTAGCTATGGTACATGCTGCTTTGAAAGGAAACATGAATGAGGCCAAAGGATGGGAAACTAATCTAAATCCTTTCTTTTCTGCCTGTTTTTGTGAAACAAACCCCATCCCCATTAAGACTGCCATGGCCTCCTACGGTTGGTGTGCCGAACAATTCCGCTTGCCGATGTGCACCCTTGAAGATGAAGCGCATCGAACTCTCATCAGTGGCGCTTTGGCACCATTGGACGTAAAGAGGAAGAGTCGCTAACATACAAGAGCACAAGGAGAACTCATGGCTACGATTAACACAAATTACAGAAAACTTGCAGCAGGCTACTTGTTTCCCGAAATCGGACGGCGGGTGGCCGCTTACCAAAAGCAACACCCGGATGTTCAGCTCCATCGCCTTGGCATTGGCAATACAACCGAAGCTCTGGGACCCTCAATCATCGAGGCGTTGAAAAACAAAGTGGCTGCCTTAGCCGACAATGCAACCTACAGCGGTTATGGCGATGAGCAAGGGGAGACTAAGCTCAGAGAAGCCTTGGTTAGCTACTACCGCAACAGGGGAGTTGAATTGCAAGCTGATGAGTTTTTTATCAGCGATGGGGCCAAACCCGATGCGGCGAATATCCAGTCGCTCTTTAGTAGCCACAGTATCGTAGCTGTGCAAGATCCGGCTTATCCGGTGTATGTCGATTCAAACGTTATCGGTGGAAGAGCTGGGACATTTGATGCTCAAAAAGGGGAATATGAGCGGCTGTGCTACCTTCCCTGTACTGAAGAAAACGGGTTTTTTCCGGCGCTACCTCAGGAAAAAGTCGATTTGATTTACCTGTGTAGCCCCAACAATCCCACAGGAGCGGTAGCTACCCATCAGCTGCTTAAACAGTTTGTCGATTATGCTCGCACTCACAAAGCCATCATTATCTTTGATGCCGCCTACTCGGAGTTCATCACCGACCCTTCGCTGCCCAAAAGTATTTATGAGGTGGAAGGGGCCCAAGAGTGTGCCATTGAAATTAACAGTTTTTCCAAGTTTGCCGGTTTTACCGGTGTGCGGCTGGGCTGGAGCATTGTTCCCAAACGGTTGCAAGCCGAAGATACTGAAGAAGGAGAGCTACATCGGATGTGGTTCCGTCGCCAAGTGACCTTTTTCAATGGGGCAAGCAATATCGTGCAAGCTGGAGGGCTGGCCGCCCTTTCTGAAAAAGGGATGGATGAATCACGCCAAATTATTGCCTACTATATGGAAAATGCCCGCCTGATTAAAGAGGCGCTGACTGCTTTGGGCTTGCGTGTTTATGGGGGGGGCAACGCCCCGTATTTGTGGGTAAAAACACCCCATAAGCTCAAATCATGGGAGTTCTTTGACCAACTGCTTTCCCAGTGCCACGTCATTACAACTCCCGGCAGTGGTTTTGGCGCTGCTGGAGAGCATTTTATCCGCTTTAGTGCTTTTGGCCATCGAGCGAGTATAGAGGCAGCAGTCAAAAGCATCCAAGACACCTTAGTGCTGTAGGAGAAGATGATGAGCAGTAAAACCCTTCCGCTGTCAGATCAAAAGATGATGGAGTTGGCAGCTTCATTGCCAACCCCTTTTCATCTTTATGATGAGAAAGCTATTCGGCAAAACGCCCGTGATTTTACAAAGACGTTTTCTTGGGTCCATAACTTCAAAAATTATTTTGCCTTAAAAGCGTGCCCCAATCCCTCTATTTTGCGCATTCTCAAAGAGGAGGGCTTTGGTGTTGATTGCAGCTCTATGGCTGAATTAGTACTGGCTAAGCAGGTGGGACTCCAAGCAGAGGATATAATGTTTACCAGCAACGATACTCCTGATCAGGAGTTTGTTGTTGCCTCTGAAATGGGAGCCATCATTAATTTGGATGATATTACCCACATCCAAGCACTTAAACAGAGTGCCGGAATTCCCCAACTCATCTCTTTTCGCTATAACCCCGGTCCCGATCGTACCGGCAATGCTATTATTGGCAATCCGGTGGAAGCAAAGTATGGAGTGACAACCGATCAATTGGTTGAGTGTTACCGCCAGGCCCAAAAAGAGGGAGCCAGCCGCTTTGGCTTGCATACAATGGTAGCCTCCAATGAATTGGATGGCTCCTACATTGTTGAAACGGCTCGCATGCTTTTTACCCAAGCACTCCGAATTTACCAAGAGACGGGTATCAAACTTGAATTTATTAATATGGGAGGAGGGATTGGTATTCCCTACCGCCTCTGTCAAGAAGCGATGGATTTAGAGTGGGTCAGCAAGGAAATGAAACAATTGTATGAACAGATGATTAAGCCCGCTGGCTTAGATCCTTTGTCCATCGTATTTGAATGCGGTCGGATGATAACAGGACCTTACGGCTACTTAGTCTCAAAAGTGCTTCATGTGACCGAAAAATATAAACACTATGTGGGTCTTGATGCCAGCATGGCCAATTTGATGCGTCCCGCTTTATATGGTTCGTACCATCATATTACCGTTGTTGGCAAACAAGGCAAGCAGATGGTCTATGATGTGACCGGCTCATTGTGCGAAAACAATGATAAGTTTGCTATCGATCGCTCATTACCGCCCATAGAAAAAGGTGATGTAATCGTTATTCACGATACGGGAGCTCACGGTCATGCCATGGGATTTAATTATAACGGGAAGCTCAGAAGTGCCGAGTACTTGTTTGAAAGAAGATGGTTCAATTCAGATGATTCGCCGAGCTGAAACCTTGGACGATTTGTTTGCCACCCTCACTTTTTAAGGAGTTCTTATGGCCCACACCCACCAAATTCGGATTTATTACAGCCACACCGATGCTGGGGGCATTGTTTATCATGCCCGCTACCTCGATTTTGCCGAACACGCCCGCACCGAATTATTGCGTCTTATTTCCAGACAATCAAGAGCATCAAAAAAAGATTATGCAGGCAACAGAAGTAGGTTTTGTAGTTACCGCTATCAGCGTCGATTACCACAGTCCTGCTTTTTTGGATGACGTGTTAAGCGTTATAACAACTGTTGAGCAGCTTAAGCGCTTTTCCATGACCTTTTTACAAAAAATTGAGCGTGATGGTCAAAAGATAGCGACCTTGAAAGTCAAAGTTGCCTCAATTAGCCAAAAAAGTCTTAAACCCATCCCTTTGGAAAGCTGGTTCACTGAGGCGGTCAACGCCCTTTAATGTTCAACAAGCGAGGGTTCAACCCAAGCTGAAACCAATGTGCTAGCCGAACCGATACCACCGCTGATGTGATCTGTGACAATCACATCGTAGCGGCGGGTGCCTGCCAATACGGCGGCAATTTCTAAACTCTTGCCACTTTCTTCTGCCAGAAGCACGCCGTCGCAGTACCAGCGGTAGTTCAATTCATCAACTTCTACATCCTGTCCTTGGGCCAACTCAAAACACAAAAGAGCCGGTTGGCCGGCAGTATATTCTGTTGTGTCACTTGTAATGTGACCATCAATAATAAAACCGGCGGCTTCAGTGATGATGAAAGAGCTTTCTTGGGCAATAAGACCGATAAGCAGCTGTACTGGTGCCACAGTGGGGGTATTGGCAACAATCCGCACTGTTTCGCTGCAACCAGCTAGTGGTTCTCCCAAGCAAGAAAGGAGGAGTTCTAGAGTATAGATTCCGCTATCAAGTTCCTCGATGCTAAAAAAGGCGCTTTCTGATGCGCTTCCTACCTCTTTGGTTTGAGTGGCAACCACTGCATTGATTTGATTAAACAAGGTAAACTTGAGTGTGCAATCGCCATAGGTTTGCTCACCATTCCACTGGCACTCAATTTCTAGAGTTCCTGAACCTACATGCTGATCGAGGTGCAATTGGATCAATGAACCGCTGGGGCCGACAGAACAAGAGTGTGAACCGCATAGAAGCGGTTGATCGTCGCTGTTGTAACTGGTGGCATTAAATTGCCACTGACCGATGGGCAAATTATGTAAGGTATATGAATCACTTTGGATTGTTAGCGGTCCTAAAGTGGAACCTTTGGGGCCACTGGCCTGAAGAATATAATAAGAGGCCAAAGCAGGATCGTTGCCTTGAGCATCGTAGAGACGGTTGCTTAGTACTATGTGAACAGGCCCGGCTAATGAATAATGGTCGGCATCACAGCCAACTAGGGCAAAAAGTGTGATTACTAAAAGTAGCATAATAATCAGGGGAGGGTGTTTCATAGCGATCTCCTTTTGATGGCATCAAAAAAAGGCCGCTGGTATCGTTTTTGCTTCAGATTCCTTTGCTTAGGTGATCGACGACAATACTTATTCCAATAGTCAAAAGCATTAAAGAGCCGGCAATTTCCATCCATTCGCCTAAAAAGGGGCCGGCACGCTTGCCGATATACACTCCACTGGTAGAAAGCATAAAGGTTGTAATACCAATAATGCTGACACTCCACCACAGGTTGACTGAGAGCATGCCAAAAGTTAGCCCCACAGCCAATGCATCGATGCTAGTGGCAACTCCGAGCAGAAGGAGATTGTGAAAATAGAGTTTGCCGTTGGCCTGGACGGTGCACACTACACTAGCTGGGCCTGCATTTTTTTTCTTTTGGAGCGTATTGATACCATCCAATCCCATTTTTATACCCACCACCGATAAAATGATGAGAGCCACCCAATGATCAATCAATTGGGCTTTTTGACAAAACAGAGCTCCCGCTTGATACCCAATCAGAGGCATAACAGCTTGAAAGGCCCCAAAGGTTAAACCGATAGAAAGGGGGTAGCGGGGAGTTTCAACACTTAGACAAGCTCCTTGGGTGATGGCTACGGCAAAGGCGTCCATGGAAAGTCCAATCGCGATGCCAAAAACAGTCAGAAATTGCAGAACATCCATGGGTGTGCATTCTAGCGGTTATTCTTTACAGCGGCAAGGCTCACCGAACGCGGAATAATCCAGCCGGCTGTTTTTCAAATCTTTCTTTTTCGATACCGTACTCTTTAAGCAGTTGCACTACCTCTTTTCTAAACTCTTTTTCTTGTTCAATAAGAGTAAGAGGGACCAATGGTAGGGTGCTTACGACTTTTTGGCGCCATTGGTTTTCATAGCGTTTTGCCAAGGCGGCAAGTTCATCTTTAGCCGAGGCTTGCGCTATTCTGATGCACTCTGCTATGTTGGTCCGTTCCACAGCAAACGCATAGCAGTGGTCAATAGATTTGAACGGGGAGGAGGCAAATGCCGTTGCATCAAGGCTAAATGGGATAAAAGGGGAATACGAGGGTAAGGGGCTGCCGGTAAGCCACACAACTGCAGTAGCGTTGTGGTATTCAACTATCATGCTGGCAGTGGTCCTGCTTTTGACTAAGCCTGAAGCGTCCATATTAATGGAGCGCATCGAGCGGTCGATGCTCCCTTTTTTCCCTTCGTTATGGCGGAGGATTTTAGTCATTGCTTCCCATGATGGGCCGTAAACTTCGGCTAACTCCATAGCCCTTTTTTGGCGAAAATGACCTTGGGTGAAAAATTGGTGGAGGGAACTGGAGTGTACTTGAGAAAACGAGCGGGACTGTTGCAGTGTTTTTTCATCAGCTAGATCGTAACGGTTGTCAAGAGAGTAGGCGTTGGAGATAGCCCATCTTTTGTTGATGCGGCGAGCTGCCCACTTGCGGGCAGCACTCTCTAAGACCCATGCTTCTTGCGAGTCGGCAATCAAAAAAGAGTTGTGGTATTTCAGATTCCCGCTGTAACTGCCATTGCCCCCTTGTCCGTAGGTTTCAAGCAAAGAAGCTATGATGTTTACCGCTTCACCGCTTGTGGCACTGTTGTGCAAGGCTAAGCGGAGGATGTCCATTCCCAGTAGCCCATCCCGTTCAACTCTGCTTTTAGCAAATACGGCTTCGTTACCGATTGCTACCCCTTTTTCGTTAACTCCCATTTCAGCTCCCCACATCCAAGCAGGACGGCTGATGAGGGCTTTATAGGAGTTTTTCTGTGATTCAAAAGCTTTTATGAGCTTGCGGTATTGCACTGCATCATAACTGCTGCGTCTTTCAGGATGGGTAATTTTGTTGATTCCTTCTGAGGGTTCCACGTACTGAATCAGTTGTGGTTCACCGGGGTCTCGGTCGGAGTTTTTAGCAAAAAAGAAGGAACTCTGTTTTGATTGGCGGTTAACAATAGTATCGCACATCTTAAAACCTCTTTGCCCACATATGGCAATAGGGGAGTGTTCCTAGGCGCTCATAATAGTTTTGGTGGTACTCTTCGGCCTCCCAAAATCGAGTGTCAGGGCGTAACTGGGTTGCCACGCGCAAAGATCCACTTTCTAAATAGGTCAGTAGCTTAACAGCCACCTCATACTCATAACGTCCTTTGTAAAAAATAGCCGACAGATACTGGGAACCGATATCGGGTCCTTGGCCATCTGTTTGATACGGATCATGAATTTCCAAAAAATATTTGGTCAGTTCTTCATACGAAATTTCTAAAGGGTTGTACCTTACTTCCACGCTCTCCAAGTGACCGGTTGTTTGACTAAGTACTTGCTGATAGGTCGGCTGCTCTGTAGTTCCTCCGGCATAACCGCTAATTACAGAGTAGACCCCCTTTTTTTGTTGCAATAGATGTTCGACACCCCAAAAGCAGCCACCGGCATAATGGGCTTTAGCCACCGGCGGGCCGCTGCGGAAATCCAAGGAGGTGCTATTAACACAGTGGCGGGTATTGGTGGGGGTGAACCCTTCGTTGGTAAACACATGTCCTAAATGAGCGTTGCAAACAGAGCAGAGAATTTCAACTCTCATCCCATCGGCATCAGTAACTCGTGTAACAGCATGCGGAATCTCATCATCAAAAGAGGGCCATCCACACCCGGCATCAAATTTACTGCTTGAACTGTACAAAGGTGAATCGCACTGACGGCAGTAGTAAGTCCCCTCTGTAAATTGTTGATCATAGACTCCAGTAAAAGGGCGTTCAGTCCCCTTCTCTAGCATCACAAATGTTTCTAAGGGGTTGAGTTTGTTCCAAAGTGTCCGATCGCCGTCTTGGTAGGGATACCGTTTTTCCACAGTCTCAGTATTCATGCTGTTTTCCTTTGCAACAGGCCGCTCTTTTGCTGCAAAGCTGAAAAGAGGGAATAGGGCAATCAGCAGTAAGCCAATACACAGTATGCGCCTGTTGGTCTTCTCCATACTATGAGTATACAAAAGAATAGCGGGCTCTGCATCAAAAGAGTTTGTGGTTTTTTACTGCCATAAAAGGCGCAGATATTCGTACACAGTGGCGATTTTATCAGCTAACGAGACGATGAGGCTCTCTTTGTAGCGGGGAAGATGAAGTGTTTTGGGAAACATGTGCTTAAGGATACTATCTTCTTCAATAGCGTTGAGGGAAAAGTAGAGACGCGCATTGTGCAAAGCAATACCAGGATGCTCTTTGCCATGCAGTGATTTCTTGGCTGCCGTTTTTCTGCGCTCTCGCCAGTCGTAAAGAAAAAAATCATGCAACAACCCTGCACGGGCAGCTGAGCGATAATCGAGTTTGCACGCTTTAGCCAACGCATACGAAATGTACGAAACGCGAATTACGTGGTCGTAGACATCGCCTGTGTGATGGTAAAACCCTTTGAGCAAGGTAAATTGTTGATGGTGCAGAATATCGCCAACTATACCAATAAACTCACGACGCACAGAACGGGGAAATGCGTGGGGAATCAGATGGGCTCTGATCATAGAGAAATGGATATGCAATACCAATAGAAAAAAGGTGAACACTAATCCTAATAAAGCTGCTGTTGCTCCGGGAGAATACCAAGCAATCTTTTGAAAAAGGACATTGATGGTAAGGGGGAAAAAAAGGGTAAACGGGATGAATATCAAGCGATGCAGCTGAGCCAAATTCCAAGACCAGCCAAACTGCGCAACAAGCGGTATAAACACGAACACTCCTGCTACAAGAATTCGAGACTCAACGTACTAAAAAAAGGGGAGGAGGGTCAACTGTATTGGCCGACCAATGGGACAAAGGCGACTTTCAGCAGTTCTTTTTCCGTAAGGGTCCCATCCAAAGAACGGGTGATAAGAAAAAGAGTTTGGTTTCCTGGTTGTCCTACCGGTACAATCATTCTGCCAGAAGGGGCCAGCTGCTGAACAATAGCTTCGGGAGTCCGCTCAGAAGCGGCTGTAACCATAATACGATCAAACGGTGCTTCTTCTAGCCAACCGACACTACCATCTCCAATGCGACAACTGATATTGGTATAGCCAAGGAGGTCAAAGCGTTTTTGAGCTTTGACTGAGAGTTCTTTTAGCCGTTCAACAGTATAGACCCAATGAGCAAATTGGGCTAAAAGCACACTCTGATAACCGCTGCCAGTGCCAATTTCCAAGACTTTGCAGTTTTTGGTCAGTTGTAATTGCTCTGTCATAAAGAGTACCAGTGAAGGTTGACTGATAGTTTGTCCATAGCCAATGGGTAAAGGGGCATCGACTGAACTAAGACTTTTGTATTCATTGTCAATGAAAAGAGAACGGTCGAGTTGGTGGAAAAAGTCGTTAAGTGTTTGCTCCATGGTATTAGTCTACCATACATTCTACCAAAAAGGCTTTCGCTAACCACAGCCGTACGCTATTATGCCTTTTGAGGGGGAAGGGGATGAAAGTAGCAATCATTGGAGCAACGGGACATATTGGGACCTACTTGGTACCTCGATTGGTAGAAAAAGGGCATAGAGTTGTGGCAATTTCGCGGGGTAAAAACCGCCCCTATCGGGAACATCGCTTGTGGAAATATGTTGAACAGGTGGTTATTGATCGCGACAAAGCCGAGGCAGAAGGGACTTTTGGCTCGCAAATAGCCGCCTTGGATGCTGATGTCATTATAGATTTGCTCTGCTTTACTACTCAAAGTGCCAAACAGTTAGTAGAGCAGGTGAGAAATAAGGTAGAACACCTGCTGGTATGCGGGTCGGTATGGGCTTATGGAGCGGTAGGATTGTATCCAACAAAAGAGAGTGATTACCCCCGCCCCATTTGTGACTATGGTGAAGCCAAATCACACATAGAAAGGTATTTGTTGCAGCAAGCCAGAGCCGAAGGGCTGCCGGCCACAGTTATTCATCCGGGCCATATTGTGGGACCGGGATGGTTGCCGGTAAATCCCCAAGGCAACTTTAATGCCGAAGTCTGGCACACCATAGCCCAAGGCAGAAGGCTTTTATTACCCCATATGGGAATGGAGACGGTCCACCACGTGCATGCCGATGATGTGGCTTCAGTTTTCATCGCCGCGATGGAAAATTGGTCGGCATCAGTAGGGGAGAGTTTTTTCGCCCTTTCAGAGCAGGCGGTATCACTGCGCTATTTTGCCCAATCGATGTTCGATTATTTTTTCCAAGAAGAGAATATTGAATATGCCAGTTGGGAAGAATTCACGAAGCGAGTCTCACAAGAAGATGCTGCTTTTAGCTACGACCATATTAGTAAAAGCCCCAGCGGATCGATTGATAAAGCTAAAAGAGTGTTAGGCTACCACCCTTCGTATACCTCATTGGAGGCTGTAGAGGAGGCTGTGGAATTCATACTGCAGGCTGACAAGAGGCTGAAACGGTGAGCCTTAGTTGACGAAGGGTTAAAAATTGCTCAAAATGGAATGATATTCTACGCAACGCTAGAGGTACTATGTTAGATTTTCACATTCCCAGTGGTAATGACAAGCCACATTTCCCCACTTCCAGCCAATATCTTGCCTACAACTACTACTATTCATTTTCCCGCATCTGGGGCCCGATTATTGACCTTAAGTTGGCTAAGACCGATACAGCCTTATATATGCGCTTACGGGATGAGAACCGCTTTTTTATGCCAATTAGTGCTCACTTGCCCAAGGCCATGGAAGAGCTGGAAGAACATTGCAGAGCTTTAGACAAACCCTTAATACTTGAGTGCGTGCCGCACAAAGAGGCGCTGATGTTGCAAGAGTTGGGCTATAAGATTGAGCATGTGCGTAATCAGGATGATTACCTGTACACCAGTGAAAAGTTGATTAAGCTAGGCGGAAGAAAACTGCAATCAAAACGCAACCATATTTCTCAGTTTGAAAGGCGCTACACCTATTCGATTCGCTCAATGAGTAAAAAAGAGATCAGAGAAGAGTGTTTTCAGATGGCCTCCACCACATGGTTGGAAAATAAAAACGGCGCCACCAAAGAGATGCTTGATGAGCTAAAAGCAATTCGCACAACGTTTGATTTGTGGGAAGAGCTAAACTTAGTGGGGATGATTATCTGTATCGATCACCATTTAACAGCATTTACGGTGGGAGAGATTATCGACAATCAGTTAGCCATTATCCATTTTGAAAAAGGTGATACTTCGTACCAGGGAGTATATTCGGTTATTAATCAACTTTTTTGTTCCCAGTACCTCTCTGATGTGCATCTGATCAATCGCCAAGAGGATGCCGGAGTAGCAGGTTTGCGCAAAGCTAAACTTTCGTACCAGCCCGATCTGATGGGTGAAAAATATAGGGTCAAAAGCCGATGATGAGCTTTGGTACCTGCTCCAAAGAAGATATACCTCAGCTCAAAGCGTTATGGAAAATCGTCTTTGATGAGGAGCCCCGTTTTTTGGAACAGTTTTTTTCTTGGCGAATACAACCCAAAGCTATTTTTGCGGCCAAAGAGGGAAAAAAGATTGTTTCAGCTCTTCATGCCTTAGAAACAACATATCACAAAAAGGGGATTCATTATCCTGTCTCCTATATTGTGGGAGCTGCCACAGCAGTTGAGTATCGCCAAAGAGGATTGATGGGGACATTGTTAGGCTTAGTTAAAGCCCATTACAGCCATCCTATTACCCTCTTTCCTGCAGTGCGCCCGTTTTATGAAAAGCATGGGTATATAACAACTAGTAGCACATACATGTACCCATTGAAAAAGAACACTGAAATACAGGTACACTCTTCTTCTCTTACTAGCGAGCACCTTAACGCCATCTACATGGAAGCAACAAAAAGCTGCGGAGCTTTGGATCGTGATGCTATAGCATGGCAATTCTTAACCGACGGCTATGAGACAGTCAGTGTTTCGGGAGCCTATGCCTTCATACATCAAAACAAAGCAGTGGAAGCGATGGCAGTGGATGCCTCTTCAGCTCTTTTGTTGGTGCACCTGCTACAACAAAAAGGGATTGAATCAATTCAGGTACTCTCTGATTCTCCTTTTGCTTTAACAGGCGGAACACCTGTACCCATGGGGATGGCCACCGATGCCTCGTTACAAGGGCTGTACATAGCAGAGCAGTATTAATCAGTAGCCTAAAGCAACCATGGCATCGGCAACTTTTCTGAAGCCTGCGATATTAGCTCCTTTGACATAATTGACGTGTCCGTTGGATTGAAGTCCTTCATTGACGCAGCTGCTGTGGATAGTTGCCATAATGTTCTGCAATTTCTGATTAACTTCTTCTTTAGTCCAGCTCAGGTGCATAGCATTTTGACTCATTTCTAAGCCTGAGACGGCAACTCCGCCAGCGTTGGCGGCTTTTCCTGGGGCAAAAAGAATATTGTTTTCGATAAAATACTCCATGGCAGCAGCTTGGCAGCCCATATTCGATAACTCCACTACAGCTTTAACCCCGTTGGCCACCAAACGTTTTGCATCTTGTAAAGATAATTCATTTTGGTAGGCTGCGGGCACAGCAATGTCTACTGGCACATCCCATGGTTTTTTGCCGGGATAAAATTCGGCATTAAATCGTTTGGCATAAGGAGATAACAACCCGTTGTTTGAAAGGCGTAATTGCAGCATATAGGCCCATTTTTCGGGGGTATTAATCCCCTCTTTATCGTACACAAATCCTTCGGTACCACTGATGGTAACTACTTTAGCTCCCATTTCAGTAGCTTTCATAGCAGCCCCCCAAGCTACGTTGCCATAGCCGCTGAGGGAAACTTTCATCCCCTGTAAGGCAGCACCGGTTCTGTTGAGCATTGATTCAGTAAAATAGAGACCGCCAAAGCCGGTGGCTTCGGGGCGTAACATGGAGCCGCCATATTGTAAGCCTTTTCCGGTGAGAGTGCCGGTGTGTTCATGGGTAATTCTTTTGTATTGGCCATACAAGTAGCCGATTTCCCTGGTCCCCACTCCGATATCTCCGGCAGGGATATCGGTTTCAGGACCTAAGTGTTTTTGTAACTCAGTCATATACGAGCGGCAAAAACGGAGAATTTCTTGGTCGCTTTTACCTTTGGGATTGAAGTCGGCCCCACCTTTACCGCCTCCCAAAGGCAATGAAGTTAGACTATTTTTAAACGTTTGCTCGAAACCCAAGAATTTAAGGGTTCCTAATGTGACTCCCGGATGGAACCGCAATCCCCCTTTATAAGGGCCCAAAGCACCGTTGAATTGGACGCGGCTGCCCCGATTTATTCTTAAATTTCCCTCATCATCTTCCCACTCGACACGAAAAGAGATGCATCTGTCAGCTTCGGTAATCCGCTCTAAAATACGGTGTTTTATGTAAACAGGGTTGTCATTAATAACATCGATAATAAATGGCAGTACTTCTTGGGTTGCTTGGATGAATTCTTCTTGGTTGGGGTTTTTTCTTTTGAGTTGGTTCAATACTTCACCAAGGTGGTACATAGCTTTTGCTTCTCCTCTTTGGGGTCCCTATTTCCCCAATTTGTAGCAGAAATAGCATGAATGAAGAGTTTTGTAAAGCATGTAGATTGTGCAATAGTAATAAAATTTAGATTGTTTTTGCGATATAGTTCAATAAAAGCAAAATATTGAAGGGAAAGAGCAGTGTGGCCATAGCAACGGAATTCTAGGCAAAATAGTAGCGTTATGCTATGATGTTGTCAATGTATAGTCTTGATCCTACTTGGCTTCCTTTTAATAATCTCATGCTCAACCACATCTACAATGTGTTGTTGATTTGCAACGATTACGATCGGTTTTTATTGGAAGAGGATGGAAGAGTTGAAGAAGAACTCTATCTTGAATATACCCAGCTGCGACTGAGCAATCCTCCCAAAATCACCCATGCCAGCAGTGCCGAGGAGGCTTTGGGCTTTCTTAAGAGCCGTACATTTGAATTGGTGATTACCATGCTCGATTTGGGAGTTGATTCGGTAGAGCATATGGCTGCCAGTATTAAAGAACAGGCGCCTCATATGCCCATTATTGCCCTTTCTCCTTCTCCTGCACATCGGCGCAACAAGTTAATTAAAGGGGCTCCGAGCATTGCCATTGATTATTTTTTCTACTGGCAAGGCGATCCGACTATTTTCTTGGCTATGGTAAAGCTTGTTGAGGACCGGATGAACTTATCTCATGATACTCAGCAAGCCGATGTACAGCTGATTATCTTAGTTGAAGATTCAGTTGGTTTTTATTCAACCTATTTACCTCTAATGTACACCTGTTTGATTCAGCAAAACAGGCTTGCTATTTTGGAAGCTTTGAACAATTGGGGCAGGACTCTTCGTATGAGAGGCAGACCTAAAATTGCTTTGGCCCGCACGTATGAAGAGGCATGGGAGCTATACAGCACCTATCGTAACAATGTTTTGGGAGTCATTTGTGATGTCGCTTTTGATAAACAAGGAGTCCAAGATGAAGAAGCGGGTTTTATATTAGCCCGCCAGATTCGAGCCTTAGATCCCAATCTGCCAATCCTTATGCAAAGTGGGGATGACGCCTCAGCTTTAAAAGCTCAGCAAGAGGGGCTCCATTATCTTTCAAAAGAGAGCTACAGCTTGTACAACCAACTTGAGCACTATATGGCCCAAGAGTATGGCTTTGGCCCCTTTATCTTTCGTGATCCTTTAACGATGGCAGAGATTGGCAGAGTGACAACTATGAAAGAGTTACAGCACATACTGCCTAGTATTCCCGCAAATAGTTTTGCTTATCATAGTAGTCGCGACGATTTTTCCAAATGGCTGCGGGCTCAAAGCCTTTATCAAATAGCAGCCCGCATTAAAAACTTACGAATTGGGCAAGCCCAGGATCCACGGACTGCTCAACAGCAATTGTATGAAGTTATTCGCAGCTACCGAGAAGAGCGGACCAAAGGCGTCATTGCTCAATTCAGCTATGAAACGTTCGATGAGACCCTCTTTTTTAGCCGTATTGGGCAAGGATCGCTGGGAGGTAAAGGGCGGGGGTTGGCTTTCATTAACTTAGTTTTACGCTCCACAACCATAGCCCAATCATATCCTTCTATTTACCTCTCTATTCCCAGAACTATCGTCATTGCCACCGATATCTTTGTCTCGTTCATCGAAGAGAACAATCTTGAAGAACTTGCGAGTGCCGATGTTGCCGATGAAGCTTTATTGGCCATTTTTTTGGCCAAGCCGCTAAGTAATTCGCTAGTGGAGCATCTGAAGCATATCTTAGATGTAATTCATCAGCCTATCAGCGTGCGCTCTTCCAGTTTATTGGAAGACTCTCATTACCAACCCTTTGCCGGAGTGTATGAGACCATAATGTTGCCAAACAGAGGAAGCGAAGAGAGCAGGCTAAAAGAATTAGGCGATGCTATTAAAACAGTCTGGGCTTCTACCTATTTTCGCAGGGCCAAAGAATACCTTAAAGCAACAGGATATATGCTCTCTGATGAGAAGATGGCTATCATTATCCAACAAGTCATTGGCTCTGAACATGGCCCATATTGGTATCCTAATGCCAGTGGAGTGGCCCGTTCACTTAACTATTATCCCCCAAGCGGAGAGAAAGCTGAAGATGGGGTGGGGATGGTATGCTTTGGCTTTGGCAAGGCAGTTGTCGATGCGGGATCTGCCATCAGTTTTTCTCCTGTTCATCCCAAACGTCTTAGTCAGTATGTGGGCGGCAGTGCCAGTCCCACTCAACAGACGTTTTATGCTCTAAACTTATCGCATGGGTTTGACCCTCTGGGCAACAGGGCTTTAGATAATCTGAGCCTCTTAGAGATTGAAGAGGCACAAGCGTATCCTCAGTCGCTTAGGTATGTGGCAAGCACCATAGACACCCTAAGCGGCACTTATAACGAATCAATCAGAGCTTCAGGACGTAAAATCATCACTTTCAACGGCATATTAAAATATGATGCTTTTCCTTTGGCCTCGATTGTCAAAGAAATTCTTGCTGTGGGAGTCCAAGCGATGGGCAGGCCCATTGAGATCGAATTTGCCCTTAATTTGAATCGTCAGGAGCCTAAAAAACCGGAGTTCAGTCTTTTGCAAATTCGTCCCATCGCTTTGGGCCGAGAAGAAAGTGATGTTACTATTACCACAAAAGAGCAGCAAAACGCTTTAATCTATGCAAAAAGTGTTTTGGGGAACGGGATGGTAACAACTCTTACAGACATAATCTATGTGAACATTGCTGAATTTGACCCCTCCCATATGAGCGCTATGGCCTCGGAGCTGGAAAAACTCAATGCCAAGATGGTTCTAAATGAACGTGATTATATTCTCTTAGTGGCAGGGCGGTTGGGTTCAAGCGATCCGTGGTTAGGCATCCCTGTGCCGTGGTCACACATCAGTCGCTCGAAAGTCATCATAGAAACTGGGCTGAAGGGGTTTCAAGTAGAACCGAGCCAAGGAACCCACTTTTTTCAAAACTTGACCAGTTTAGGATGCCTTTATTTAACGATTAACCCCGAATACGGATCGGGAACTTTAGATATAAAAGCCCTCAGCAAACTCACCACAGTCGAGCAAACAGCCCACTTCATCCACGCTCAAGCTGAAAATGGGTTTGTGGTGAAAGTAAACGGGTTTACCAATGAAGGGGTGATTCTTTTCTGATATCTCTTACCCCTTTTGCAAAGCAAATGGTTCTATGGTTCTCAAATCTCCAGCGGCGGTGAGGTTCATCCGATGTTCAAATGATTGCAAAGCGGCCACCGGATCAAGGAGCTCCATATTCAGGTCTAAAAACGAAGGCAGTTGATAGATAACAGAGTAGACGTATTGGTCTTCAACAGTTCCTGTTGCCCCTTGTAAGCGCTGGGTGTAAGCACTAATGGTAACATCTTGTATCTTCGGAGAAACGGCAAAAGCTAAAGAGGCAAAATAAAGACTTAAAGAAGCGACACTTCTTGCGTATGCCAATTTTTGTTCTTTTATCCCTTTTTGCTTAATTGAAAGTTTACCTGAAGCTAATAGTGAGGCTTTCAAAGTGGGGTAATCTTCAATTTCAGGTAAATCTAAATCAAGGAAGACGGTTTTGCAATCTTCTGAAATCTCAAAAGCAACTGAGAATTCGACAGGAAGAGCCACTTTTTGCAAGTAAGTTGCTAGTGCTGCTTCCAAAGTCTCTTTGGTAGGGTGCTCCAAGGCTAACAAAACCGTTTTTTGCTGCAGTGCTTGTTCCTTCTTCTGGGCAAAAAGGGCTTTTTGTTCTTCCCAATCCTTTAGCTGCTTTTGATAGGCAGTTTCCAGATGATGGTTCACATACTGCTCTTGTTTCTTTTTCTTGCCAAAAAGGGGAGTAATTTCCTGTTGGGCTTTTTGTCTAAGCTCTTGAGCAAGAATTTCTTTGGAAGGGGGTGCTTTTGTAAAGCTTTCAATAGATGAACTTTGGCAAAGATGTTTGTGCAACTTAGTCCAATCGGGATAGCTGCTACTGTGAGTGTGAATCGAATTAAGAAGTTCACTTTCCTCTTCAATGAGGTTTTTGGTGTACTCCCTTTTAGCTGCAAGACTTTGTTTAAACTCCTGGGTGCGACTAAGTTGCCGTATCAAGGAGGAGTCTTCAAATTGGTTCCCTTCCGAATATAGGGTGATGTGCTCAGCTCCTGTTTGCGTGTCAATTTCAATACGCACCTCAACATCGCTTCTCTGTTTTTTTGAAGTAGCTTTTAATGAGGGCTTAGTGGAAAGGTTACTCAGTTTAGTGCGATTGGAAATTCCTGTTCCCGGAATACTGAAGGTGGAATAAACTCCTCTTGGACCCAAAGAGAGTTTTGCTCCTTTAGGCCCTGCCGATACACCAAGACCTCCTTTAGAGAGGTTAAGATTGACCCCTTTGGCAATCCTGACAGAACGATGAAATCGAATGGCCATAGTGTACCTCAATGATTATAGATCAAACGTTTTTCGAAACTCTTTGTACTCCTGAATCATCTGAGCAGTCAGTTTATTCAAAGAGACTAAGTACCAAGTCACTGCGGTTGCTGTACCCACAAGTACAGCAGTAATCCAAAGTCGCGGTATAGTACAAGCCGAAATAATAATAACACTCCAAAGGAGCACCAACGTAAATACTTTGGAACGCTGCGATATCGCTTTATGCTGTTTGTAACAATAGATGTATTGGCCGATATATTTTTGGGTGACAAGCCACCGGTATAAGGAGGGGGAGCTGTGGTAAAAGCAAAAACCGCTAAGCAGCAAAAAAGGCGTTGTTGGTAACAGGGGAACGACAATTCCCAGCACACCAATGCCCAATGTGATACATCCGCATATAATGAGCACAATTTTTTTCATTTAAGCTCCGAAGTTCTCCTTTGGTAGGCAATTGTGCCAAAAAAAGAGGTCCTAGGCAACAAGAGCTTTAGAGTACAGAATTCTCCTCTTGTTCAGCCTTTGTTAAAAGGGGTAAAGTCAGCTGTGAATCAACTCGCTAAAACCGATAAAAAAGTCTGGCTCTCTTTGTATCGAGGCTTGCCTTCTTCTGTGTATGCCTTATTTACAGCCACGGTTCTTAACGGCTTAGGGAGTTTTGTCTATCCTTTTTTGGTTCTGCTTTTAACCCAACGCCTTGGGTACAGCAATGCCAAAGCAGGTCTGTTTATGAGCGTAACAGCAGTTGTTTATTTGCCGGGGTCGCTTATCGGAGGTAAAATAACCGACCGGTATGGGCGCAAAAAGGTGATGATAATCAGTCAAGTGCTTGCTGCAAGTATGTTTATTGTATGTGCTTTTTTAGGCGACTCTCCTTTGATTCCGCTATTTGTGCTGCTTAATCTCTTATTCGATGGGATGACCGATCCAGCACGCAGTGCATTGCTTACTGATGTCACAAACCAACAGAATCGACAAGCAGCGTTCTCTTTTAATTACTTGGGCCATAATTTGGGATTTGCTTTTGGTCCTATTTTAGCCGGGTTTCTTTTTTATCATGCCAGTCAATGGCTTTTTTTAGGCAATGCATTGGCTGCTTTAATAGCGGCGCTTTTCGTTGGCCTGTACGTACCTGAGGCAAAGCGGTTAGAAAAAAGTGACAGCCCGTTGGAACGCTCGGAAGAAGGGGGGCTTCTTAAAGCTCTTATGAGCCGACCTCATCTCCTTTTGTATGCTCTGTGTGCCGCTTTTTATAGCTTTGCCTACAGCCAAGCCCTGTTTGCTTTGCCGTTGTACACTACAACGCTTTTTGGCCAAGGAGGAGCTGTTTTATATGGGAAAATGATGAGCATCAATGCCGCGGTGGTCATCATTAGCAATGCTTTTGTAGTCAGTGCACTAAGGCGATATCATCCGCTAAGAAACATCGCCATTGCAGGATTGTTTTACGCCGTTGGGTTTTCTGCTTTTGGATTGGCAAAAGAGCCGCCTCTTTTTTTCCTGCTTAGTGTGATTTACACCATCGGTGAGGTAATCGATGCCACCAACAATACCTACTATGTGGCTAACAATACCCCTATCAGCCACAGAGGCCGTTTTAGCTCTTTTATTCCGATTATCATGGGAACAGGTCATGCTATCGCCCCGGCAATCGGAGGGGTTGTCAGTGCCCATTATGGCTTGCCGGTAGTGTGGGTGCTCGTCGGCTTATCGGCTCTTATCGGCAGCTCAGGAACATTTGCGTTATATCTCAGAGAACGAACATCGTTATAACGAAGTGTTCTCAAATATGTAATAACTGACGAGCAATGGAGAAATAGAGCAGAAGGCTGAAAGCATCCACGATTGTGGTAATCAATGGAGCTGCCATAATTGCCGGGTCCATGTGGACTACTTTAGCAATCATAGGCAAAATGCCGCCGATTGTTTTGGCCATAATAACAGTTGCATACAAAGCCATCCCCACAGTTGCCGCAACCATAATGCTGCTGCCGGTCAACACAACTCTTAACGCAGTCACAAACGCAAGGACAAAACCTACGATGAGCGCCACCCGGATCTCTTTCCACAGGACTCCCCACATATCTTTAAGCGATATCTCATTAACAGCCATACCGCGAATAATCAGCGTTGAGCTTTGGCTGCCGGCATTACCTCCGGTATCGGTGAGCAGCGGAATGAAAGAGACGAGAATGGGGAGCACTAAAAAGGCATCTTCAAAACGAGAGAGGATGCCTCCGGTTATCATACCGCTGATAAGCAGTACCATAAGCCACACAATGCGGTTTTTTGCTAACGTAAACACTCCTGTTTTCAGATATGGTTTGTCACTGGGCAGCATGGCTCCCATTTTCTGGAAGTCTTCGGTGTTCTCCTCTTCAATGACGTCAATAATATCGTCAACAGTAATAATTCCCACCAATCTGTTTTCATGGTCGACAACCGGAATACTCAACAGATCGTAACGGCGGAACAAATTAGCTACTTGCTCTTGGTCATCGGTAGTCGTTACGGAGATAAATTTTGGCTCCATCAAAGACTCAAGGAGCGTTTCGTCATCTGAAAGTAAAAGGGTGCGTACCGAGATAATTCCCTCAAGCTTACGGTTTTGGGTGGTCACATAACAGGTGTAAATCGTCTCTTTGTCTTCTCCCACCCGCCTAATGTGGTCAATGGCTTGTTTAACCGTCATCTCTTTTTTGAGCTGAACAAATTCAGCCGTCATAATAGAACCGGCTGAGAATTCAGGGTAGAGGAGGAATTGGTTAATCAAACTGCGTGCGATGGGGGAGGTGTGGCGCAAGATTCTATTGACAAGGTTTGCCGGCAGCTCTCCGAGCATATCAACAGCATCGTCAATCATAATACCTTTCATCAGGTGCTGCAGCTCTTGGTCAGTGATGGCATTAATCAGCTGTTCTTGTTGTTCGTTAGCCAAATTGGCAAAAATTTCAGCCGCTAAATCTTTTTCCAGCGTTCTAAAAACAATTAAAGCCAGCTCGGCAGGCAAGCTTTCGATAAAGGCTGCCACATCGATTTCTTGCATCCCTGACAATTCAGATTTCAGTGCCAGCCAGTTATGCTTAATGACATAGGTATGTAGTTGCTCGAATTGAACTTCCATCTTCTTATTTGGAGACGAAGAACTGTGTGGAAACTGTCAAGTATTAATGATGACAGTGCTCAAAAGCACCAAAGGTTGAGTTTCTACTCAGAGGGTCATCAGATATACTTGCACATATGCCACAATTATCCACGACTCGCACCTCCTTGTAGTTCATTTGTTTTACCTTTACAGAATACCCAGCTCAGAGGAAATTTTCAACCACTCTTAGCAAAAAGAATAGAAAGAATAATTAGAGATTGTATTGCACCTGTGTTAAGCAGAATACACATGATCAGTGGTTGCTTCCTAGTGCGATAAAAGCTATGAAAAGGGTGTAAAGAGGGCTTTAATTGCCCAGAGTAAAAAAAACCTGCAAGAATAATCATCTAGCAGGTTAAAATGGTATCGGGCTGGGCGGATTTGAACCGCCGACCCCATGTCCCCCAGACATGTACGCTAAACCCCTGCGCTACAGCCCGTCTTAAATACCTTGATGAACATAGCATAACAGTGTTGAAGATGTCAACGAAGAGGAGAATTTTGATAGAGGGGGAAAATAGGAGCAATGTGTCATAAGATTGGAGAAAAACGAACTCTTTTTCACTAAAAGAGGGGTAATTCTCTTGCTTATTTCCATAAGAGGCGTTTACAGTTGACACAAGTGGCCATTTTCCGTATGTTTATCACGTCTTGAATGTTAACGGAGCTTGTTGTTGCACGTGGTTAAGATACAATGGCTGCGGATGGAGAGTTTTCATGAAATCGGAGCATCAAAACCTAAAAAGAGATTTGCACCAAAGAGCTTTGAATGATATGATTCAGTCCATGAGTAGAAAACGAACCCTTATAGTGGCGCTAGTGGTGGTGTTGTGCACAATAACCCCTCTGTTTGCCTTTCAATTCTCCCCTTTGGAGCAAACTTTTGCCCCTTCCGGAGCGAACAGCACAAAAACCTATACTATTGTAAATGACTCTAACGATAGTATTGCCGTTGAGATTTCGGCTCTTACACGCGATTTAACTATCAGTGGCCAAGAGGCGAACGAGAGCGCCGCAGCTTACTTCTCAATAGTACCGAGCAAAGTAATTCTTAAGCCACAAAGCTCTCAGATTGTGCGGGTACAGTATCGTGGACCGCGTACAGTTCCTTCTGAGCTCTCCTTTAGACTGAGGGCAGAACAGATTCCGTATACACAAGGACGGGCCACAGAAGGGCAGAGCATGTTTAATTTCTTGTATGTCTATACTACCAGCCTTTATGTAGCCCCCAGTCGATCAACTACTCGTGTGCAGATTGACTCCGCCCTTCCTGTCGTTACATCTGACGGAAGGCAAGTCATTGAACTGACTCTCTCTAATGCAGGGACGATTCACCAAATACTCACTCAGGCGCAAGTCGAATTGGTTCATGCGCCCTCCCGCCAAAGCATCATTTATGAAGCAGATGCTTTAGGATTTGTTAACGGATTGAATCTTCTTGCCGGCAAGAAAGTTAAAGTACAAGTTGCATGGCCACAGTCAGTGCCGTTTCCCGCAACACTTACAAACCAAGAGAGGCTATTCACTGCAAAAATAACCTATAGCAGCAACTAACAGTTTGCCAAAAAAGGATACATAAGGATGGTGGGTGCTATACGAAGACGGGTAATCGTTATCTTGACCATCCTTGTTTTGTATCTGCTTGTGCTTTTTCTTATAAGCCTGCTGAGTCCTCATCTATTCAAAAGGGCTCAACCTGAACCTGTCCAAATAGAAAAACCGGTAGCCGAAGTACACGTTGTTCCAATCAAAGCAGAGCCGGATTCAGTACATCAGATTGCTCCGCAACTCGATGTACCAATCGAAGCAGAACCAACTCCCATTGTTGAACCTCCAATTATAATTGAAGAGCCAGTGATTAGCGAATCGGTTCCATTTGAGAAGCCCAGTGTTTCTCCTGTCCCCGCTGTAGTTCCTAAGCAACCGCTGATTTGGGCCACCAAAGAGTATGTTCCCCCGCCATTAGAGCCAATGGAAGAAGAAGACGATCCGTGGGCCGATTTTTATGTGGCAGGAGATGAAGATTATTCTATCTTCGGTGATGAAACATACCTTGTCCCCCTTTTGGTCAATGATGAATATTTAGATGACATTAATATCACCTTTGCCGATGAAGGTATTACTATTGATGTTAAAGAGTTTAAATCCATCATCTCAGAGTTGCTAACCGATGAGATGAAGCAAAAGCTCTTTAACACAACACAAACAAGCTTCACTTTGGAATATTTGAAGCAGCTGGGCATCGAAAATTGGTACGATTACATGCAGTTTGAGCTGCATATGAACTTCACTGCAGAAATGATGCCTCTAAGAATCCTCTCTATTAACCGCGGCTCGTTAATCCGCTACGCCTCGTATGGGATGAGTGGAAGCACAACCTTAAAGCCCGCACTCTTTTCATGGTTTGCCAATGTATCGATGTTCAGCCTCATTGATTTGTCTGCTGAACACAATTACACAATACGCACTCCTGCTTCACTATTTTCGATGCAGATGCAAAATGCTGTCTCGTTGGGGGGCATTGCTTTTGATTTCTCTCTTTCAATCCACCCGGGGCAAGCCTATAAAGAGACACAGGGGTGGTCAACGGAACTGAAAGATTACGTGAGCTTCAATGGTATTCAGGGATTTTTTGACATTAAACCCAAAAGCCTCAGATTTATATTTGGTAATGTCAATGATTTTCTGGGCTATGACAAAAAGAGCATCGGTATAGCGTTGGAAAAACGGTATAGCTACGGAGATGTTGTACCGAAAGGCAACCAGTTTGAATTTGATGTGGTCTTGGATGAACCCTCCTCTGTTGAAGTTTTTATTAATGAGAAGAGTGTCTACCGCCGAGAATTACAGGCAGGTATCTATAAGCTGCGCGATTTTGTTTTTATGCAAGGAGGAAACTACGCACGTGTTGAGATTACTCCTGTAGCTGATCCCTTACGGATCCGAACAGAATATTTTACCATCGGCTACGATTCGCGTCTTTTGGCCAAAGGGGACACCTTATATAGTATGGGTCTGTCACTTAACGAGATGCAAATCGATAAAACAACGTTTAGGATAAACCAGCAAATAGGCCTTTCCAACTCTCTTAGCGGCTCCTATTCCTTGGCTTTGAGCACCAAGGCGTTAAATCTTAGCTTAGGAGCAGTTTTGGCAACTTCTTTTGGATCATTTGATGTCTCAGTTCAGGGTAGTTACAGCTCCGCCTTAAGAGCTGGATTTACCTCCCGCCTTTCGTATCGTGTTTCGGGAATTGAGGAGTCCTCTTTTGGCTCAATCGATGTGAGCACAGGGTATACCAATCGTAACTACAGCTCTACTTTAAGCGGCACGGGAACACCGTCTGCCACTGATAATTTTGAAGCCTCCGTTTCCTACAGTGGATCGCTTGGTAAAAAGCTCCGCTTTTCTACTTCCGGCTCACTGGGATGGAACATTGCTTTTGGCGATTTGTATGGGCGCTTAAGCTTCTCTACCGGTTTGCCACTGCTGAACAACCTCTCTGTCAACGGCTCAGTTAACCTCACATTTTCTGCTGTTGAGGTTAATCCGCAGCTCAGAGGTCAAATCAGTGTTAACTA
Source organism: Sphaerochaetaceae bacterium (assembly GCA_050950025.1). Classification (GTDB taxonomy): domain Bacteria; phylum Spirochaetota; class Spirochaetia; order Sphaerochaetales; family Sphaerochaetaceae; genus JBMNGW01. The sequence goes on along the minus strand of JBMNGW010000016.1, from coordinate 15,864 downwards.
TTCGCCGGGGCCCAATTTTAACGCTTCTGCCTCTACCGATTTACAACGCTCGGCCTACCTAAGTGCCTCAATCCGTCCATTTGGGACGCAAAATAACAGCTTCCAAGTAGCATTAAATAACCTCTTGTTTGAAGATTTGACAGCTCATCAGACCAGCGTCTCTTTCAATCACAGTTCCGAGCTCTACGGCTTGTCGGTCCGCCAGCAATTTAGTGATAATTACAAGCGTTATACCACCAGTATTTCGTTGAACACTGCTTTTGCCTTTGCCAAAGGAATGGTGGGAATGGGACGCTCTATCGGTGATAACTTTTTGCTAATTAAACCTACGGGGGCGATGAAAAATCAAAAAGTTGCCGTCACTAAAACGATGGCCAGCGAACCGCAAGCTCTACCCTCGTTCTTTGGAGTGGGGCTGTACACCGGAATTATGAGTCATCAACAAAACAACGTTGTAGCGTACGGAGTAGGGGATTCGGCCCTTGCTGCCGGCGGATCATACATTTATGATTTCTTACCCCGCCCTCACCAGGGGTATGCGGTGAAACTTCATGCCGAGCCCTCCTATTCGCTGGTTGGCACGCTTCTAAGAAGCGATACAACTGCTTACAGTCGCTATACCACCGATTTATACCGGGTAGAAATAGATGAAGATGGCCTAGAGGTCCTTCTTGCCGATGAGACACTGTATCTGTTTACCGATGAAAGTGGCTTCTTTTTCATAAGCGGAATTACTTCAGGAGAGTACCAGTTTAACCTCTTTTTGCCTCGCAGCAGTGAAGAGGATGAGCCTGTGTATATCCGGTTTACCATAGATGATATCCCCATTGATAATCAGCCGTTGGTGTTGGTCCTTCAGCCATTCAATGCCCAGACTATTATGGCTGCTTTGGAACAAGAATATTTTGATCAGCTAAGCGGCATTGAACCATCTGATTATGTATTTGATGAAAATGGATTTTATCGCTTGGCTGTTGAAGACATCATGCTTGAGGAGACGTTTTGGGACTCATATTATCCATCATTGCAGAGTTTAGAGATGGTGAGCCTTAGCGATCAGGTAGTTGGTGACTCGTTTGTCACCCGTATCCAAGCTGAAAGCGAAGCGCAAAGCGCCTTACAGCTTCTGGGTAAAAATAATCCTGAACTGCTGTTCAACCTTGCTCGTTTAAAAACAATGGTCCAATCGTATCTCGATGTTGCTTTACCACTTGCCGGTTGGCACCCCAACAGTCGCTAGCGAGTCCTGTTGCCTTGAAATGATATGTGAAACAGACTATTATTATTTCATGCGCAGTGAATTGCTTAATCATATCTTTACCGTTGAACAGGAAGCCGAACAAATTGTCCAAGAGGCACAAAAAGAAGTTCGTTCCATTGTTAATGCGGCCACAGAAGCCGGTGAGCATGCCTTATCTACTGCTGTTGAGGCTGAGCGCTCAAAACAGCAGCAGCTGTTAGCTGACGCACAGCAAGCAGCTTCAGAAGCCAATGAAAAAGAGAAAAAAAGGTTAGCGGCCGAAGAGGAAGATGACGAACAATTGCACGAGTGTGCCACACAAATTGCCGAAAAGGTAATTACCATGCTGGGGACAACTTCGTTAGGGGGGACTTGATGAGCCTTACAGATGTTAATCGCTATGCTTTCATCAATGCCAAACTGCGCTTGCGAATAGCCAATATGTTAAGCGATGAACAAATTCAACATCTGGCAGCCAGCCAAAACCTGGAACAAATGCTTCATCTGCTTAAAGGCAGTGCCTTTGAAGAGCTGGCAACCTTATTTAGCGAAAGTGGAGACATCCAACGCCTTGAAGCGTGGCTGTTTGCCCGTAATGTAGACATTCATCGCCAAGTCGCCTCTCTTTTGGATGGAGTTCACAGCATTGTCGCTACGCAACTGAGCCGTAAATTAGAGGTGGAAAACCTTAAAGGGATGATTCGCCTTTGGTTTAGCAGTCGCATTAAAGCACAAAATATTGATTATCGCTACGGCTACTTGTACCACAAAAAAATCGTCTCTGATATCGATTGGTCGGCCATTATTAATGCGCAAACCTTTGAAGAACTGACACATGCTTTACTTCATTCGCCTTATTATAGCGTTGTGCAGCAGTTTGATGCCCACAGAATTACATCAGAAGGGCTCTTCTTTTTAGAGACAGCTTTAGATCGCCAATGGGTTTCGTTGCTGCGCCAAGAAGCACGCAAGCTTCCTGCTGTGGACCGACATTTGGTCCAAGAAGTGCTTGATCGGGATGCTGATTTGAAAAACTGTATCAACTTGGTCCGTTTTGGCTATTTGTATGCACTTACAGAAGCGCAATTAAGAGAGATTATGTTTTACGGAGGCAAACTTCTTTTTACTAAAGAGTTCAATGATTTTGTAACCGCTGAGCCGGCAAAGAGGACTATCGAACCACTGCTGGTCCGCCTTTTCCCGCAATTGGCTAAACAATTGGCCGAGCAAAATCTCCAAGGAGCTCATCGTCAAACGATTGCTGTAGAGAGCTATCTTTTTTCGCAAAGGCGCAGTCGCTATAAAGCGATGCTTAAAGGGTATCCCTTTACCTTTGGTACATTGCTCTCGTATTTTTTCTTGGAGGAACGACAACATGCCCTGATACGGGCAATTATTAACGGACTGCATTACGGCTATAAAGCTGAGCAGATACGCGAGTATGCGCAATGAGAGTATTTACCGTCCCCATGCGGCTTTTAACAGCCGTCGTGCTTGATGAGGCTTCTGATGCTGTAAAACGGGAGTTGTTGTCATTGGGAGTACTCGATTTCATTAAAGTCTCCCATTTGGCCCCCGAAGATGTTTCTCGGCTCCACCGAAAAAGCACAGGCTTTGATATGGAAACTCTGGTCTCTTTAAAAAACCAAGTGGAAACGTTGTTTGTCCAAGCTTCCCAAAGTCTCCCTTCAACTGAAAGTCTTAACCCTCTAGAGACCAAAGGGCTCGATTTAAACAAAGAACGGATGTTCATTGACCGCATTGTAGCCGATGTGGCCCTTCTTAGAGATAAGCAGCGCCAAATTAGCCAGTCCCGCATACGCAATGAAGAATTGCTGCACTACATTAACCAAGAGCAGAGCACTTATATTGATTTGTTGGTAGGCACTATTGAGAAATCGGATGTGTCGACGCTGAGACAGCGTCTTTCCACTATCTCTCATTTGTTAATTGAAGAAGAGAAGACTCTGATTCTCCTGACACTCAGAAGAGATCGCCAAAGCCTTACTTCAGTGCTTGAGACCTTTAATTGGGTCGAAAAAAGTGATGCGGAAAAACAAAGTTCTGCCCTGGGTAAAGCCAAAGAAGGGCTACTGGCTGAACAAAAAGAGTTAGATAAAGCCAACGACGAAGCTAAAAAGGCCATTGTCGAGCGGATTGATTCAGATGTAACACGATTAAGAGAATTGTGGGGCAACCTCAAATTGCATGAGTTGCTGGGATTAATAGATGATAATTTCAGTCACACACGCAATACTACTATTTTTAGTGGTTGGGTACCGGCTTCCGATAGTCAAACCCTGGAGCAAGCCATCAGAGAAGCATCCCAAGGGGCCTGTGTTGTTGAGTGGATTGCAGATCAACAGATGAGCCGCAGTGAAATACCTGTGGCAGTGGAAGATGTCCCGTTATTACGCCCTTTCCAAAAACTGGTAGATAACTACAGCACTCCCGAATACGGGACCATTAACCCAACACCGTTTGTGGCTGTCTCTTATTTATTTATGTTTGGGCTGATGTTTGCCGATGCAGGCCAAGGGTTGGTTATCCTCTTATTGGGGCTACTTGGCTCCCGTTTTTGGGGTAAAAAGAAAGAGGGTAAAACGCCGCTAATCAGCAATGATTTGTACAAGTTGCTTGTCTATCTGGGAGGAGCCTCAATTATAGCGGGGGTACTATTTGGTTCTTATTTTGGGTTTCCCCTTTTCAAGCCACTGTGGTTTAACTACCATGAAGCGGTGATGGGAGGCGAAAGGACAGGCAGAACTGTCTATACCATTTTGGGCATCACTGTTTGGTTTGGCATTATCGTCATCTCAACAGGCTTGATTCTCAACTGGATCAATTTAATACGCAAAAAAGAGTGGTTCACCCTCATCATGGATAAAAATGGGATTCTTGGCGGTTGGCTTTTCGCCATCGGAGTTTGGGCTGCTTTTGCGTTTGTCGGCACTGGATATAAGAGTTTGCCGCCGGGGAAATTTCTCCCTGTTGCCTTGGCTATCCCACTTTTTATCCTTGTAGCTAAAGTCCCGTTAAAAAGAGTACTGGGCTATGATAAAGAACCTAAGGGTATCGGGACTCTTATCATGGATACAGTGTTAGAGTGGGTGGTTGATGTATTGGAGATTTTTGCCGGATTTTTGGCCAATACATTAAGCTTCATGCGAGTAGCGGGGCTTGGAATTGCCCACGTCAGTTTAATGGTTGCTTTTTCAGAAATGGCGAATTTGACCAGCGGCATCCCTGCAATACTCATTTATGTTGCTGGTAACGCCCTTATTATCGCTTTGGAAGGGCTGTCGGCCGGCATTCAAGCTTTACGATTAAATTACTACGAATTTTTCACTAAATATTTTACAGGCAGAGGCCTTTCATATAATCCAATCTCCCTTCGTTCAGACGGGGGGAAGCACATACGCATCCGCACATAACCAGGAGGGTTTATCGTGACCACGCAGATCTTTAGAAAGAGGCTTACGGTATCGTTATTGTTGACAGTCCTGCTTCTCGTTTTATCGGCAATTCTATTTGCCCCACCGTTGTTTGCCGCAGACACAGGCGAAGCGGCAATTCAGAATGCTGAGCCCAAAGACCTCATGTGGGTGGTCATTTCGGCAGCAGTCGCTTTTAGTTTTGGCGCTATTGCAGCCGGCTTTGCCATCAGTCATGTTGGAGCAGCAGCTATGGGAGCTATGAGTGAAAAGCCTGAAATCGGAGCTCAAGCTCTTATTTTCATCGCTTTAGCAGAAGGGTTAGTGGTCTTTGGCTTTATCACAGCTCTGATGATATTGGGTAAAGTGTAGGCATTTGATGCGCTATTTTGTTATTGGAGACGAAGATACGGTGCTCGGCTTCTCTTTGGTCGGCACCCAAGGCCTCAGTGCTTCCAACCCTCAAGAGGCCTCCAGTGCTCTAAAACAGGCTCTTGAAGATACCAATAACGGTATTATTATCATCACCCAAGATGCAGCCGATATGATCCGCAGCGAAGTCGATCGCTATATTTTCAGCGAAAGCTTCCCCCTGATAGTCGAGATTCCCAATGCTGCTAGCGGCGGGGTATCGCGTGATTTACGGACATTGGTCAATGAAGCCATAGGAGTCTCATTATGAGTCAAGCTCAAGATCATCAATTGTTTGACGGGATTCTTAGCAGTGCCCAAGCTGAAGCTGCTTCGTTAATTGAGCGGGCCAAAAGAGACGCCGAGTTGATTAGTGCAACGTACCTTAAGCGACAACAAGATGCAGTTGAGCAGGAAATCAAACGGGGAACTTTGCGCCTACAACAATTGCAAAGGAGCCACGAGTCGACTCTTAAGGCTTTGCAACGCAAAAGCGAAGTATCTCGATCTATGCGGCTGCAGCAGTTGGTACTGGATACCGTGGCATCTGAAATGGAGAAACGGATTGGCAGCTCAGAATACCGGCAGATGCAAATTGAGTGGATTGCCGAAGCGGCTATCGGCTTAGATCGCCCTTCTGCTTTTGTGTATTGCTCTTTTAAAGAGACTATTGATCAGCAGGTGTTGACCCAAGCTCAACAGCTAATTAAAAAAATGATTGGCAAGGAGATTGAACTGAAGTATGGGGGAGCCGTATTGACAGCCCAAGGAGTTGAAGTGCGTTCAACTGACGGTAAGGTCGCTTATAACAACCAAATTTCCAACCGCCTGAAGCGAATGGAGCGCCAAGTGAATGAATTGATGGGACAGACGCCATGCCGCAGCGAATAGTAGGACAAGTTAAACGGGTTAACGGACCGGTAATCACTATCTCTGGTATTACCGATGCGATGATGATGGAACTGGTGCATGTCGGTGAGCAACGGCTGATTGGAGAGCTGGTGAAGCTTGACGGAGAGCAAGCCGTGGTGCAAGTCTATGAAGAAGCGGCAGGTATAGCTCCCGGAGATAACGTTTACGGTACAGGCATGCCCCTTTCTGTTGAGTTGGGCCCGGGGTTAATCGGGACAATTTATGACGGCATACAACGGCCTTTGGAGCGGTTAAAAGAACTGGGCGGTGATTTTATTCACCGTGGCATTGACAGCCCTTCGTTAGATCGTAAGCGGAAGTGGAAATTTACCCCCCAAGTGGAAATCGGGCAAACCCTGGTTTTGGGGGCAGTTATAGGAACAGTCCAAGAAACCGAGCGGGTAGAGCATCGCATACTTATTCCCCCTGTTCTGGCTTCAGAAGGTCCTTACACCGTTTCCTCGATAAGTGCTGAAGGCAGTTATCGTGTGGATGAAGTTGTATGCACGCTGCAAGACAGACATAACGGGAAAATAACCATCACTATGATGCACTCTTGGCCGATTCGTCAAAGTAGACCGGTAACTGCACGTAAGCCGTTGAGTATCCCTTTAATTACGGGCCAAAGAGTTATCGATATGCTCTTTCCTTTGGCAAAAGGGGGGACGGTGGCTATTCCTGGAGGCTTTGGAACGGGTAAAACAATGACCCAGCATGCCATTGCCCGCTGGTGTGATGCCGATATCATCGTCTACATTGGCTGCGGAGAAAGAGGGAATGAAATGACCGATGTGCTGCGGGAATTTCCCCTGCTCATCGATCCCAAAACGGGGCGCTCGTTAATGGAGCGGACCATTTTGATAGCCAATACCTCCAACATGCCCGTTAGTGCCCGTGAGGCGAGTATCTATACCGGCATTACGTTAGCTGAATACTACCGTGACCAAGGCTACCATGTGGCCATTATGGCCGATTCAACCAGCCGCTGGGCCGAAGCGCTTAGAGAACTTAGCGGCCGTATGGAAGAGATGCCGGCTGAGGAGGGGTTTCCCGCATATTTGCCAACCCGCATTGCCGAGTTTTATGAACGGGCCGGGTTTATGGAAAATCTCAATGGCTCAGAGGGGTCTGTAAGCGTTATTGGAGCTGTCTCCCCTCCCGGGGGTGATTTCTCTGAACCGGTGACTCAGCATACCCGCCGTTTTGTCCGTTGTTTTTGGGGATTGGACAGAGCTTTAGCCAGCGAGCGCCACTATCCTGCCATCAGTTGGCTTGATTCGTATTCGGAGTATGTTGAAGAGGTAGCTTCGTGGTGGGAAAGTCACAGTGGCGGTCAGTGGGGCTCTTCACGCCAACAAATTATGGATTTGTTGCAGCGAGAAGTGCGATTGCAACAGATTGTCAAATTAGTGGGTCCCGATGCTCTTCCCGACAGCCAAAACTTTATTTTGGAAGTCTGCTCATTATTTAAAACTGCTTTTTTGCAGCAAAACGCCTTTGATGATATCGACCGGTATTCAACAGTCGACAAACAAATTGGCATGTTGCGTCTTATTCTTCGCTATTGGGAATTAGGTTCTGCGGCGATTGGAAAAGGGGTGACGATGGTTAAGATTAAGCGGATGAGAGTGGTGCAAGAAATAAGTAGGATGCGTTTTACTGTCGCTAACGATAAGCTTGAGGATTTGGATAAAATTGCTGTACGCCTTGAGCGCTCAATGGACCAGCTGGGAGGAATCTATGAGTAGTACCAATCGGCTTGTCGGCCTCGATCGTACACTGCTTAGCGGAAGAGAGTATGTGGGGGCTTCCCGCATCGATGGTCCGCTTGTGTATATGCGTCATACCCATCCGGTGGGCTTTGGAGAATTAGTTGAATGTACCGATTCTCAAGGACGCCGCAGAACGGGCCAAGTACTCGATACCAGCGATGAAGTGGTTGTTGTCCAACTCTTTGAAGGGACCAGCGGACTCAATTTGCCCCAAACACGGATTCGATTCACCGGCGAGCCGCTGAGTTTACCGGTATCACAGCATATGCTTGGCAGAGTTCTTAACGGATTGGGTTATCCAAGAGACGGAGGGGCCCTTCCCAAAGGGGAAGAGGAGCTGGATGTTAACGGTTTGCCGATTAATCCCACCGCCCGTGAATATCCCCGTGATTTCATTCAAACAGGAATTTCTGTTATAGACGGGTTAACGACCCTCATTCAGGGCCAAAAGCTTCCCCTCTTTAGCGGTAACGGACTGCCCCATAATCAACTGGCAGCCCAAATTGCGCGCCAAGCTAAAGTCTTGGCAGAAGATCAGGAGTTTGCCATTGTCTTTGCTGCGATGGGAGTTAAATACGATGTTGCCCGCTATTTTATCGACAGCTTTGAACAATCGGGAGTCTTGGAGAATGTGGCCCTCTTTTTGTCATTGGCCGACGATCCGTCAATTGAACGGACCATTACTCCACGCACAGCCTTAACACTTGCCGAACATTTGGCATTTAATAAAGGGTTGCATGTGCTGGTTATCATGACCGATATGACTAACTACTGCGAATCGCTGCGAGAAATCTCTACTCTCAGAGGCGAGATTCCCAGTCGTAAAGGGTATCCGGGGTATTTGTACTCCAATTTGGCAGAGTTGTATGAGCGCTCGGGGAAAATTATCGGTCGATCAGGTTCCATTACCCAACTGCCGATTTTAACGATGCCCAATGACGATATCGGCCACCCCATTCCCGATTTGACCGGTTATATTACTGAAGGACAGATTGTTTTTGATCGCCAATTGCATGGTAAAGGGATTTATCCTCCGATTAACGGACTGCCTAGTCTCAGCCGCCTGATGAAAGATGGGATTGGGGAGGGGATGACCAGAGAGGATCATCCTCATTTGGCCAACCAACTTTTTGCTTCGTACAGTCATGTCCAAGATGTGCGTAACTTAGCCAGTGTTATTGGAGAAGAGGAGTTAACGGCTGTAGATTTACAGTATTTGGAGTTTGGCAATTTCTTTGAAAAGAAATTTGTTAACCAGTCGTATACGGAGAACCGCTCTATTGAGCAAACACTCGAACTGGGGTGGAAAGCTCTTTCGGAACTGCCTGCAGAGGAGCTACAGCGGGTTACCGAAGAAGAGATTGACACCTACTGGGGGAGGTAGAGGCCTGTGAGCAAAGTTGCACCGACGCGCAGTGCATTGTTAAAGCTTACTGACGAGCTCAAATTTGCCCAACTGGGACAGGAGTTGCTTGATCAAAAGCGCTCCATCTTAGTGGTGGAACTGTTGACGCTTGTCGATCAGGCTGTTGAGTATCAAAGCCGGGTTGATGCTGCTTTGGCCAAAGCGCGTTCATCGATGCAAAATACTGTGATGGAGATGGGAAGGTTACGGGTCGCCAACTTATTTGGTTCGGTAACTATTAATTCTTCCATCAGCTTACAAGAGCGTAAAGTCATGGGAGTACACCTGCCTCAAGTAGAGACTTCCTTTGTGGCCAAAGGCCCCTATTTCAGCCCCGAGGGGACAACCCTTTCAGTTGAAACGACGTTGGATGCTTACAAAGAGGCACTGCAGCTGATGGGGCGGATGGCAGAGTTGAAAGTTTCTATTATGCGCTTGGCCAAAGAGGTGAAAAAAAGCATTCGGAAAGTGAATGCCTTGGAAAAGATTGTCATTCCCGATTTAAAGGAGAATCTGGCCTATACTGAAGGAAGGATTGAAGAGGCCGAGAGGGAGGGATTCATGCTATTGAAGCAGGTGAAGCAGAGGATGGAGCGGCAAAGCGCAGGGGTGGACAAATGAATGAACCTTTTAAGCAGATGTTGGTCTATCTTGACGGATCGGAAGATTCGGTCGTGGCAGCAATGGCGGCAATCGCTTTGGCTTTGCGTCTGGAGGCTCATCTGACAGCCATGTATGTGATTAACACCAAAGCCTTAGGTGAACTGGTGAAAGCGCGCATATTCTTGGAAATGGAAGAGCGGGAATACAGGCGGGACATTGAAGCCGATGCCGATCGGTACTTGAACCATGTCGAAAAGATGGCAGCTCAAAAAGGAGTTCCCTTTACAGCTGTGAAAACAAGTGGATCGGTTCATACCGAAGTCAAACGTTATGTGAAGGAAAATGAGATTGACTTATTGGTATTGGGAGGCATCAGCCACATCCACAGCCGACGCGATGAGATGGTCAGTGAATCGGATCGGATGATGAGAACAGCACCGTGTCCTGTTTTGGTTGTTCGTGATCAAGATCAAATATGGGATCTTTTTGAATCCCTACCCAATGTATTGGCAGGAGGCATCGATGAGACTACATGATGTATTGGAAAGGGATCTCATCAAAGTTCCATTAAACGGCGAAACAAAGATTGCCGTGTTGGAAGAGCTGGTAGATGTTCTGGTGCAGGCAAAAAAGGCGAGCAACCGTGAAGAATTGCTTTCTGCCATAATTGCCCGAGAGACATTAGGCAGTACCGGCTTAGTTGATGGTATTGCCATTCCTCATGCCAAAACAAAGGCGATTAGCTCAATCTCTTTGGTTCTTGGTATTACCAAAAAGCCTATCGACTTCGATGCACAAGACGGCAAAGGTTCACAGCTTTTTTTCTTGGTGTTAGCTCCCGAAAAGGAAGCCAGCGCCTATGTAGAGCTGCTGGCTTCCATTGCCCGGGCAACCAGCTCGGCGTCGCTCAGGCGCCTACTGATTGCGGCGAAAAATGCCGATGAAGTGATGAACCTCTTTTTTGATTAATAGCCGAGTTCTTCGCCAACAATTAACACATGCATGCGTCCTTTGACTGCCTGGCGGCCAAAGGTAACCATGTTGCTGCAAATACCTTTTGTGCAAGCTCCGGGTGCGATGCTCATCAGATGCTTGTCATGGCAATAGGGGACGATACAATACCCTCGTTTGACACACGTTGTGTCTCTTTTTAAGCGGGTAGCATTGGCTGGGGCGGCAACCCGTTTCACACGGTTAACCGCATCCTGCAAATTGGCAACGATTTTTTGCCAGCCGGCAATGACGATTACTTTTTTAGGGCCAAAGAGCATTTGGGCAGTGCGGTTGCTTGTTCCATCAACACAGTATAACTCTCCGTGTTCGGTAATGGCATTGGCACTGGTAAACATTACATCGGCACTAAAACCCTGAGTAAAAAGTTCAACCATCTGATCATGGGTAAGACCGGGGGCATAGCGATCAATCAGTTTGTACTGAGGCTCCCGAGCCAAAGCCAACAAGCCGGTATCAATGACTGTGGAAGAGCCGCCTAAAGTAATAGAGCAGTTATCGGTCAGCATGGAACGAACTGTCGGGACTATGAGGGAAGCATCAGCTAAAAAGGTTGCCTCCATATTGTTTTTACGCAAATTCTCCATCGTTCGTTCAATGGCAAATTCCCTTATTTTACTTCTGTGAACATCCATGTGTGCACCTCCTAGGCCACATGGTACCGCAAAAGAGGAGTAAATCAAGAGGGTTTCTCTTTTTGTCCTAAGAACACTCTTTTTCGTCGTGGACATTCTTAGTGGGCAGCGGTATGCTTTTAGCATGAATCTGACATTCTATGGCGCAGCCCGAGCCGTTACGGGTAGTTGCACGCTTGTTCAGTGTGCTGGAAAACGAATTTTGATTGACTGCGGATTGGCCCAAGGCAGCGATGAGAAACTCCACGGCCAGCAGCTTCCTTTCAAAGCCAGTGAGATTGATTATGTGGTACTGACCCATGCCCATATTGACCACTCGGGTCGTTTGCCGCTTTTGGTGAAAGGGGGCTTTGGCGGTACTATTTATTGTACTAAAGCCACCGAAGATTTGTGTGCAATTATGCTTGCCGACAGCGGACATATTCAGGAGATGGAAGCTCAGTGGGAAAGCCGCAAAAATATTCGGGCAGGACTGCAAGAAGTTGAACCTTTATACACTGTTGAAGATGCCCGCAAAACGATGGACTATTTTGTCAGTTATCAGTACGAAGAGCGCTTTACCATCGATTCGGGCATAGAAGCACAATTTGATGATGCGGGACATCTACTTGGCTCGGCATCCATTCAAATGTGGCTTACCGAAGAAACAGAGAAACGGCACATTGTCTTTAGCGGTGATATTGGGAATTTTGACCAGCCGCTGATAAACGACCCGGTGTGTCTTAGTGAAGCCGATTTTGTTGTGATGGAGTCGACCTACGGCGATCGGTTGCATCCCAATCGCCCTTTTACAAGCCAAGAGGAGGCGACTCAAAGCCACAGTGAAGAGCTTGCTTCTATCATTCGCCAAACGTTTGCCAAAGGGGGCAATGTTGTTATTCCCTCTTTTGCCGTGGGCCGAACACAAGAGTTGCTCTATCTATTGCGAAATATTATCACCAAAAACATGCTCCCCGATATTCCCCATCTTCCGGTCTTTCTTGACTCACCTTTGGCCATAGAAGCTACCAATGTCTTTTCCAAAAACATTCAAGGGTATTTTGATCAAGAAGCGATGGCTTTGGTTGAGCAGGGGATTAACCCGCTCTTATTCAGCTCCTTAACAACAACAGTGACCGCCGAAGAGTCCAAAGCTCTTAATATGCGCAAAGAGAGCGCGGTGATTATTAGCGCCAGTGGTATGTGCGAAGCGGGAAGAATTAAGCACCATTTGAAACATAATTTATGGCGCAAGGAGAGTACTATTCTCTTTTGCGGCTACCAGGCAGGGGGGACATTGGGGCGTTCTATTCTTGACGGTGCTGATCGCGTTACTATTTTTGGTGAGCACATCGATGTGAAAGCCTCCATTCAGTCACTCATTGGTTTAAGTGGCCATGCCGACCAACAGGGCTTGTTGCAATGGATCAGTTGTTTTAAAAAAGCTCCCCGTCATGTATTTGTTGTCCACGGAGGTCAACGAATTACTCAGTACTTTGCCGGATTGCTCGGATCGACTCTTAATTTGAATGCTTGGGCTCCCGAGTATGGAGAGAGTTTTGATCTCTTAGCCGATGTTTTACCGGTCGCTGAGAAAGAGAAGCGCTGGATTAGCGGTCTTGCCGAACTGAAAAGTGCTGTTAAGCAGCTGGATGCCAGCTTCCTCTCTTTGCAAGAAGTATCAGAACGGATGCATCAACATGCCAAAGAGGCGTTTGCCGACCCGTCGGTGCGGGATGCCCAGCGTCTTAGTGATGCTATGGCCCGCTTTGCTTCCGAGATAGAGAAATTGAAAAACAGGTGGAATTCTCCTACCTCCTAAGGAAATGATATGACTATATTAGTACTGCAAGCGTATCCCACAGAGGCTGAACAAGCTTGTTTGGGTACCTTAAGCGCCTGTGTCCAACGCGGGGATACGGTTGTCATCTGCTCAATGACTAACGGCAATGCCTCCCATAAAAGTCTTTCTGCCGATCAATTGCGCATGGTTAGAATGGTGGAAGCCACCTCATCGGCCTCCTTGGTTGGAGCCTCTTATAGCGCTCTTGATGTGGATGAGCACTTGTATGGGCAACAGGATCAAAAGGTAGTGCTCAAATTAGTGAATACCCTTAGGCATCTGCGTCCCCAGCTTGTGTTTACCCATAGTCCCCAGAGTTTGAATCCGGTAAAACAGGCTACCAATATGCTCCTGCGCCAAAGCCTCCTTGCTGCTTCCCACCTCCATGTGCATACCGACGCTGAAGTATTAAAGCAAATGCCGGTCATCTATTACATGGAAAGTCCCTCTGAGAAACTGGAGTACCTAAGCGAGTATGTCGATATCAGCGACACGCTAAATCAGAAAATTGAAGCCCTTACTCTTCATGCCTCGCAAGTGGAGGTGATGGAGGAAAAAGGGCTCCAAATGGTAAGGGAAGTAGAACTGTTGGCCTCTTACCGAGGCCTACAGTCTAATGTACGCTTTGCCGAGGCCTTTTGTTTTGCTTCTGGGCAAAGGGCCCTGACAAAGCGCTTGTTGCCCTAATCAGGCTTTCACATACGAGCCATCGACATAGGCGAGCTTATCGCCAGGTTGAGAATCTTCGGGAATCTCTTCAAAAGGGATATTAACTGTTCTCCCTTCTGTGGTGGTCACTGCATAATCCTCTTCGAATCTAATAATGGTGTAGAGCTTGTCCATGCGTCCTCCTGTTTTTAACTATACCCATAGGGTTTGGAGGCTGTCAAATAGAAGTGGTTTTCTCGATAGAGGGGTACACGCACACCAATAAAGAGGTGAAGCGAATTGACAAGTTGTAAAATATATTAGTTGAAGATGTAAAAGAATTTGATAAATCTTGTTATAAACTCGGTATATTTGTTCATACGTAAAGATTCTAACTATTGTTAATACAAAATGTTAATATATTTTATCCAACTTGTCATGTTGTAAAATTACTTGTAACCATTTTTATGGTTTTATTTGTAAATAATGTTTGACAACTGGACTTTTGTGATTTAGCATTTATCTTAGAGTAACAAGTTGGAGGGTGGTATGGACTATAAAAGCCTCGTTGAGACGGTCATTCAAGAAAATAAAACAGTCTTAGATAAGGTCAAGCTCAGTGAAATCGAAAGGCTCATCGTAGAGATTGGGAAGGCTAAGACTATCCAACTCTATGCCATGGGGAGAATGCAGCTGTCGGTAAGAGGGTTTGCCATGCGGCTTAAGCATATGGGCTTTGACACCTATGTTGTTTATGACACAACGACACCCCGAATAGGGAAAGGAGATTTGCTTTTAGGTATTTGTGCTGTGACCAATGTTGAGCTGAACGTCATCAAATGTGCCAAAGAAGCAGGGGCAACAATTGGGCTTTTAACTGCCCACCCCGAAAATGAACATGGACAGTTAGCCGATTTTACCGTTCGCGTCCCGGGCCAGATTTTTGGCGGCGATCAAGAAGTCCCCTCAGTACAGCCGATGGCCTCACTTTTGGAACAATCAATGTTCCTGTTTACTGATATTGTTACCATGATGCTCATTGAGCGCTACTACGTCGATATTAAAGAAATGCATTACAGGCATACCAATTTGGAAGGAATTCCTCATAGTTTTGCCTGAAAGGAGTCAACCATGAAAGACGGACAGTTAGTACAGGTTGCGCAAGTTGTCGAAGATATAGATAAGGCAATGAAACACCTGTGGGAAGATTTTGGCATGGGGCCATGGGATATTTACGAATATGGACCCGATACGGTGCGCGATTCAATCTACCGAGGCAAGCCTAACACGCAGCGCTATGCTTTGGCAGTCACCTGGTTGGGCCCGGTGCAATATGAGTTGATGCAGCCGCTTGATGGGTATAGTATTTATAATGAGTTCATTGATAAGCACGGCTATGGACTGCAGCACGTTAAGTTTTATTACAAGGATTGCCAAAAAGCAATTCAGGAGTTTGCCGCAAAAGGGTATGAAGTAATTCAAAGCGGTAAAATTGGCGATGATGAGTTCTATTATTTGGAATCGGTGGACAAGGTTGGAGCCGTTTTTGAGATTGGTAATGCTGGAGAGATACCTCCTCCCATTAGAAGGTATCCCGCCGAATAACATAAGCTTACACCTGCACAGGTGTGCAGGAGATAATTTTTAGGAGGTCCTTATGAAGAAGGTAGGAAAAATTCTGCTTCTCGGATTGATTCTTTTGGTAGCAACTCAAGGGTTGTTTGCTGCCGGAAAGAGCGAAGTAGCTGCTACCAAAGACGGCTACACCATGGTAGCTATTCCCAAGTTGCGCGCTGCCTGGTTTGATGCATTGGAAGTTGGCATGCTCAGAGCTGCCAAAGAATACGGTGTTGATGCCTACATGCAGGCTCCTGCAGCCGCTGACGAAGCTCAGCAGGTCCGCCTCATTGAAGATGCAATCAACCAGGGTGTCGACTCCATCATGGTCGTCCCCAACGATGCCAACTCCGT
>JBMNGW010000015.1:0-31212 GCA_050950025.1 Sphaerochaetaceae bacterium | reverse complement strand
ATATGAGTTGATGCAGCCGCTTGATGGGTATAGTATTTATAATGAGTTCATTGATAAGCACGGCTATGGACTGCAGCACGTTAAGTTTTATTACAAGGATTGCCAAAAAGCAATTCAGGAGTTTGCCGCAAAAGGGTATGAAGTAATTCAAAGCGGTAAAATTGGCGATGATGAGTTCTATTATTTGGAATCGGTGGACAAGGTTGGAGCCGTTTTTGAGATTGGTAATGCTGGAGAGATACCTCCTCCCATTAGAAGGTATCCCGCCGAATAACATAAGCTTACACCTGCACAGGTGTGCAGGAGATAATTTTTAGGAGGTCCTTATGAAGAAGGTAGGAAAAATTCTGCTTCTCGGATTGATTCTTTTGGTAGCAACTCAAGGGTTGTTTGCTGCCGGAAAGAGCGAAGTAGCTGCTACCAAAGACGGCTACACCATGGTAGCTATTCCCAAGTTGCGCGCTGCCTGGTTTGATGCATTGGAAGTTGGCATGCTCAGAGCTGCCAAAGAATACGGTGTTGATGCCTACATGCAGGCTCCTGCAGCCGCTGACGAAGCTCAGCAGGTCCGCCTCATTGAAGATGCAATCAACCAGGGTGTCGACTCCATCATGGTCGTCCCCAACGATGCCAACTCCGTTGTCCCTGCATTCCAGAGGGCCAAGCAGGCCGGCATTGTCGTGATGACTCACGAGTCTCCCAACCAAGAAAGCGGAGATTTTAACGTTGAGATGATCGACAACGTGAAATTCGGTGAAACAATGATGAAAGAGATTGCCTCGCGCACTGGCGGCAAAGGCAAGTATGTCGTATTTGTCGGCTCTCTTACTGTTCCCGCTCACAACATTTGGGCCGATGCAGCCATTGCTTATCAGCAGGCAAATTATCCAGAGATGACCCTTGTGACCACCAAACAGCCCGTATCGGAAGACCGCAACGCTGCTCGTCAGAAAACACTTGAGCTGCTGAGCGTCCATCCTGATCTTGCTGCTGTTCTTGCTTTTGGTAGCCAAGGAGCTCCCGGAGCAGCACAAGCTCTTAGAGAAAGAAATTTGGTTGGTAAACTTGCAGTTATCGGTACAACAAGCCCTGTTGAAATTGCTCCTTTCCTCAAAGACGGATCGGTTAGCCTTTCTGTTCTCTGGGATCCGGGCGAGGCAGGATATGCTATGGTCTACGTCTCCAAGTTGATTCTCGATGGCAAGCGCGATCAGGTGAAACAAGGTCTGGACATTCCGAGTTTGGGCGTTCCCCAAATCGAAGGCATGAACATCCTTTTCGACCGTCCGCTTATTGTCGACGCTTCGAATGTTGACGAGTACGGTTTCTAAGTCCTCTGTTGAAGCCTAGTTACGATTAGCGGCCGAATGGAGCGAGCCTGCTCTGTTTGGCCGCATTTTGGAGATACCTATGGATTTCATTACCATCGATCACGCAAGTAAGCGCTTCAGCGGCGTTCAGGCCCTAAATGGGGTCTCCTTTAGCGTCAAGAAGGGAGAAGTGCACGGACTCATCGGGGAAAACGGTTCGGGTAAATCGACATTGATTAAAATTTTAGCCGGCGTGCTGCCAGCTGATGAAGGCGACATTACCATTTGAAGGGAAGAGAGTTACTTCATATGGCCCGCGTAACAGGCATCAAGCACGGTATCAGCGTCATTTACCAGGACATTTCGTTGTTCCCTAACCTCAGCGTCATGGAGAACATCATGATGGGGAGGATTATAGAACAAAATGAGAGGCTCTTTTCCAAAAAAAAAAGCACCAGCAGCGGGTAAAAAAAATCATCGAAGAGTTGGGAGTCGATATCGACTATTACGAACTGGTTGGTGAGTTGCCAATTGCCCAGCAGCAGCTGGTTGCTATCGCTCGAGCATTGAACAATGATTCTAAGCTCTTAATTCTTGATGAGCCGACAACCGCTTTGACTCGCCAGGAGATAAATCAACTTTTCAAGTTGGTACTGAATCTCCAAATCTCAAGGCATCAGTGGTATTTTCATCAGCCACAAACTGGATGAGATTGAAGAATTGTGTGATACGGTGACTATTTTGCGCGATGGGGTGATGGTTGCTTCTAAGCCGATGAAAGATTTGACTCTTAGTGAAATTGAGCAGTTGATGGTTGGTAAAACGATGTTGCATGAGCGCAACATTGTGGAAAAAACCTCTAATGAAAAAGTGCTTGAGGTGGCTAATCTTTCCAAAAGAAATAACTTTGCCGATATCTCTTTTTCCCTTGATAAAGGTGAGGTGCTGGGCATCATCGGTTTGCTTGGATCTGGGCGAACTGAACTTGCCACTGCTTTGTTTGGTATTTCCACAGCCGATTCGGGATCCATTGAGGTGGACGGAGAACAAGTCACCTATCCGAAGCGTTGCCGATGCAGTTGCCAGCGGTATTGCCTATGTTCCCGAAGACCGACTGACTCAAGGGCTGGTGATGGACAAGTCAATTAAGCATAATATTGGCATCGTCACCCTTGAAGACTACGTAAATCGTTTGGGATTGCTTGAAGAGCAAAAAATAGATGAACTTTCAGAGCAATGGATTGAGGGTATGGACATTAAAACCGATACCAAAGAGAAATTGGCTCGCATGCTCAGCGGTGGAAACCAACAAAAGATTGTTCTTTCCAAGTGGTTGGCGATGAATCCTAAGATTTTAATTCTCGATGGGCCGACAGTCGGTATCGACATCGGTGCCAAAGCTGGAATTTTTGCAACTATTAATGAAATGGCTAAAGATCGGGGGATGGGAGTTATTCTTATTTCCGATGAAATACGGGAAATTACATCCCACTGCCACCGGGTGTTGATTATGCGCAACGGACGGATTGTAAAGGAACTTGTCGGAGAGCAAATTGATGATCAGGCAATTCAACAGGTACTCGATGAACAAAAGCGTTTTATTGCTCAAAGCGCTAAGGAAGGAGAGAGTCAATGAAATTTGGTGCTAATGTACTCAAAAGAAGAGAGTTGCTACTGGGAATCACCATTTTGCTCTTCCTTGTGGCCAACTCTTTGCTTGCCCCCAGTTTTTTGACGTACTCTAATATTATGAGTTTGCTCAAATCGTTTACGGTGTTGGGGATTTTCTCCCTTGGGGTGCTGATGGTTATTATCAGCGGAGGGGTGGATGTCTCTTTTACTGCCATTGCCCAAGTGGTTCAATACGCCGTTGTCTACCTTTTTTTGCACGGGATGAAAGGAAATATTTTCCTGGCTTTCTTTTTTGCCATCATCTTGGGGACCCTTTTGGGCTTGTTTAACGGCTATTTGATTCATCGCTTCAATATGCCGGCTATTATTATTACCATTGCCACACAAAACCTCTTTTATGGACTGATGTATGTCATTACTAAAGGCAAGCTTATTTACGTCATTCCCGATTATTTTTGGAAAATAAGCAATACGATGCTTTTTAAGCAAATTGCTGCCGGCGGTGCTACTTCGGGTCTTAGCGTAACGACTGTCATCTGGTTGGTTATGGCTCTATTAATGGGCTGGATTTTGCGCAAGACCGTGTTGGGGCGCAGCATTTATATGATAGGGGGAAACCCCATTGCCACCCAGCGCATAGGTGTTCATAGCGGCAACGTTTTGCTGTTTGTCTATGGTGGAATGGGAGCTATTGCTGCAATTGGAGGCGTGGTCCACGTTTCAATTGTCAATACAGTCATTCCCAACTCAATTGTGGGGCAAGAGTTACAAGTTATTGCGGCAGTCATCCTTGGCGGGGCCTCAATCACAGGAGGCAGAGGGACGGTGCTTGGCACATTCTTGGGAGTGCTGCTGTTTGCTATTTTAAGCAATAGCCTGACGCTTTTGCAAATTTCCAGCTACTGGTACAACGTGTTTACCGGATGCATCATCCTCTTTAGTGTACTTCTGAATGCTATTCAAGAGATGCAGCAGGCCAAACAGAAAATCCGGGTTCGCGTTGAAAGCGCCCAAACAGCATAGGAGAGACTCATGAATCGATTAATTGCAAAAACTAGGAAAAGTGAACAGTTCTCCTTGGCGGTGACGCTGATTGTCGTCTTCTTGCTTTTGTGGCTCTTAAACGGACCGAAGTTCATCTCTGTTAGGAACTTACGCAATATGTCCTATCAGTTGCCAATTATAGGGTTATTGGCTATAGGGATGATGATCAGTGAGCTTTCCGGAGGCATTAACCTCTCCATTATTGCCAATGCCAACCTCAATGGGGTGATTATCTACTTGGTTCTGAACGGCATTACCGGCGGTGCAATGGGCTCGGCTAATATTGTTCAGATTATCATTGCCATATTGGTTGGCTTTGGGACTAGCACCCTGATTGGTTTGTTTAATGGACTGTTGATAGCCAAACTTAATATTCCCGCTATTTTGACAACTTTAGGCTCGATGACCTTGTTGCAGGGAATCAACTTGGTTTTAACTAAAGGCTACACCATCAGCGGCTTTCCCAATGCACTTATTTTTATCGGTAACGGAAGTGTGGGTGGGTTGCCGGTTCCCATTATTGTGTTTCTCATTGTGGTGATTATTGCCCACTTTGTGTTGAATAAGTCGGCCTTTGGGCTTCGCTTGTACATGACGGGGGCCAATAGGATTGCTTGTAACTACTCTAATGTAAATACCACCAAAGTTATTGTGTGGGAATATATTCTTAGTGCTTGGTTTGCCTCGGTTACCAGCCTTATTATGATTGGACAGTTAAACTCCGTGAAAGCCAATTATGCTGAAAGCTATTTGCTGGTTGCTGTTTTGGCTAGTTTTCTGGGCGGAGTTGATCCTAACGGAGGCTCAGGGCGCCTAAGTGGCATGGTGTTGGCTGCCATTATTTTGCAGCTCATTTCCAGTGGACTAAACTTGTTGCGCCTCGATCCGTTTATGATTACCGCTATGTGGGGAGCAATCATCATTTTCCTTCTTTTTGGTCGGGATGTGTTCAAAAAGCTTGATGGCCTGTTTGCAAAGAGGTCCAAAGGCAAAGAGGGTTAATCTGTTGAAGATGAAAAGCGATGCGATTTTTGATCATTTGAAAAGCCGCATCCTCTCCGGTGAATTTGATGCCGTTGCAAAGTTGCCATCAGAAAAAGAGTTTTCCGATTTCTATGGATGCTCGCGGCCGACACTTCGCAAGGCTCTGGAATCTTTGGAGAAGGAACGTCTGATTACCCGCCGCCAAGGTGCAGGTTCATTTCTCACTCAACGCCATGATGATGCGTTGATTCAGCTACCTGCAAGCGGCAAAGGCAGTGCTATGTTCGGTGTGATACTGCCTAGTTTGGGCGATAACTACGTCTTTAATTTTATTTGCAGTGAATTGTCCCGATTGTTGGCGGCCGTAAATTGTTCTTTAGTCTGGGGGGGGACAATTGACCCCCAAAGTCCACTTTTGGTGAAAGAAGTAGAGCAAATCTGTAAAAAATATGTGGAGTTAAAAGTCGACGGTGTTTTCTTTGCTCCGCTTGAATATACACCGCTACGTGATCAGCTGAACAATTACATTATTGATGTTCTTAAAAAGGCCAATATTCCGGTGGTGCTCATCGATTCTGATTATGTGGAATTTCCCCAGCGTTCCAATTATGACTTGGTAAGCCTTAATCATATCCAAGCCAGTTATTTACTGACGCACCATATGCGCGAGCAAAAGGCTAAGCAGGTCCATTTTGTCAGTCCTCCGATGTCTGCTAAGACTATTAAGTTGCGCCAGATGGGATTTAGGGAGGCTCTTTATGATACCAGAACTTCCTCATCTACGACCTTAATACATGAAGGGGATCCCAAAGATCTCGATTTTGTGGCATCTATTGTTGAAATGGGAGCTGAAGGGATTCTCTGTTCTAATGATGGAACTGCTATCACATTGCTCCAAAGTCTGGCAAAACTCAACTTAGAAGTACCCAAAGACCTTATAGTGGCCGGCTTTGACAACCTTAGTTACCTCTCACAGATAAAAACACCGCTGACAAGTGTTGCCCAGCCGCTGGAACTTATTAGCTCAGAAGCTGTTCGATTGATGTTTGAGCGACTGGATAATCGGGATCGGCCCACCAAGACAACCAGTTTTTCAGGCATTCTCATTGAGCGAGAATCGACTCGCAGCCAACAAGTAGGGGGGCGAAACTCATGAAGCAGGTGCATGTTGGCATTGATGTGGGAACGACAAACATAGCTGTGATGGCCATCGATTTAGATGTCAAAGAGCCTTTGTATGTTGCTTCAGAGCCCAATTATCGCTTAGCTAGCAGTGAACCCTATGCGTTTGTCCAAGATCCTCATCGTATTGAAGCTACTGTGTATCGGCTTTTGGCTCCCATTCAAAATCCAATTGCTTCGATTTGCGTCACTGGCCAAGTCCACGGCATCCTTTACTATGATGACAAAGGCGAGGCGGTTTCCCCTTTGTATACGTGGTTAGACCAAAGAACAATGGAAGAAATTGACGGTATTTCAACAGTGGATTTGTTGGAACAAAGTACTGGGGTTCAAATGCCACCGGGGTATGGGTTATTGGCCCATTGGGCTAACAGAAGGCTCAAGACTGTCCCCTCTCAAGCTGTTGGTTTTTGTGGCATCCTTGAATACATTAGCGGTCGCTTAATTGGTTCTCCCCTTAGCAAAAGCGATCCCAGCTGCCTTGGTCCGTTTGGAGCATTTGATGCGGTGAGCTCCACATTTGACGCTGAAGTATTGCACCTGGTCTTCGGCTACGATAATCCCCGCTTTTTAGATCCCAGCCCCCCATTTTCTATTGCCGGTTATACAAATAAAGGGGTAGCTGTCACCTATCCGGTGGGAGATAATCAAGCTGGATTTTTTGGCATGGTATCACAGTGGGAAAACTCGGCTTTAATTAGTATTGGTACTAGCGGTCAAATTTCATTGTTTAGCCGCAGTAGCGACTGCCCCCCTTCTATGGAGTTGCGTCCTTTTTTGGGACAAGGGTATCTGCATGTTGGTGCAACGCTGACAGCGGGTAAAGCCTATGAGACGCTGCAAAAGTTGTTGATTTCAGTGGTCCACAAAGCCGGTTTTGAGATGGAAGATGAACAGATGTTCGCTTTGATGAAAGAAGAGGCCTCTTTGGAGGCGACTTTGGGAGCTTTGCACGTTGATACTCGCTTCAATGGTTCTCGCAAAGAGCCTCATAAAAGGGGCGTAATAGATCATATTGATGTGAATAATTTGAGCTTGGGAAATCTGGTGCTGGCAACAGTTGAAGGGATTATGGCCGAGTTGCATGCTTTTGGTGATGATAACCCTGCTGTATTTGCCAAGATGAAAAACATTGTGGCCTTAGGAAGTGCCATCAGAAAGAATCACTTATTCCGCCAAGCATTGCAACGGCGATTTGATTTGCCGACTATAGTGCCCACAATAGAAGACGGTGCTGCGTATGGAGCCGCTCTTATTGGGGCGGTAGCTAGCCAAACAGCTTCCCTAGACGATGTGCGTACCCTTGTACATGCGGCTTTAGGAACCTAAGAAGGAGAGAATACGATGAGAAAGGTTGGTATTTATTACGCTTTTTGGACCCATCAATGGGATGTGGATTTTACCCCGTTCATCAAAAAAGTAAAGTCGCTGGGATTCGACCAGTTGGAGCTCAATGCCGGCACTGTTGTGGGTCTTAGCGTCCAAAAACGAACTGAATTAAAGCAGATGGCCGATGATGAGGATTTGATCCTCTCTTATGGTATTGGGTTGAAAAAAGAGTACGATGTCTCTTCAATAGATGAAAATGTTCGTAAAAAGGGTGTGCAGTTCATGAAAGGGGTCATCGATGCCGTTGCCAATATGGGCGGGGGGATGATAGGGGGAACTGTTCATGGGTATTGGCCCGCTTCAATGCCCGAAGGACTCGATTCCAAACAACCGATTTGGGACAATAGTGTTAAAAGCCTCAGAGAGTTGGCCCCCTATGCTCACGATAGGGGAGTGTTGTTGAATGTGGAAGTGCTTAACCGCTTTGAGCAGTTTATTATTAACGACAGCATTGAAGCCTTAGAGTATGTAAAGCAGGTTGATCATCCTGGGTGTCGTATTTTGCTTGATACCTTTCATATGAATATTGAAGAGGACTCCTTTGGCGATGCCATCAGGCGCATCGGTCCTTATTTAGCCGCTTTCCATTTAGGGGAAACCAACCGTAAAATGCCTGGCACAGGGCGGATGCCATGGGCCGAGATTAAAGAGGCTTTGGATCAAATCAACTTTAACGGTCCGTTGGTGATGGAACCTTTTGTGATGCAAGGGGGACAAGTGGGACGTGATATCGCTGTTTGGCGTGATGTGGTCAAAGATCCCGATTTGGATGCCATGGCCCAAGCGTCGGCTGCATGGGTAAAAGCGAACCTCTGCTAAATCTCCTTTTGTTATGCTATACTTCTTTTTAGGAGAGAACAGCAATGATTGAGGAAGTTCTTAGCAAATCGGATGCCAGAAGAAGAGCCGAAATCCTCTCTTTGGAACAAGAGATTGCCGCTAAGCGCCAAGAGCAACAAAAGATGCAACAGCAGTTGTTTGATTTAGCTAAGAGGGTTGAACCTGAGGGGCCTTCTATGGCGTTGGTTTTAGAAACAGAGCATCTAAAGCGGGAGATTTCCAACATGGTTATTTCTCTCAGACATTTGGATATTCGCTTAAGTCGTCTAAAACATCGTGCCCGGCGATTGCGAAGAATGAGAGGCTAATCTACACCGATGGTACAAAAAGAAGTGGCGCAAGCTCTTTCACATATGGGATTATCGTTGCGGATGTTGTTTCCTGATTCTCTTGCCTCCATCTCCGGGTATAAGGGGTTTTCATGGCATGTAATTGCTCAGAATCCAACGCTGTGCTTGCATGCTATTCCCCCTGCTAATGCTGAAGGAGATTTTTTTTGGGAATCGTGGTGTCTGCTTCCAGATCAAACGGTGATTCATAAAATTCTTTTTCCCCAGCAACCGCCTAACGGTTATCATGATATCTACGATGCTCCTTCTAAAGATAACAGGTTACCGCCCCATTTATTGGGCAAGCGTTGGTATGTGGTAATTGCCGATACAATGCTTGGATGGGCGGTGCAAAGTATGCTTAGCGGTCGGTAAAAAGGAAGAGGGTATGGACGTTCGGATCATCGGCATTACGGGAGGCTCGGGGTCGGGCAAATCGACTATCGTGAGAAAAATCGGGGAAGTCATTGCCGATTTTGTTTTCATTCCGCAGGACAATTATTATCATTCGGCTGAATTTGTCAGCAACGAGAATATTACTGCCTATAATTTTGATCATCCCGATGCCTTTGATACGCATTTGTTAGTGGAGCATTTGAGTTTGCTGAAGGCCTGTAAGCCAATTGAGATGCCGCAGTATGATTTTGTCCATCATCGTCGCAAAGAAGAGACAATTACCGTGAACCCCCATCCGCTGGTTATCATTGAAGGGTTGATGATTTTACATGATCAGAGGATTAGAGATCTCCTTGATTTGAAGCTCTATGTCGATACTCCGGATGATATCCGTTTTATTCGACGGCTTAATCGCGATATTACCGAGCGCGGCAGGACAGTCGATTCAGTTGTCACTCAATATATGGAAGTTGTCAGACCGGGCCATTTTTCTTTCATTGAGCCCACCAAGCAGTATGCTGATCTCATTGTGCCCGAAGGGGGGCACAATGATAGCGCCTTGAAAGTGCTTATCACATTTGTCAAAGATATTGTAAATCAGTGATTCGATTGTTTTTTTCGGCGACGGAAAATAGTGTAAGGGGTTGTTAAAGCTGAGCAGGAAAACTCGGTAGGAAGTGGGTCGCTGCCACCCATAAAAAGGCGGTGGCACCGTCCGATGCGAGCCAACCCCAGCAGTGTCCCTTTGAAAATACCAAATGAACGGACTGAGGCGATCATATAAGCACTGCACGAAGGAGTATAGATGCAGGAGCGGGGAATCCACGGTGAAATCAGCAATCGATAGAGGTGAGTAGGTAGTAAGTAAGCCTCTCGCAGAATTTCCAAAGGACGTTTCATGACGCTAGTGTAGGGCAAACTTCTTTTTTTTACAATATTTGCCATAAAAAGGGCTAAGCCCTTTGACCAACAGATAATGTTTTGCTATATTGGGCAAGGATTCTAAGTAGTATGATTAAGATGGAGGGATAATGATATGGCTGGTGCAGTATCAAAAAACGCTCGCCGCGGTGCAGACAAAGTGCTGACAAGCCGCTGGGGCGGTACAATCAAGATGAAATCGGTATTTGAGAACGGCAAGCTTCGCCACGTCGCTTATTGTGAAAAAAGCGGCAATACTGCCAGAAAACCGAAGGATTTGATGTAAGAATTGAATCAAAAATGAAAGAGAGTCCATGCCATAAATGCGTGGGCTTTTTTTCCTTTCAGCAAATTGGGAGTCTTCAACCAAAGGCGGCCCAAAAGAATAATTTCATGTATCGATTTCTGTCAGATTATGTTATAGTGTTCAGTGTATTGTACCGATTACGAATGTCCAGAGGAGGAAACACGTGAAACGTCTTTCAAGAAGTCTTATCACGGTCCTATTGGTTGCGTTGGTCGCTTTCGCATTGATCAGTTGTGCCACAACGGCGAAAGTGGAGGTAATGGAACCCGTAGCACCTATCGTTGAGCCCGTGACTCCGCCAGCGCCCCCGGTGGCTGCTGAACCTGAAGTGGTGAAGCCGGTCGAAGAAGTACCGACTCCAGAACTGCCGGTCTTCATAGCTGAAGAAGTTGAAGGCAGGGCTCTGCCGGAAGAGGTGATTGTAAAGTCGGACGATCGGTTCACCGAGTTCGACCTCTACATCGCTCACACCAATGACGCCCTTGGCGCCTTGGATGATGGCATAGGATATGCCCGTCTGGCGACAGGAGTGAATTTTGGCCGCTCATTGACCGACAAAACACTGCTTTTGGATGCAGGTAATGTAGCCAGTGGCAGTGCCGAAGTTGAAAAGTTTGCCGGAGAGCCTGCAGCGATGCTGCTGGATATGCTTGGCTATGATGCCGTAGCACCCGGACCGGCCGATTTTGCCTATGGAGCAGAGTACTTAATAGAAGCTTCTCGGTTATCTGAAGGGTTAACTGATCTGAAGGTCTTAAGTGCCAACGTCCTTAACCCGCGCGGTGAATGGGTCTTCCAGCCTTATCAGCTGTACAGCTTTAACGGTTTTGTTGTTGCAGTAGCCGGCCTCAGTGCTCCGCCTGCTAACACACAAGGGTTGACCTTCCTTAGCAGTGATGTTGTTGCTAATGCTCAGTATGCAGTTGACCAGATTCGCCAGGTAGCCGACTTTGTCGTGCTGTTGGGCAACATAGGTAATGTTGATGGCATTACCAGTGAAGTGATTGCACAGAACATTAACGGTATTGATTTGATTATTGACGGTGAGCAGGCTAATGCCCCAGCCGGTGGCAAACGAGTTGGCTCTACAGTAATAGTCAATGCTACGAAGAAGCTTTCCAGTGTGGGAGTGGTAGAAGTGCATGTGGTTGGTAACAAAGCCACTGCAATTACCCCGATTCGCATTAGTGCATCGGATGTGAATGCACCTGAGCGCTCTGAATTGGCCCGATGGGCTGGTATAGAGTATGTCCCTGCTGACTCTGATGTGGCAGCGTACATTTCCGGAGTGAAAGCTGAATATGCGAAGGTTACAGCAGTTCCTGTTGAAGTTGCTAAACCTGCTGAGCCTGCAGTTGTAGCTCCCGTTGTTCCTTCCAGCAAAGATTTTAAATTCTACGTAGTTCATACTAACGACGTCCACGGTCGCATAGAAGCTGATGAGGGCGTTGGGTATGCCAAGCTGGCAACCTTGCTGAAGATGGGAAGAGAAGTAACCGATAAATATCTGGTCCTTGATGCCGGGGATGTATCGCATGGGACGCTTTTGACTAATCTGTTTGAAGGCGAAACGAGTGCAGTACTTCTTGATATGCTTGGTTATAACGCAGTGGTTCCCGGAAACCATGATTTTAACTACGGTAAGGAGCGCCTCATTGAAGCAGCTCAGTTAGCCCAGCAATACTCTAATTTGCGTGTATTGGCGGCCAACGTGCTTGATGAGAACGGCAATATGGTCTTCCAGCCTTACCAGATTTACGATTTTGACGGTTTTAAAGTCGGTGTCATTGGAGCAACTACCCCCGATACATTGACCAAAACCCATCCGAAGAATGTCCAAGGTCTCTCCTTTATGTCTGATGAGGTCATCTACGGAGCCCAGGCTCTTGTTGATGAAGTAAGAAGGCAGTCAGATTTCGTCATCCTGTTAGCCCACCTTGGGTTGGATGAGGATGGCTCGTACGGCATTACCAGTAGGTTTGTTGCTCAGAATCTTAACGGCATTGACCTCATTGTTGACGGTCACAGCCATACGGTTCTTGAAAACGGACTTCAGGTAGGCAATACACTGATTGTTTCGACTGGCGAGTACATGAAGAATATCGGAGTTGTTGAAGTTGATGTGCTCAACGACAAGGTCGTTGGCCAACACGCCTTCCTGATTCCCGCTTCTGAAATTCTCGATCCGTCGACTAGCGATTTGGCTAAATCGGTCGGAATCACATCCGTGCCCGATGATCCGGAAGTTGTGGCTTACATCAATAGTCAGAAATCTCAATTGGAAGATTTGACCAAAGAGGTTGTAGCTTACACTCCGATTAGATTGGAAGGTGAAAGAGAGTTAGCCCGCACACGGCCGACAAACCTTGGTACCATGATTGCTCAGGCTATGATTGAAGCAACAGGAGCCGATGTGGCATTGACCAACGGTGGAGGCATTCGCGCCTCTATTGCCGCCGGAGATGTAACTCGGGGAGACATCATTACAGTCCTTCCGTTTAACAACACTGTTGCAATGATAGAAGTCACCGGGCAAGAGCTGTATGACGCCATTGAGTGGGGGTACTCAGTACTTCCTGAGACCAATGGTGGCTTCCCGCAAACTGCCAACCTTTCGATTGTCTATAGCCGCTTCTCCGAACCTGGTAACAGGATTAAGAGACTGCTGGTTGGCGGCAAAGCTGTTGACAGAAATGCCACTTACAAGCTTGCCACTAACGATTTCATGGCTGCCGGCGGAGATGGGTACACCATGCTCGATAAGCCGATCGTCATGTACGGCAGAGGTCTTGATGAAGTTCTCACCGATTATATGGTGAAGCATAACAAGAGATAATTCTCTTAAAAGGTCCTTTTCCAGCCGCCCCGAACAGGGGCGGCTTCTGTTATGTTTGTATTCCCCTCTTTTATGGAGTATGATAAAAGGACGGGGTTCCTCTTTTATTCTTCATACCATGTTGGCACCCTGAGGCAAGTGCAATATCGATATCGATTGCTTACGGTAGTATCTGAAGGAGGCGTAATTTCATGAAACAAGCAGTTCGGAAAATTCTTGTTTATACTGGAATACTGACACTTATTCTTATTGTTGCTTTGATTATTGCTAATACAGTCGGATCTGGATCGGCAGCACTATTTAACATAGTGCTCATCGTTGTCTACATTATTGTCGTGTATCTTTTATGGCGCACCTTTTTGACTAAAAACACCATAAGCCTATGTGATGCACTAAAACAGTGCGGAAGCAAAAAGGCGGTAGCTTCAAAAGATGAGCAAGAGGCCACAGCTACCAGAACCGGTTCAGTGTGCACACAAAGTGGAACGTATGTCTGCAGCGAACATGATGATAAAACAGTTGACATGGAAGAAGGCAAGCGTTTCCCGCCTTGTCGGGGGGATGGAAAAGGGCACTCTGCTATCTGGGTATTGCAACAAGAGTAATCTCATGTCTTTATAATAGATATTAACTCCTCATTATAAAATGAAATAGCAATAATTCTCATATTTCTACCCTTATAAGGAAGAATTTGCTAATTTTAATGAAATTCTTCGAAATCCATGGTACATTGGTGGTAACGACTTTAGATTTTATTTATAACCATGAGAAAAAAAAAGTAGAAAACATGAATTATGTCTCCACCAGAAGTACTTCAACCCTGAAGTGTGTCTTTTTAATGGCTCAGTGCAAAAATCTGGGGGATTTAGGTTTGTAGTAAGGTCTTCTTGAAGCTTGTTTAAGCTTTAGGAAAAAGTATTCATCGTCTACAAAGCCATAAGCATTTCGTTTGATTACCTTTGCTAAATTGTTTACCCCCTCAAGTTTCCCAGAACTTATAGGATGCTTAGCATGATTAGTAATGCCCTCCATATGTCGCTCAATTGTTTGGGCAAAGCGTATGAGCTCAGGTATTTTGGATTTACGAGCAACAGAACACCACAGCTGCATCCCCTGCTGTAATTCATCTTTATCATCCACTTGATAAGCAAGCCTGAATTGCTCTAGCAACACGTACGCAGTGTTAAGGTCTCTATTGATCTCCATTAGCCGTTTGAGTCTCAGTTCATTATCAATTCGTCTTTTACGTTTACCTGGGGGTAAATCAAGGCCCTTGCTCTCATATTCTTGACTCAGCTGACGATTGTTTTTTCTTGCTTTGAGGTCTTTTTCTTTAATAGTCTGTTTTGTACTCAGCAAAATGAAGCGCCCACCTTTGAGAGTGTCGTATGTAGTTCGATCGTTATCCTCTAAGGCTTTTTTCTGCAATCTTCGACGCATCAATGTAAGCACTGAATCACCATAGAGTTTAATCATGTGGAAACAATCATAGACGATATCTATGTGTGGAGCGGCCTCTTTGAATGCTGATGCATATTGAGCATTCATATCCATCGATACTGCGACAACGCCTTTGAGCCATTTCTTTCCCACAAATCGAATAAAATTATATACTTGGTCTTTCTTCTTACCAGCCTCACAGAAAAGAACATGACCACTTTCTAAATCAATAACTACGGTAGCATAACGGTGATGGCTATGAATGCTGATTTCGTCTATAGCAATGTAGCGCGATGGTCGTAACACAGCAGCGTCAAACAATTTCTTTAGGTGAGATTTTTCTATTTCCTTGATGAGATGAACATTCAGACCTAATAACCGATGTACTGCCTTATTGGTCATTCCAAAGGATAGATAGTACAGCACTAAACGGGCACAGCGTTCAGTAATGAAGTGCTCCTTAAGTTTGAATGGAATATCTTCACGTATTTCAAACTGACAACTCTTGCATCGGTATCGTTTGTAGCGCACCTCTAGCATGTGAGGCACAGTTAATATTGGTATATCCCTCAAGAACACTGTTTCGTAAGCGTGTAGGTGTACTTCACTGCCACACTCAGGGCAAACATATTCGATATCACTGACTATATCTCCCTTGGTCCGAAACATTCGACTTCCATCAGTACATAGTCGTATTTGAGGATCTTCGGTGACACAGAAGCTTGGCAGTCGATGGGCAATAGTGATACAGTCGTTCATGGCAGTTCTCTTCCTTGAGTTCTTTTGGGTTAAAAAAACTCTAATGGATTTGAACTGCCTTTTCTATATCAAGATTCTAAGTGACCCCAGAAATATTCACTGAGCCTAAGAAATGTTGATTTATGCTTTCTTATAAACAAAGGGAGCCACTTCCTATGATAGGATTGGCTCCCTTCTTTATGCTCCCCCGGACGGACTTGAACCGCCGACAGGGTGGTTAACAGCCACCTGCTCTACCGACTGAGCTACAGGGGAATGCTGCATCGTTGGTAATTTAGCCCACTATGCAGATTCATGTCAAGTGATTATAGACATTCCAGGTCGTTTCTATGATGGTTTGTAGATCGCTGTAGCGAGGACTCCAATTGAGAACTTCTTTGGCTTTTTTGCTGGTTGCTACTAATTTTGCCGGATCTCCTATTCTGCGGGGGGCTAATTCTTCGGTAATGGGTTTATTGGTAGTTTTACGGCTTTGATCAATTATTTGGCGAACACTTAACCCTGTTTCACTGCCTAAGTTGACAATTAATGGTTCTTGGTTAGCAAAGAGGTAATCGGCAGCTTTGACATGGGCATCGGCTAAGTCACTTACATGTACATAATCTCTGACTCCCGTTCCATCTTCTGTGGGGTAATCATTGCCAAAGATTTGGATCTTTTCTCTTTTTCCTGCGGCTACTTCCATTACAACAGGAATTAAATTGGCAGGGTTTCTTTCCAGTCCTTTCATTCTTCTTTGAGGGTCGTAACCAGCGGCGTTAAAGTAACGCAGTGAGGCGTAGGTCAGCCCTTTAGTTTGGTTAAACCACTTCAGGTTTTCCTCAATAGCTAATTTTGTGTAACCGTAGTAGTTTTCGGGATTGGTTGGGTGTTGCTCATCAATAGGAAGATAGGAGGGCTCTCCATACACAGCTGCTGAGGAGGAGAGGATAAATTTATCGATGTTGTGTTCAATGCAGCTGGCAATAAGGTTCAGCGAGCCGCTGATATTATTGTGAGCATACTTAACAGGATCAAGCATCGACTCTCCTGCAGCTTTGAAAGCAGCTAGGTGGACAACTAAATCCCAGTTTTGTTGCAGGGTTGCATCAACAAATTTTTTGTCTAACAAAGAGCCTTTATACAAAGTGCTTTGAGCATCAACGTTTTCCATAAGCCCGCTGGATAAATCATCCAAAATGCCAACCGTATCGCCCCGCTCTAAAAATTGGAGGGCTACATGGGTGCCAATGTAGCCCGCTCCTCCGCATAGAAGTACTTTCACATGTTGCTCCTGATGATATTTGAAATATGCTCGACTTTTTCTTTAAGTAATTGAGGTGTTTTAGCTTCTGCCACTAGTCGTAAATACGGTTCAGTGTTCGATTTTCTAACATTGAACCACCAATCGGCAAATTCGATGCGATAGCCATCAAAATCAAGCACTTCCAGAGGATTTTGGTCTACAGCATACGTTTGATACAGTTCTTTCATTGCCGCATCTTTGTTTTCGAGTTTGAAGTTGATTTCTCCGCTGTTAGCGTACGTGACAAAGGAGTCAATAAACTCAGATATCGTTTTGTTTTGTTTTTTTAGTTGAACAATAACTTGCAGGACAAGTAATGAGGCTAATATGCCACTATCACAGTAGAAAAAATCACGAAAATAGTAGTGGCCGGCCAACTCACCGCCAAATATTCCATTAATTTGGCGTAGCTTCACTTTAGCAAACGCATGACCTACTTTCCAAGTTGTTACTTCTGCTCCCAAGCTCTTAAGATGCTCAGTGGTGCTTCTGCTTGTTCTGATATCTTGCAGTACCATCCCTTTCTCTTTGTTCAGATAATACTCTCCAATCAGAGCCGTAATATAATCGGGTTGGATGAATTCCCCCTTCTCATCGATAAACATAACTCGGTCTGCATCACCGTCAAAAATAACGCCTACATCACTTTGATTCTGTTTAACAGCCTCCATAAGATCATGGCAGTTTTCAATTTCTAAGGGATTCGGTTCATGAGCAGGGAATGTTCCATCCAAATGATCATAAAGATAGTGATGCTCTTCTCCCAACAAATCTTTGATTAACAGATTGGCCATGCCGTGCGACAAATCGATACTTACATTAAGAGAGGACAAATCGGGGACAAACGGCCGTAAAAAGGTCACATAAGCTTCTTTGACCGGAGAGTCGATAATGTTACCTTTGGGCTTATCTTTAGTAATTGGCAGGGTCTCTACCATTTTCTTTAGTTCCTGCAGACCAGTGTCTTCTCCCACAGGCAGGGCATTCTTTTTTGAAATCTTAAGCCCGTTATATTTGGCAGGGTTATGGCTGGCAGTTATTTGCACCGAAGCATCACTGCGTAAATGGACTGTGGCAAAGTAGACCATCGGAGTGGTAGCTAACCCGATATCCCATACATCGGCTCCGCTGTCAGTTATTCCTTCACATAAAGAGGCAAAAATTTCGTCGCTACTAGTTCGTACATCGCGCCCTACCACAACTTCTTTGGCTTCTAGCAGACGGGGAATAAAATACCCAATTTTATAGACAAGCTCTTTGTCAAATTCTTGATTATAAATACCGCGGATATCGTAGGCTTTAAAGACTCCCATCAAGTGCTCCTTTGAATAAGGCTTTGAATGCTTTACGATCAATGACTTCAAAAAAGAGGGCATGTCCTTCCTTAAACACAAGGCGGCTTACCAGCGGACTAAAAATCCGTTGTACCACAGTAGCCTCAGGAATTTGGTCATATGCTTTGTAGCCGTCGGCACAGGCTTGTGCTTGGGATTTGGAGACTTCTGTACAGCTGATAACTGCAGCAGGATCAAAAGACCCCTCCATTTTTACATAAGCCGGCCTCTTTTTACTTGGCTTAAGGGAAAAGCCGAACAACGAAGGCATTCGCTCAAAATCTTCGTAGTAGAATACGCCGTTGATTTCGTACAAAAATACCCCAAACTCCCGGATGGTGCCGTCAGTTGAGGCAAACCAGGTGCTGTAGGTTTTGTACCCAATAGGACCGCCGTGGCGGTTCTCCAACTCTGTTAAAAATTGCAAAGTCTCTTCTTCCATCGACACCTGCTCTCCTATTCTTAATTAAGTTTATCATATATACTGAGCGTTGAGGAAGGTAATCGCTTGATCATGGATGAGATTCTAGCCAAAGATTTTGGTAAATTGTTGAAACGTAACGCTTTGAGCATGCGCCGCTTAATGAATGAGAGTGGCACCACTGCCATGCGTGTTTATGACCAAAATATAGCTGATCTTCCTATTACCGTAGACATGTATGGCCCGTATGTTCGCATCACCGATTATGATCCAAACGGGTTAAGCGAAAAAATGATTACAGAAATCTGTGACATTGCCTCTCGCATGCTTTATATAGAACCTCAGAGAGTGATTTACCATCGCCGAGAGAAATTACAGGGAAAAGAACAGCACGAAATGCAAGCTGAAAACTCGGTAATGGTGGATGTGCTTGAAGGTGGGCTGACCTTTAGTGTTGATTTAACAAAGCGAGTCGACACCGGCCTATTTTTAGACCAGATGCAAGGGAGAGCTGCTATTCGCCAGATCTCCAAAGGAAAAGATGTCTTAAATCTTTTCTCCTACACTGGTAGCTTTAGTGTGTATGCTGCCTCAGGTGGAGCAAAGAGTGTTACCAGTGTCGATTTGAGCAACACGTATACTCAGTGGTGCGCCGACAATTTAAAAGCTAACGGCTTTGCTGCAGATATGTATAGCTGCATCCAAGCCGATGCTTTGCAATTTATTAATGAGGCTATTGAAAAGAAGGAAAAATATGACATTATTATTTTTGACCCTCCTGCCTTTTCTAATAGCCGTAAAGCAAGTGAAGATTTTGATATCCAACGTGATTATCTGCAGTACATCCATCAGCTTAACCGTCTGCTCCGCACTGATGGTATCATCTACTTTTCTGCCAACTTAAAGCGTTTTCGCTTTGAAAAAACAAAACTCTTTGGCTTTGAGACCAAAGAAATAACTAAAGAAGTACGCTCAGCCGGCTTTAGCGCCAAAGGCAGCACTTTGCGGGTTTGGGTACTAACAAAAACTGGGAATTCACAAGAGCTTTTGGATAAAGAGGCTCATGGCAAAAGAAGGCCCTCTCCAAGACAGAGGGACCAAAGAGAATATATGAAAGAAGAAGAGAACGATTTAGTGCTTCATTGGGATAATGAAGAAAACACTGAAAAAAATGCCCGCCAAAGACGCTTTGAAAAACGGCATCCCGATGAAGAATATATCCCTCCCAAACCGCGGGAAGAGCAAACTCGCCCAAAAGATGATAGGCCACCACGCAGATATAGCGATGACAGAAGACCTCGCTACCAAGATGACAGAAGATCTTCCAGCGACAGTAGAGCTCCACGTCGATTTGATGATAGAAAGCCTCGCTACCAAGATGATAGAAGAGGCCCCGGTGACAGTAGTAGAGCTCCTCGCAGATTCGATGATGATAGAAGATCTTCCGGTGACAGTAGAGCTCCTCGCAGATTCGATGATGAGAGAAAACCTCGCTATCAAGATGATAGAAGAGCACCCAGAGAGTTTGATCGAGATAGTAGAGCTCCTCGTCGATTTGATGATAGAAAGCCTCGCTACCAAGATGACAGAAGAGCACCCAAAGAGTTTGATCGAGACAGTAGGGCTCCTCGCAGATTTGACGATGATAGAAAACCTCGCTATCAAGATGATAGAAGAGCACCCAGAGAGTTTGATCGAGATAGTAGAGCTCCTCGTCGATTTGATGATAGAAAGCCTCGCTACCAAGATGATAGAAGAGCACCCAGAGAGTTTGATCGAGATAGTAGAGATCCTCGTCGATTTGATGATAGAAAGCCTCGCTATCAAGATGATAGAAGATCTTCCGATGACAGTAGAGCTCCTCGCAGATTTGATGATAAGAAAAGACCTCGTTACCAAGATGATAGAAGAGCTCCGCGTTCTTTTGATGATAAACCACGGCGTAGCTCAAGTGGGCCTAAGCCCTATGGGTATGATCGGTTTAAACCCTCAGTGCAAAGAGGGGGCCAAGAAGAGGACAAGTTGCGTAAGGACGAGTCTTAAAGGCCTAAGAACCGCATGGGGTTTTGACTTGCAAATAAATCAATCTCTTCATCGCTGAAAGGACTTGTTTCAAAGATTCGTAAGTAGTTGCTGTAGGATTCGACTTTGGCCAGATTGACTGAAAAATCGGAGCCGAACATCGATCTGTGGCGAATCTTTTCAGCAAGTTGTTGATCTTCAAGTTGGTTTAGGTAGGTATGCAGCTGCTCATAAAACTCAGCTCGTGTTCCGCTGAAAGAAAAATCGGCGTATATGTGTTCATAGGTGCCTATTAATTCCATTAGGGCTACAAACCAAGGATCTGTAGTAAAGGGACGATCCAATAAGAGATGAAGAGGTGATTTCCCTATGGGGCTGTATTGG
The DNA here is from genome assembly GCA_050950025.1 of Sphaerochaetaceae bacterium. GTDB lineage: Bacteria > Spirochaetota > Spirochaetia > Sphaerochaetales > Sphaerochaetaceae > JBMNGW01. The sequence goes on along the minus strand of JBMNGW010000015.1, from coordinate 10,397 downwards.
CGCCCGTAGTGGGCAAAATCGACTCGCAAAAGAGGATACTCAGCAAACACCGGCTTCCAAGAAGCGGGGTTGGTGTACTGCTGGGCTAACTTGGGAGAGACCGCCCGAAACCCTTGATCATCGCAGTGGGTAATGATTCCCAAATCGTGTTCTAAGCAAAACTCATAGACAAAGCGCATTTTTTTTAGCTCATCTTCATCTTCAGGCCAAGGATTGGTCCCCAAAGGAGGGTAGAGCTTCACCCCTTTGAAGATATGATCTGCTACCAAATGAGTATGTAGCAGCTCTTTAACAAAGGAGAGCTCATGCGCTTCAGGATTAATCCCTAAAAAGGGAAAGAATTCAAGTAACCCTTTGGGTTGATTGCTTCGATACTCTTGGATACCTGCCAACGTATCTTCAATATAAGAGAGAATTTTATTTTGCTGGCCAACTGAATAATACGAGCGCCCTTGTTGTTCATCATCGGTGCGGGAAAAGTCCATCACTAAGGGGATGAGGGCATACGAGTCGTAAGCTTTGTCACGAAAATAAAACTTCTTATTGCGTATATAGGGTTTTGGAGGATAAATCACATTCTCAGAAGGCTTATCTTGAACTGAGGTAAAGGTGCCTTCTAAATCTTTTTCCATGATGCCAAATATTTCACCTATGGAGCGTTCAAAGATTGTAAACATGTTTAGCAGAGTTATGAATCCCTGTTGACCGCGGTTAGCCGGAGTCAACAGATATCCAGGAGAAAGGGCTCCGCTGGTGATGAACTCTCCCACGTTATCAGCTACCGATTCGACAAAACTGACGAAGGAGGGGTGCAGGAGGTTCATCGCATGCATATGCGCATCAAAGAAATACCTTTTCATACGCCAAGTATACCAGCAAACAAGGAGCCGTCAATCATAACTCTCTTTTAGTTGGTTCTCGCTTTTTTCCCCCACGAATCGCGCATGGCAACGGTTCTGTTAAATACTAGACGATCGGAATTGTGGTCTTTACTGTCAGCCATGTAATACCCGCTGCGTAAAAATTGCAGATACTGGCCAGCTTGGGCCTCTTTAAGAGAGGGCTCCACTTTGGCTTTTTCTATGATAACCAACGATTCGGAATTGATGTCATCCAAGTAGTCTCCTGTTTGCTGACCGGGGAACTCAGTGGCGAAGAGCTTGTCGTAAAGACGTATTTCGGCATCTAGAGCATGAGAGCTACAGACCCAATGGCTGGTTCCTCTGACTCTTCTTTCATCGGCAGTTCGTCCCCCTTTTGATTCGGGATCGTAGGTACAATGGACTTCAATAACCTTGCCTTCACTATCTTTTATAACATCGGTGCAGGTGATGTAATAGGCATGTTTGAGCCTAATCTCATTACCCGGATAGAGGCGGTGGTATCCTTTAACAGGGATTTCCATAAAGTCTTCTTGTTCGATGTAGAGCTCTTTAGAGAAGGGGATCAGGCGCGTTCCTGCAGAAGCATCTTCAGGATTATTCTCTGCCTCCACGTACTCAGTTTTCCCTTCGGGGTAGTTGGTAATAACAATTTTCAACGGATCGAGAACTGCCATAACTCGCTGAGCCCGTTTATTAAGATCTTCGCGGGCACAGAATTCCAACAATTTGTAATCGACAACACTCTCCACTTTGGCCACACCTACCCGCTGGACAAAATCCTTAAGTGCTTCGGGGCTGTACCCGCGGCGGCGGATGCCGGAAATAGTGGGCATTCTCGGATCATCCCAACCGCTAACAAGGCCCATTTTTACCAGATTTAGCAATTTTCTTTTACTCATCACTGTGTAGGAGATATTCAGTCGGGCAAATTCAATCTGCTGTGGACGATGATCGATACCATCAATTTCTGTGGCCCAATCGTACGCAGGTCGATGATCTTCAAACTCCAACGTGCAAAAAGAGTGAGTAATCCCTTCAATGGCATCGCTGATGGGGTGGGTATAGTCGTACATTGGATAAATGCACCACTTATTCCCCGTTCGTGGATGACTGGCAAACTTAATGCGGTACAATGCCGGATCGCGGAGGTTCATATTAGGACTGGCCATATCAATTTTAGCTCTTAAAACATACGAGCCTTCGGGGTGCTTACCTTGGCGCATCTCTTCAAAAAGGCGCAAGCTCTCCTTTATGGGCCGATTACGATCGGGGGAGTCTTTGCCGGGAGTCGTTAATGTTCCACGGTACTCTTTCACCTCTTCGGCACTTAAAGAATCAACATAGGCTAAATCTTTTTTAATCAGATCAACGGCAATAGCATGCAGTTGGTCGTAGTAATCACTGGCATAATAGAGGTGATCACCCCATTCAAAGCCGAGCCACTTAATATCATTTTGAATCGATTCGATGTATTCCATCTCCTCTTTTTCGGGGTTGGTGTCATCAAAGCGGAGGTGACATTGCCCGTTATATTGAGCGGCAAGACCAAAATTGATGCAAATTGATTTTATATGGCCGATATGAAGATAGCCGTTGGGCTCCGGAGGGAAGCGAGTAATAATTTTGTTATTAGGCACTCTGTTGTTGGCCAAATCATCTTCAATGATACGCTCCAAAAAATTGAGGCTTTTTGGCTCTTTTACTTCTGTTGTAGTGGGGTCCATGAATCTTCCTTTCCCCTTTCAAAGGGGGATGAATGAGTATTGAACCCATATTACCATACTGCGGGCAATTAAGAGAAGAGAGCTCCCCAAAAAGAGGCAAAAGGAGTATGATGAGCTACTATGATTGATGAACCACCCTCTTCGACTTTCAAAGAATTGATGAGCCTCTCTTTGCCCATTATGGCAAGCAATCTGCTACAAACCCTCTATAATATGGCCGATGCCTTTTTTTTGGGCAAATTGGGAACAGAGGCTATTAGCGCCCCTTCTATTACAATGAATGTGAGCAACTTCATCATCGTCTTTGGTGCTGCTTTTACCGTAGCAGGAACCACGTTAGTCAGCCAAGCGTACGGAGCAGACAAACAGAATCGGGGGCGCCTCGATTTTCTGGCTTCTCAAGTTTTCTTAGTCAATTTTCTGATGTCGATTGCTGTGATGGTAGTGGGGGCTTTGACAACAACCTCATTGGTCCGCTTAATTAAAGTCCCAACCGGCCTCACTAGTGTATATACAACACAATATATGCGGATTACCTTTTACACCATCCCTTTTTTATTCGGTGATTTTATTTTTCGCAGCGTGTTGCAAGGCATTGGCGATGCAATGACTCCGTTATATATCCAAGGTTTTGCCGTCCTATTAAATATTATTTTGGACCCGCTATTTATTTTTGGCTTTGGCCCTATTGCCCCCATGGCAGTCAGAGGAGCTGCTTGGGCAACGTTTATTGCACGAGCTATTAGCTGCACAGTTTCCCTGGGGCTTCTATTTGGCGGTTACAAAGGGATTCGTGTCACTAAAAAGTACCTTCGCCCTGATAAAAAAACGCTGAAGTTAATGAGCCGTATCGGCTTACCTGCCGCTGTGGGTCAATCGGTCTCTTCTTTAGGATTTGCCGCAATTCAGCAAGTGGTCAATACGTTTGGCCCTGCAGTCATTGCCGCTTTTGGTATTGGCAATCGTATTCAATCGTTGTTTAATATGCCTGCAATGGGAATCAGCCAAGGCACGGCAGTACTGGTGGGGCGAAAACTGGGAGCAGGCCAAGCTAAAGAAGCCCAAAAGATTACCAATAAAGCCCTTTTGATAAGCGGTATTTTTATTACAGTCGGGATGGCAGCGGTTCTGGTGTTTGGCGCTCATGTTATTCGATTCTTTGTCGATGATCCAGAAGTTGTCCATTACGGTATTCCCATGTTTGCCTACACTTCGTTGGGAGTGGTGGTTTTTGCCCTTTACACAGTAGTGCTGGGAGCCTTTCAAGGCGGAGGGGTAACTAAGCCGGTGATGATACTTAATATCCTCCGTTTATGGGGGCTGCGGGTCCCTTTGGCGTATGTGCTGTCCCATTTTTGGGCTTTGGGGCCCAGTGGAATTTGGTTGGCCATGCTGATTAGCAACCTTGTGAGCTGGTTGTGGGCTACGATTCTGTATAAAAAGGGGAAATGGAAGCAGGTTCTCATCAATTCAGAATGAGTGTACGAGGTAACAGAAAAACGGTACACTTTGGTACAGGAGCAAGCAAAGTCATGGCCAAAAGCTTTAAGCGTAACCCCATTCTTAGAACTATTCGTCTCATTGTCATTGTCGTCATCGCTTTACTTTTGAGCTTTGCCATTATTATCTGGAGTCGTTCTTTACAGCAAAAGGATACGTTGGAACGCCAGCGTAACGTTTTGGCCGATGTGCTGAAACGAGAAGGGGAGTTGGGGCTGTTGCAAATGGCAGGAGTCCAAGTAAATGACATCTTTTATGGCGATCAGGGAGTCAGCCTCTTTTTGGGGAATATGGAAAGCTTCCGCTATAGTGCCGAAGAGATGCGCAACATTGCTATTTATGAGAAGGCCAATAAAAGTGTTGTCCATATCACCACCGTTTCAAGTGCCCTTAACCTCTTTTTGGAAGTCCTGCCGACTCAAGGCACCGGATCGGGGATCATTATTAGCGCTGATGGCTATATTCTGACTAACGCCCACGTGGTAGAAGATGCCGATCATTTAAGTATCAGCTTATTTGACGGATCCACCCACACAGCTGTCTTAGTGGGAATCGACAAAGAAAACGATTTGGCAGTGCTCAAAGTTGATTTGCCTGCTCAAGTGGTGCTACAGCCCATTGCGTTTGGCACTGCAAGGAGTTTGCAAGTTGGTCAGAAAGTCGTGGTTATCGGAAACCCTTTTGGCTACGACAGAACAATGACTATCGGAACTGTTTCAGGTTTGGGGCGGCCGGTGCGCATTGAAGGCAACCATGTTATTAACGGGATGATTCAAACTGATGCCGCCATTAACCCCGGCAATTCAGGAGGGCCGCTGCTTAACAGTGTTGGCGAAATGGTCGGTATATGCACCACCATCCACTCAACCTCGGGCTCTTCGCAAGGGATAGGTTTTGCCATTCCTGTCGATACGGCTATCAGCGTCATTCCCGATTTAATTCAATACGGTAAAGTGGTGAGAGGATGGTTGGATGTCACGCTGGTACAACTTGATCCGGCTATCGTTGAATATGCCCAATTGCCCGTGCAAAATGGATTGTTAGTTTCTCAAGTTCGTAGCGGGGGCAAAGCAGAGAAGGGGGGGCTGAAAGGGGGGACTCAAAGAGTACAGTACGGCTCTTCCATCATCTATTTGGGAGGCGACATCATTACTGCCATTAATGGAGAGAGCGTGAGCGAATACGCCGATTTATATAGTGCTTTGGTCGATACACGACCGGCAGAGACAGTCACAATTACCGTGATGCGCAAAGCAGAGGCCAAGCAATTACACGTGGAGTTGATTACGCGGCCCGAGGGGATGGAATGGACAGTCCGTTAGGTAGCAAAGCCTTTAAAGTCTATGCCGATTATGAGCCGGCAGGGGACCAAGGTGAAGCCATTGATTTGCTTGCGGCAGGGGTGGAATCAGGGTTTGAACGCCAGACTCTCAAAGGGGTCACCGGTTCAGGTAAAACGTTCACCATGGCCAAAATCATTGAAAAAGTGCAGCGCCCCACATTAGTCCTCAGCCACAATAAAACGCTGGCTGCCCAGTTATTTCGTGAATTTCAATCATTTTTTCCCGATAACGCCGTAGGCTACTTTGTCTCCACTTACGATTATTATCAGCCGGAAGCGTATGTGCCGGGTAAAGATCTCTATATCGAAAAAGATGCCGATGTGAACTCAGAGATTGAACGGCTGCGCCTTTTTGCCTCTTATGCTCTTATGGAGCGCCGGGATGTCATTATTGTGGCCACAGTCAGCTGTATATTTGGTCTTGGTAGCCCCGGTTCAGTGCGAGAAATGCTCAAACATTTGGCGGTGGGCCAGAAGTTCAGCCATAAAAGTGACCTAGAGCACATGGTCATCATGCAATATGAGCGCAATGACATGATCCTGCAAAGAGGAGCTTTCAGAGTGCGGGGCGATGTCATTGAAATCTGCCCTTCTTATTTGGAAAAAGGATTGCGTATCAGCCTTAATTGGGATGAAATTGAAAAATTGGAATGGTTTGATCCTGTTTCAGGTAATGTGCTTGAATCGATTCCTTCAGTCACGTTGTATCCTGCCAAGCAGTTTGTTATTCCCCCTGAGCAAATTAAAGTTGCCATTGGACGCATCCAACAAGAGATGGAAGAGCGGTATGACTACTTTGTTAAAAATGGGAAACTGTTGGAAGCCCAAAGAATTAAAACTCGAGTCGAATATGATGTGGAAATGCTTCAGGAATTAGGGTATTGCTCTGGCATAGAAAACTATTCCCGCCCGCTTGGCAACCGCAAAGAGGGGGAGACCCCTCCGGTGTTGCTCAGTTATTTCCCGCCTGGATTTTTGACCTTTATTGATGAATCGCATGTCACCATCCCCCAAGTGGGAGCAATGTATGAAGGCGATCACAACCGAAAAGTGACGCTGGTCAACTACGGGTTCCGTCTCCCCTCAGCTTTAGATAACAGACCGCTGACGTACGAGGAGTTTGATCGCACCTGTGAGCAGCGTATTTATGTCTCAGCTACCCCCGGTCCCCGAGAACGGGAAGAGTCGGCTCAAATCGTCGAACAAGTTATTCGCCCAACCGGGTTACTTGATCCAAAAGTAGAAGTGCGTCCCACAGAGGGGCAAATGGAAGACTTATTTGGCGAAATTCAAAAAACGGTCAAAAAAGGGGAACGGATTTTAGTCACCACCCTAACAAAACGGATGGCCGAAGATTTGACCGATTATATGGCAAACATGGGATTAAAAGTTCGCTACCTCCACTCCGAAGTCGAAACGATTGAGCGAGTGGAACTGCTGCGAGATCTTAGGTTGGGTATTTTTGATGTCTTAGTCGGTATTAACCTTTTGCGCGAAGGCCTTGATTTGCCCGAAGTGTCATTGATTGCTATTTTGGATGCCGATAAAATTGGCTTTTTACGTTCAGCTACCAGCTTAATTCAAACTATCGGCCGAGCAGCCCGCAATGTGGACGGAAGAGTTATTATGTATGCCGACCGATACAGTGATGCGATGAAGCAAGCTATTGAAGAGACCCAAAGAAGGCGTGAAATTCAACAAGAATTCAATCAAAAACATGGAATAACGCCCACAAGTATCAAAAAAGCGATTCAAGACATCATTACCAGAGAGAAGGTGGAAAAAGAGGAGATTCAAAAATCGGATATAGCACTGCTTAAAAGCCGCTACAACTTACTGCTGGCTAAAGACCGCAAAGCCTATATCAAAGATTTGGAAAAAGAGATGCTTGAACATGCTAAGAATTTGGAATTTGAGCAAGCAGCTATGCTCAGAGACGAAATAGAGGATGTGAAAAACCTCGTCATCTCATAGGAACGAACAACGCTATATCCAGTGGACCGTTAACGGTCATCGGCTTTTGTCCTCTGAGGCGGTTTTTAATATAACGATAGATTCCTCCGACGCTGATAAGACCTCCACTATCTGAGAGGATACCGGTATTTTTTCGTATCTTTCCGGCAACTTCAACCAACACATCACCCTCATATTTCTCCCCAATGCCATCTTGATGGTCCCATCCTAAAGCTTTTAGCAGAAGGTAAGTAAATACACCATGGTTATGCCCGTTACCAAAAAAGACTTTCTCGTAGGACTCTTTAGTGGGACTGGAGGCACTGATCATTGTTATGTGGGGCCGATACGAGAGAGTCTCTAAGCCTTGAGGATAGTTCTGCACATATGAGCCGCTATAACAGGAATCGAGAACTACCACAATATGACCGTTAGTGGGTCCGCTTAGAGCCTCTAAGAAATCTTCTCGACTAAATATAGCAATTTCATCAGGGTTATCGCCGGCTACTGCCAGATCACCTAAAGAGCTTCCTGAGGTACCATGCCCAGCATAATAAACAAATAGGAGCTCATTGGGGCCAAGATCTTTGACAATCTGTGTCAGTAGCATCGTAATATTCTCAATGGTGGGATACAGCTCTTCTGAAACATGAGCTTGAGGATTAGCACCTTCTTGAAACATTCCGTAGGTCGCAATATCTTGCTTGGGGTTGTCATATAGTTCTTCAAAGGCAGCCATAACTTCTTTGGCATCTCTTATCGTTCCGGCTAATCGGTTTAACCCATTAGCATGGTTGGTGTAATCCAAAGCGATGAACACTGCATGCATCTTTAGATTCTTGGGAGAGGGGAGCATCAGCTCACATGATAAAAGGGTAAGAAGCATTAAAGGCAATCCAATAAGGAGGATGATGAACTTTTTCATTGAGTCCTCCTAGTGTGGATCCATTGGATGGCTACTGCGCTACTAATGCCAAGATAATCATTTCTGATATCAACTGAAAGGGGGAAGATGAGCCATATCGCATCGGTTAAACGGTAGCCCCCTTTTACAGAGAAGCGGCCCATAGCTGCCCATTGCCACGTTTTTTCATAGATTGTTGCCAAATACATCGCTTCAGCAAAAAGTGCAAAAGGAGCATCAAAATAATAGGCGTATTGTACTGAGGCTCCAAAGCCCCAAAAAGGGCGCCAAAAACTGAAGCCATAGAGCAAAGAGCGGCTGGTGCGCTCCAAACGCACTCCCATCGCCAGCTGGTGGTGTTGGGAAAGACGAACCATTGCAGGATAGATTGTTGTTCCCACACCTATGTGGGACCTAATAGGCAAAGGGTCTTCATGGATTGGAGAAGGAATTGAACCGTACCAAAAACTATCGAGCGAAATCCCCAGAGCATCCGTTGAAGGAGCTTGAGCTCCCAAAGAAAAGATGAGGAAAAAACAGATAATCAACAGGGCAATCGCCGTTTTGTTCATATGTTAAGGTACCTAAGGAATTGACTATCGTCACCCCTGTATGTACTTCTTAGAACTCCGAACTGCTTCACTTGTTTCATTAATAAAGGACAAGATCGGCAAAACGGACAGTTAATGTAATCGTTTCTTCCTTAGGTACATTGCGACTGTAAGCGAGAATCTGCTGATTGTGCCAAAGACAAGTCAATATATAGCGTCCCCCTTGGTACTGAGCGTACAGAAGGCGAGCTTTAGTAAAGCTCAGATGAGGCAAATACTCAATTCCTCCTACATTGACCATTTCAGGGCGGAAAAATAGGTGTTCAGCTTCTTGCAGTTTTTGCAGGTGGTGAGCAGCTGCTTTTTGTAATAAAGGGGCAGCCTGTGAAGTGGGCATCATAGTCCCCTCTCCCATGAAGTGGGCTACAAAAGGGGTAGCCGGTTGGTTGTAAATAACCTCAGCAGTAGCCAATTGGACAATGGAGCCCTCTTGCATAACGGCAATACGATCACTAAGAGCCATAGCCTCCTCTTGATCATGAGTCACATATAAAGTAGTGATACCTGTTTTTTCATGAATCAGGCGAATTTGTTGGCGCATGTGCTTGCGCAGCTTAGCATCAAGGGCACTTAACGGCTCATCAAGAAGCAACAATTGTACTTCAGCTGCCAAAGCGCGAGCGATGGCCACCCGTTGACGCTCTCCACCACTAAGTTGATCGACTTTACGCTTGCCAAAGCCCTCTAGGCCGACTAACTCAAGAAGATGCTCCACTTTAGCTTTTCTGTGCTCTTTACCAATCCTTTTGAGTTTAAGGCTGTAGGCAATGTTTTGTTCAACATTCAAATGGGGGAATAGGGCATACTCTTGAAAGACCATCCCAATTCTCCTTTGCCACACAGGGGTGTGGGAGATATCTTTACCGTTAAGGAAAATTGAGCCTTTTTGGCAGGGAATTAAACCGCTAATCAACTGTAATGTGGTGCTTTTACCGCAGCCTGAAGGGCCGATGAGACTTACCAGTTCACCTTTGGCAATACTTAAATCGACTGAAAGGGTAAATTCAGGATAATCGACAGTAATGGCAGAACAGACCAACCCCATTTCACTCATAACGGCTCCTTTTGAATGACTCGGTAATGGCAAACACAATAATACATACTCCTATCAAAAGCGTTCCCAAAGCACAAGCAGCCGCATAGTTATACGAACCAATTAGACGGTACATCATAATGGGAATAGTCAGAATATGAGAGTCGCTAAGAATTAAAGTGGCATTAATCTCTCCCACCGATAAGGCAAAGGCAAAAGCAAAGCCGGTAGCTAAAGCCCCTTTGAGCAGTGGCAATTCAACAGCTATGAACGTCTGCCTTACATTTGCTCCCAATGTTAAAGAAGCTTGGGTGTACCTAATAGCCATATTCCTATAAGCAGGGAGAATTGAGCGTAGGACAAAGGGGGTGGCAATCACTACATGAGCCAGTACCACCAAAATAAATTGTATTGATAAAGTGCGGGGAAAAAGCGGAGAATCAAAT
>JBMNGW010000014.1:0-23208 GCA_050950025.1 Sphaerochaetaceae bacterium | reverse complement strand
TTCAGTGAATTGGTACGACAAGGGTTGAAATAATAGTCGAAGAAGTGAATAGTTGTTCTTAGGAAACAGTGTTTAAAACGAGGAGAAATCATGAAACAAGAAGTTGAACTACTGAAGCAGAAGCTGAAAGAGAGAGGAATTATTTTCGGCTCACATGTAGGGTTTCGCGAGGGGGCTTTTTCTGAAATTCTGGGCGATGTTGGTTACGACCTTGTGTGGATAGATACCGAGCACTCACCTTTAGGCAAAGGTGATATTCTCAACCATCTTATCGGAGCACGGGCAGCTGGGATTGTCAGTTTGGTACGCGTTCCTTGGAATGAACCAATTTTCGTGAAAAATGTACTCGATATGGGTGCTGACGGATTAGTCTTTCCCATGATCAGAAGTGTAGAAGAGGCTCAAGAAGCTATACGTGCCTGTTATTATCCTCCAGCTGGTATTCGAGGGGTGGGAACACGCAGAGCCAACAGATACAATTTAGATGACCGGTCCTACTACTTGGATAATGCTCATGATACTTTCTTAAAGATCATGCAAATTGAACATGTCGATAACCTCGATTCTCTTGAAGGTATCTTAGCAGTAGAAGGAGTCGATGGCATCGTAGTCGGTCCCAGCGATTTTGCTGCCAGCATGGGAAAAATTAAAACTCCCCGAGACCCTGAATTATTGGCTGCTTTTGATACACTTGGTCGCATAGCTAAAGCATCGGGAAAAATCTTTGGTATTTCGATGGGTTTTAATGAACAAAATGTCAAAGAATGGATAGCTCGGGGAGTCAACTGGCTCAACATCGGCTTTGAGTACCAGTATGTGGTCTCTGCGGCCTCTTCCACGCTCAATACATTGCGCTCTTTAGCAGGCAAATAAGTATTCTAGAGGGCCGGCATCTGTCGGCTCTCTTTTCTTGACGAACCATTTACTCTCTTTTACAATCAACGTATGCGAATTCTTAACATCGGCTCAACTAACATTGATTTGGTTTTTTCTGTAGACCATATTGTTGCTCCAGGAGAAACCATCGCCAGCAGTTCGCTGACTCGCAGCACAGGGGGCAAAGGAGCCAACCAATCAGTGGCATTGGCTAAGGCTGGGGGCTTAGATGTGTACCATGGCGGTTTAGTGGGCCCTGATGGCTCTTGGATTAAAGAGAAGCTCGCCGATTACGGAGTGAACACCTCTTTAATGGAAGAAAGGAATATTCCCACCGGCCAAGCCCTCATTCAAGTCGACAAAAAAGGTGAAAACTCCATTGTCTTATTTAGTGGTGCCAATAAGGCCTTTACCAAAGAGCATGTGGATGCGCTATTAAATCACTTTGAACCGGGTGATTGGCTCGTGTTACAGAATGAAATCAATATGCTTGATTATTGTATTTTGGCAGCCAAGAAAAAAGGGTTGCTCACCTGTTTCAACCCTGCCCCTTTTGAAGACCAAATCAAAGAGCTTGCACTTGATCAAATAGATCTATTGGTTCTTAATGAAATTGAGGCTCAAGGCCTTGGTGGCTTTGAAGATCCCATGGATTCGTTGAAAATATTGACCCAACAATATAAAGATACTGCCATAGTACTTACCCTTGGCGATAAAGGAGCCATCTACGGAAAAGGAGAATCACAGCGCTTCTTTATTGGTGCTTGGGATGTTCCTGTGATTGACACCACCGCTGCCGGAGACACATTTATTGGCTATTTTTTGGCAACTTTTGCCAAAAGTACATCTGTTGAAAAAGCACTTTATCAAGGAAGCAGAGCGGCAGCTGTGACGGTGATGAGAGAAGGGGCAATGGATAGCATCCCCTCCCCCAAAGAGCTTGATATCCTAGAGTCTTACACCTTGCGCCCCTTTCTTAAATAACTTCCTCCACTTCAGCCAAAACTTCTTACTTTTATCCCTGTACAACAGCCATAACGCGTGTTACTCTAGGCTCGATTTACAAGGAGATATCTATGCATAAAGCCCGGCTGACACAACTAGTGTTGCTCTTTATGGCTGCGACGATAGTACTCCTGTGCTCACATCTTGTTCTCTTAACGCTTCCTGTAAGCCGCCAGTATCTTTTAGCTGATGCAAAGCTTTTTACCGGCGGACAAAAAAGTCCAAATGAGTATTTGGCGGCCCGCTATGTGGTAGATGATCAAAAAGTGATTTGGGAACAAAGCGGCTCTTTTTCGACCCAGATGCAAAAACGCATCCTCTCTTTTACTCCCAACGCTTCCTACGATTTTCGCCTCACTTTTATACGGGGAAATCTTTTTTTGCTCCTGTATTATCAATATGGGCAACCGTCTTTAACCCTTATTTCAGCTATGCGCTTCATCTCCTTCTTTCAACTTGCCTTAGCATTGATAGCAATATTGCTTTCCCTTTTCTTATGTTTTTTGGCCTATCGACACAAGCAAAATTTGGCCACATTGACAGATGGGTTGCAACGAGTTGACACTAATGGGCCGTTACGCAGCTCTTTAAAAAGCTTTAACGACGTTGAGGCTGCTTTTTTACAATTAGAACATACTCTACAAAAATGCGTACACCAGAACAAATACTTTACAGTAGCCTTTAATGCCACCCCTATTGTTGTCTGTAATATCGACAAAAAGCTCTCTTTTACCTATATCAGTGCCTCTTTTGCTACTTTGCTTGGCTACCCTGATGCAACAAGTATGCAAAAGGCAACAGGCAACTCACTTGTGGCTTTAGTTGGTGAAATAGAAATCGGCAATTCAAAAAAGGGGGCTTTCTCTTTTGCACGGGAATCGTTGTGGATTGGCTGCTCATATCATGTGATAGAAGAGGGCAAAACTGTCGTTTGTACCGCTTCTGATATCACGAAATTTCATGAGGCCATGGAACAATTGAACACAGCTAACCAACGCTACCAGTTCATGCTTGAGCAAACTGATGAAGTTATTTTTGAATGGGGAGTCCAACAAGCCAGTTTCTTATTTACTTCGCATGAGAAAAACTGGATTCGCATGTTCGGCTCTCCTTTGGAAACAAATGCCAATTTAGTAAAAGGTAAACTGTATCAGATGCACCCCCAGGATAAAGTCCGTTTTATGGCCAGTATGAAGGAGATGATTAACAGAGGGTATAAGCATCTTAGAATTGAAGTACGCCTTAGTCGCCAAAGCAAAGAGGAGACAACGCTCTTTTGGACCAAATTCATCCTTTGGTCAGTTTGCAATGAAGAGGGGATTATTGAGCGCATAGCTGGACGTATTCAGGATATTGACCGGGAAAAACAAGAAGCCCAACAGATGCAAAGCCTTGTACAATTAGATCCACTAACCAATCTGTTAAACAGAAGAGGATTGGAAGCTTCCATTAAACGGATACTCCATATTGCCGATCCCAAACTAAATTCTCATATGCTGGTTATGCTCGATATTGATGATTTTAAAATTATCAATGATACTAAAGGGCACCAAGTGGGCGATCAGATGCTCATCCGATTAGCTGAAATAGTGCGAGAACCATTTAGCTCAACTGACGTAATAGGTCGTTTGGGTGGCGATGAATTTGCCCTGTTATTAGTTAATTTCCACGATAGAAAAAAACTACACACAAAACTCACCGCATTGATGCAAGCCATACAAACTATCGGTATTACCTGCAGCATCGGTGTAGCGTGTTTCCCAGATAACGGAACGAATTTCAGCGAACTTTATCAAAAAGCCGATGCGGCTCTTTACCAGGTAAAAAAGAGTGGGAAGAACAATATCGGCTATGCCTAATAAAAGTAAAGATGAGTCAAAACAGCCCAACACAGACTCCATCTCTATACTTTTGCATAAAGAGTGAATACGCAGATTCAGGAATCGGTGGGGTAAAGTAATTGCCCTGGGCATACGTGCAGCCAAACCGTTTTGCAGCTTGGAGCGTTGTGCCGTCTTCGATCCCTTTGGCTAGGACCTCAATTCCTCTTTGCTTTGCAGTTTGCACCAATGAAGCATAAATGGGAGCCAATCCTGCTGAATAAATTGAGAAATCGAGTTTAATCACATCAAATTCTGTTCTCATAAGAAGGCGCAAATCAAACGCTTTTTCCGTAAAAGCATCTAAAGAGATTCTAAAACCGAATTGTTTTAATTGAGTAATCACAGCCAGACAGAGAGGAGAGTATAAAGCAGACTCATTAATATCGAGCTCAACATCTGCCGGTACCAGATTACGTTTAGACACTAGTTGGTAAAGCCAATCGGCAAAGCCTTGTTGTAAGCTCTCATCACTAACATTAAATACTACTTTAAAAGGATCTTTTAGAAGATTATTGGCACTCATCCGTTCAACAGCGGTACAGGTTTTTCCAATAATCAGCGTATCAATAGTTTGAATAAGGTGCATCTGTTGGGCAATATCTTTAAACACGTGGGCAGCAATAATCCTAAAGCCGCCTAATTGCCAACGGGCCAATGCCTCAGCACCCAAAATGGCAAACGATTGAAGATCAACAATAGGCTGGTAAAAAGGGGTGAACTCCTTCTCCCATCCTTTAACGCGAAAACCCTTTCTGCACTCATCCATGTCGAGTTTTCTTGCTTGGATAGCCACATCGGCAACTAGATACGCCTTATGGGAGGCTCGAGCTTCCTGCTCAGCGTAATAGGCCAAATCAATGAGCTGTTCAATCGTTTGGGCATGATAACGGATTCCGCTTGCCCCGCACCCTATACTTAAAGAAAACGGCAAGATTAAAGAGTGGGTATACGAGTCGATTACTGCTTCCAACTCCCCAACCAGTTTCTGACAGATGTGCTGCTGATGAGTTTGTCGCTTTTCTTCACTCTGCCCCACTTCAGCAGGGAAATAAAGCAGAAGGGCAAATTCATCGCTTGCCATCCTCATTAGGGCACGCTGCCCAAAATAATCGGTTAACTTAAGGGCACAGCCTTCATAAACAGCCTCAGAAGCGGCGCTTTTTTGGGGGAAATGATACTCATCAAGAGCCCTTATTGAGATATAAAGGCAAAAGACAGATTTTACACTATGTTTCATAACAGAGTCACTAAATATGCTAACACCTAAGTAAAAAGAACCTCACCTGTTTTTATTGCTAACAGGTGAGGGACACAACAAACATGCTCAATCTACCGGTTTGACAAAATAGCTGCCGCGGTTTTTTAACAACATCTTGGTGCCATCAACCACAGCGGTCAAAGGACGCTTTGAGATAAAAAAGTCCAAGCCGATACGCAAGTGGAGAAACTCATCAACACCATCAATTAAGGAGCCTCCGCCGCTGATAAAAATCCCACTGTTGATAATATCAGAAGAGAGTTCAGGAGGCGTGTTTTGTAAGACTTTCAACACAATGGTTGCAATTGATTCCATCGGCTTTGCTAACACATCCCTAATCTCGGTCTCTGTGATAGTAATCTTTTTAGGTAACCCGCTAACAACATCACGCCCGCTAGCCCAGGTCTGTTTGGGGTTCTCGATGTTTTGCCGCAGCGATCCAACTTCCATTTTAATTCGTTCGGCCGTCTTTTTGCCAATTAACAGTCCATGTTTGTACTGCAAATGATTCATAATCTCAGCATCAAGATAATTGCCTGCTATCCTATTGGATTCTGAAACTACGATATCTCCCAGGGAAAGAACCCCAATATCAGTTGATCCGCCTCCAATGTCGATAATCATCGAACCATTACTACTGAAGATGTCCAATCCCGAGCCTATAGCTCCGGCTTTCACCTCCTGTTCAATGAACACCTCTTTGACTCCCAATTTATTGCCTAAGTCAATGAAGGAATCACGTTCCAACTGAGTCACTTCCGATGGACAACACAGAAGCAATGTCGATTCTCCGATATTGATGCTGATATTCTCAACTCGGTGCAAAGAAATCTCAATTAATTTCTTGGTTGCCTCAATATCGGAGATGACTCCCATATTTAAAGGACTGACAATTCTAATCCCGTGGTGTCCTTTACCAACCATATTAGCAGCTTTCGTTCCGGCAGCAATGACCTCATTTGTCTCATAATCAAATGCAATCACTGACGGTTCATTAGTAACGATTCCCTCACCTTCAACATACACGAGGATGTTGGCGGTTCCCAAATCAATCCCGATATTCTTACCGGTATTTTCTTTTGTCTCTTTTGTCTGTTTTCGAGCGATTAGTGCCATTATGCTCATCTCCTATAGTTGAAGCGGGTTTACCAAATAGTCGCCACGGTTTTTCAATAAGTACTTCGTCCCATCGGCCACACAGGAAAGTGGATTTTGCACCACTTTCACAGGAACTTGGATTCTTTTTTGGATGTACTCTTCAGTGCCCCGAATTAAAGAACATCCACCGGTAAGCAAAATGCCATGGCGGTAAATATCGGCTGAAAGCTCAGGGGGAGTATCCTTCAGTACGCCGGTGATCAGTTTAACAATTTCGTCGAATATTGGAGCTAATACTGTTTGTACTTCGGCAGTGGACAGCATGACCCATTTGGGGATGCCTTTTACCATATCTCTGCCTGCATAGCGATTGATGACATCCTTAGCCTCTTCATGGAGGTCTCCCAGTTCCATTTTCATTCTCTCACTGGTTAACTCCCCTATTTCAACGCTCTGAGTCTTTTTCACATATTTGGAAATCTCATCGTCCATAAAGCTTCCCGCTTTACGAATGGTCCGTGAAAGCACGATATCACCAAAGGAGATAATTCCCACATCAGTGGTCCCTCCCCCGATGTCAACAACCATCACACCCTTAGATTTAAAAATATCAACTCCGGCACCCAAAGCACCGCTTTTAATCTCCTCTTCGATAAACACATCGGTGATGTTCATTTTCATAGCCAAGCTCATCATCACATCGCGCTCAATTTTGGTAACCTCAGAGGGGCAGCAAATGACGCACGTCGTCTTTGATAAATCCTTGGCTGTTAAGTTTTCGATTTTACCCAGCACATAGTTCAATAAGGCTTTAGCGGCACGCATGTCACTAATGACACCGTTTTTAAGCGGTTTAATGACTGCTATTTTGGAGTGAACCTTGCCAAGCATCCGATGCGCATCCTCACCGGCGGCAACAATTTTGCCCGACTCCCTGTCAAAAGCAATGACAGAAGGTTCGTCGAAAATGATTCCCTTCTTTTCCAGGAATACCAATAAATTGGCAGTCCCCAGATCAATTCCCAATCCCAATTTATCCTGTCCGTTTACTCCATTCATCCTCACACCTTCCTATACTTCACTGTAAAAATAGCGATTGGTCATTTTGAGCATTTTCTTGCAACCGTCAATCACTGCCGTCAGTGGAACCTCAGAGAGAAAGACAGGGATCTCTGCGATTTCTTCGAAATACTCTTTGATTCCCAAAATCTGGGAGCAGCCACCAGTTAACATGATTCCTGAATCGACTAAATCCCCGGCCAATTCTGGCGGAGCTTCCTCCAAAGTGGCCAATAGGACCGCTTTAATGGGATCAAAACATTTAAGTAATACTTGACGTACTTCTTCTGCTTTGATGATAGTCTTACGGGGCAATCCCGTTACAAGATCACGGCCCATCGCTATGGCAGATTTAAGTTGATCATCGTCGTCCGTTGGATAGGGCCCAGTTAATGAGCTAAGAGAGTTTTTAATTTCCTCAGCGGTTTGGGTGCCGATTTCCAGTTTGTGAAATGTTTTAACGTAGTCAATAATTTGTTGATCAAAATAATCACCGGCAATTTTGATTGATTTGGACAGAACAACTTCACCTAAAGACATAATACCAAAATCGGTGGTTCCCCCACCAAGATCGATAACCAAATGCCCCATCGGCTCAAAGATATCCAATCCCGATCCCAAAGCTCCGGCTTTAATCTCCTCTTCAATCAACGTATTCTGAATTCCCAGGCTGTGACCTAAATCGACAATCGCTTCCTTTTCGGTGTTTGTAATTTCTGCAGGAATGCAAATCATTAATTTATTAATGGAAGTCAGATCGGAGACAAAGATCTTTTCAAGCGTAAACAACAGGATTTCGCTGATTAACTGAATGTCTGAAATTACTCCCCCCTGCAAAGGGCGTGCGACTTCCACTTTGCTATGGGTCTTCCCATCCAGCTTAGCCGCCTCATGTCCAACTGAAACAACGTTGCCCGTAGCCTTGTCAATGGCGATGATTGAAGGCTCATTGAACAGCGTCCCTTGGCCTTCCACATAAATGAGAAGGTTTGAGGTGCCTAAATCAATTCCCACTGACAAACTTGTTTTTTCCTTCATAGTTTCCCCTCCCGAAGAACGCTTGAAATGACAGAACAGTGACTAATTAAAAAAAAACAGGAGACATGTATAGCCCCAACTGTATTTACCACAAGTAAATCATACCGCCTGATTGTTGTCAACGAAAAATACTTTCTTTTTCTTTACTACATAAGGAGTTACGACATGTGACAATAACTAATTCTGCACAATAATCACCTTCTAGGGGATGGTGACATATCACCAAAGTCGACAGTTTATTTCTACACAATCAAATACATGTGTATACATTATTGGAAGGATTCATTCGTCTTAGCAAATGACATAGGCGTAACAAAAAGATTGTTGACAATATGAGTAGATATGACAGCAACGAAAAGAGATTTTATGGGATCTAAGGGAATAATGAGAGCAAAAACGCACCTGTCTTCTCATAAATTGGAGGAAAAAAGTCAGCTAAAAGTGTAAGAGCTCAATAGATACATCGATTCTCTGTGGCAAAAAGGTGCACTAGGGCTTATTAAATGAGGTAAAAAGCAATAACTTTTAGCAAGAGACTAAAAAGAGGAAAGCTCTGAGCGATAGGGAGGATCGGCTCCTTTGCGACTGACTGTTATATCGGCAGCAGCAGCGGCAAATTCAAGCGCTTCTGTGATCTCTTCTTCTTCAATGGGATCACCTTTGCCAATTCCATTTTCTTCTAAGTAATTCAAAAGTGCTCCACTGACTGTATCACCGGCTCCGACAGTATCGACAACAAGTGAGTCGATAGCGGGAACAAAGAGATCCAGTCCATCTTGGGTAAGCCACCGTAGCCCATCTGCACCCATAGTCAACACAATATGGGGAAGGCCCATCTCTAAAAGAAGGTTTAGGGCTTCTGCTTCTTTTAAAGAAGGAAAAAGTAGAGCTAAATCTTCATGTGAGAGTTTAAGCAAATCACTCTTTTTTACAAGTTCCAAAAACCGGTGACGATAAGAGGCAAAGTCGCTAATAATCGTTGGACGCACATTAGGATCAAAAAAGATAAACGGAGGATTTTCAAGGTTATTAAGAGCTTGTAGTATCTGAGATCCCGACTCTTCCAAAGCAACAGCAACAGAGCCGATGTGCAAGTAATGCACTTCGGGCATTTGATCTAAAGCAGCAACAATCTCTTCTGCCGACAAGCTAGTTACCGTTGTGCCATCAATGTAAAACGTGTAAGAAGCAGAGCCTTTGGCATCAAGGGTGGCAAATCCTATCATGGAGTTTTGACTCACATCACATAAATGGGGCAGTAAAACCACATTATTAGCTTTAAAGTGCTCTTTCATCTGCACTCCAAAGATATCGGCTGAGAGTTTACCGATGTACACAACATCCGAATCAAGACGAGCGGCAGCAGTGGCACTGTTTAAGGCACATCCGCCATTGTAATAGAAAAAGCAACTTTGGCCGTTGTGATCTTTTCCTGCAATAAAATCGATAAGTGCTTCACCTAATACTGCAATCATTTTCATTACCTCTT
Source organism: Sphaerochaetaceae bacterium (assembly GCA_050950025.1). Lineage (GTDB taxonomy): Bacteria > Spirochaetota > Spirochaetia > Sphaerochaetales > Sphaerochaetaceae > JBMNGW01. The sequence continues at coordinate 13,502 of JBMNGW010000014.1, read as the reverse complement.
TGCCTATAAGTAGTGTTTTTGCTCCTCACCAGCCACAGTTGCAATTAATTCAATATAAGGTTTGACTGGAGATGAATTAATTTTGGGGAAAAGGACCTCTTCGACTTGGAAAAAACCAACAGCTGTCGACATCTCGACCTCAATGCAAATCGGTTTACGCTCCCCTTTGCGGATAATCACTTGTTCAATGGAATTAGCCGAATATTTGTGGATATCACCTATTTTAGGCTCGGTGCTTAGGGCAATAGGAATACGGGCCCTTCCCTTTTCCATATCACATCCATCGGCTAGGAGGATAACGCCCGCTTCAATACTGTGGATTTTTCTATTGGCCATATGCCCGATAATCCCTTCTATGGCCACCGAGCGGATAATTACCCGCTTTTCCAGCTCCAAAGGGTATATTTCCAACAAAAGGCGATCAATAATAGGTAGGGCAATCGTTGCCCCGAGCAACTCATGATCTTGGCGTCCGATAGCCATACCAATATCATGTAAAAAACTAGCTAGCAGTAAAGCCGCCAGCGAATCGTCATAACTGCCTACTTTATCATGTTCCAAGCTGCCGGGCACTGAGGCCTCTTTCAGTAATTGCATCATCAACACAGCATTGCGAGCTACTTGGCGCATATGGACCGGCCCGTGATCGTTAAACCCTAAACGGACAATGGAAACGGTGTTGCCATAATCTTGCAACACCGCTATTTCAGGATCTTTAATCAGTAAACGGGCAAGTTTACCACTGGGCAAACTTCCATCAAGCAATGCAAGCAGTTTTTTTTCGAGTGCCAATTCTTTGGGTGATTTTACATGTATGCCCATAGTGGAAGTGTAAACGCCTACCGCCTGAAATGCAACAGCGGCAGGTAGCGATTTTTAGCTATTGAGGTCTAACAGAGCCCAGTACATACTCCACAAAAGCAGGAACAAAATTGTCCTTAAAACGATCAGAAGCAAACACAGATTGAATCATATCTTGTTGGGCCTGTTGTTGAGCAATCATAGGATAAACACTCTTTAAAGAGGAGACGAGGGCCTCATCCATTGGCTTTTGATCGGTAACAGTTGCCACAACATAGGTATTTTCAACTTTGAAAGGACCGACAATGGAGCCCACCGGGGCGCTGTACAACGCTCTCATAGCAGCGGCATCACGGGTTAAATATTTGAGGTATCCTCCCATATCGGTGTAATCAAAGCTAAGCAGATAATTAGAAGACCCCACATTCAGCGGCGTAGAGCCGGCTACGTACGTTTGGGCTTTCAGTTGCCCAGCCGCTTCATTAAAATCGGCAACATCAGAATTGGCAAACTCAGTTGCCACACCAAGCACATAATCATCGGTTACCTCTGTTTGATGATAACCAATATAGTGCTTTACATCCTCTAAGACTTCAGCATCGGCCAAATCGGCACTAAAGGGTTTTTTATTGACTTTGTAAAAAACATAGCCGCCAGGAGAACTGAAGACTGGAGAGATTTCTCCTTCGGCTGTGGCAAATAAGGCATTCACCTCTTCTGGGACAGAGAAGTTGGACTCAATTTCAAAAAGGTACCATACCCCTGCTTTCCCCTCTTCAGCAGCATATTGGTCAATTGAATTCCCACTGGCAGTCTCTTCAAAGCTTTTTTGTCCGTCAGCCACATCTTGGCGTAATTGCTGAGCCTGCTCTTTTGTGGCGACTGTCACCATCGAAACATCGATAAGGGTGAATTTATCAGGATGGGCTAAGGCATACTGATACGTCAAATCATCGGGATAAAGAGATGAATCAAACACAGCATAGGAGAACGAGCGGGAGACATCTCCCATGTTCAGCACATGCTCAATCTCTTTGGAACTTGAGAGGACACTGGAAACATCTCTAAGGACCGCCTGAATCGGCAATGCTTCAGCATAATCGCGCCTAGTGGCTTGTTTGCTCTCAACAGTTGCCTTGTTGTAGGTATCGATATCAAAAACGCCATCTTTATCGTACATTCCGCTATCGATAATCATCTGGTTCACTGTCTTATCGACTACCCGGTAGCCTGCCTCTTTGGCTCTTTGACTGACGGCAGTATGAAAGACGGTCGATTCAAACGCCCCTCGCCACACCTGATAAGCAGCAGCATCACCGCTAAGGCCCTTAGCTTGGGAGGCAATTCGTTGGTATTGACGTTGGAAATAGTTGCCTTGAGCAAAGACAATGGGCTCCTTGTTATAAGAGCCGAACTCCAAAGAGGTTTTGTTCCCTTTTAATCCAAACGAAGGGAAAACTCCCGCTATCAGCACCACAGCCAAAAGGGCAAAAATAACATAGGTAATAATCTGAGTTGCCGTGATGTTGATTTTCTTTTTAGGCTTCTCTTTTTTTTGCTTTTCATCGGGAGTAAATGCCACAACAGGCGCTTCGTTTTTCTTAGGAGTTTTGGAATCATTGGAAGGCATGCATAACCTCTTTTTGCTAAAATAGAGTCCTCTTAGTGACAGGACACCTCAAGAAAAATAGCATGTACCTTTAGCAGTGTCAATGTTCCGCATTGACACGTTACAGAGCTTTGTATATAGTTTTTCGCGTTGCCTCTTGGCAACAACACCTACATTCGGGTAGTAGCGCAGGGGCTAGCGCACTTGGTTCGGGACCAAGGGGTCGGAGGTTCAAATCCTCTCTACCCGATTTAGAGGCTGCTGATTATCGGCAGCCTTTTTTATTGGGGATCAAAGCGCTTCACATGTTGGGAAGCGGCTATTTGGGCCCTTCCAGTTTCCAATGAACCCACCTGTTTCGTCGCTACTTGTTGCAACAAGATATTTCCCAATGCTGTGGCTTCACTAGGACCGGCATACACCTGTAAACGGGTAGAATCGGCCGCCCACTGGTTGAGGATCTCGTTTTTACACCCTCCTCCAATAATGTGGAGCGTTTCGAACGTACGATCGGTAATACTGCCCATCTGCTCAATGGCCTCTTTATACGAAAGAGCAAGCCCCCGATAAACAGCCACCATATACTCGCCGTGGCTAGAAGGGGCGGCAAACCCATGTTCTTGGCAGTATTGATCAATGCGGTCCACCATCAATGAATCTGCAGTACCGGCTTTCAAAAACCGTTGGTCGGTCGGATCGATGAATCCTTCATACGAGCTGGCCTCCAGTGTTTGTTGATCTAAGGTGGCCCATTTAATGGTCTGCCCCTGCTCTTGCCAATACCGCACACACTCTTGCTGAATCCACATCCCCATAATGTTTTTTAAAAACCGGATGCTTCCTGTGACTGTTTTTTCATTAGTCAGCCCGCTGTTGAGCGCAGCTTCGCTAATAATAGGCTTTTCTGTCTCTATGCCTAAAAGCGACCATGTACCGCTGGAAAGAAAGACGCTGCTGCGTTGTGAAGAGGAGTGAATGGCCGCTACGGCACTGGCGGTATCGTGGGTTCCCACGGCAACCACCACAACCGAAGGCGGCGCATCAAGCTCTTTGGCCACAACAGAGTGTAAGGGTCCGACAATCGTGCCGCTATTTACCAGCGGCCCGAATAGCTTTTTAGAAAAACCCATTCCCTCAATCGTTTCCCAATCCCAATCGCCAGTGGTGGGATTATAGAGTTGAGTCGTTGAAGCATGGGTTACTTCATTGACTTGGATTCCGGTAAGCCAGTAGGTGATCAAATCGGGTAACGAAAGATACCTACTGACAGCTGCAAATGTTTGCGGCCTTTGTGCCTGCATGGCGGCCAATTGGTACAGCGTATTGTACGACTCAAATGCAACTCCGGTCCGACGATACACATTCTCTTTGCCTAAGATGGCGCACACTTTTTCCACCATCCCGTCGGTTCTTCCGTCGCGATAATGGTAGGGTAAAGTAACCAGTGAACCGTTAGCATCCAACAAGCCGTAGTCGACTCCCCAAGAGTCTACTCCGATTGAAATAACCTCATCCTTATAACGGTTAAAGGCTTCTTTGATCCCCTTTTTAATCTCCCCGAAAATGTGGGGGATATCCCAATACGATTCAGTTAACAGCGTCTCGCTGCGAGTCACAAAACGGTTAGTAATTTCAATGGAGTTCAAATCTCCTACAATAACTCGTCCGTTAGACGCCCCTAAATCAATTGCAATGTGCTTTGCCATCCTCATTCCCTCTTTTTAGGCATGTTTGGGAGCATGTTGAAGCAGGTACTTCTCTGCTTCTAAATTCCACAATCCGTTGTGCCGTTTGACAATCTCATCCAAAGCGGCAAACAAGGGGTTTGTTTTCCCCTCTTGCTCAAAATCGGCAATGGCTGTCAAAGGCAACTCATAATGGGTATAAATCATCTTCTTACCCCCCGGAATTGAGGGCAAATCAATGACCGTTTGCGGCACTGCATTCAACCCGCCAATATGGGTAACCATACCTGCCGGATTTATTTCACCTTTTTCCATCATTGCCAGTGATTCGCGCATGTCATCCGTATTACCACCGCTGGTGCCTACAATATGGGTTGAGTTGTAATGAACGTTATAGAAATTTAAAGAAGCACTGAAATCAGTTCGCGGCGGTCCTGCAAAGAAATTAAGACACCCATCACGAGCTAAAATAGCATCGGCTTGCTCAATCAACGGTTTGACCGGAGCCATGACAAAGACGTCATTATAACCTTCGCCCCCTGAGATTTCCATCATCTTAGCCACAGGGTCTTCGCACTCTTTAGTGTTAAGGTAGACAAGTTTGACCCCTTTTTTGGCTGCATCTTCAACAGTGTACAGCTCTGCTGCCCGTTTAAGGCGCTCAGAATCGATGTCGGTGACAACCATCAAAGATGGGCGTAATTCGCGATTAATACCATAATCGATAGCTCCTAAGCCCATCGGTCCAACACCTGCTAAAATAGCGACGTTCCCCCCTTTGACGATGCCCATTTTATGGACATACGAGCCGCCGGTGGTGTGGTACATAGCATGGTAGGTGCCAACAATGCAACTGACTGGCTCGGCAAGCGAACCCAGAAAATAGGCTTCACCTTCGTAGGGAAGCAGGCAGTCCATTTCCATCACTTCGTTGGGGATAATGATGTGAGTGGCATCTCCGCCAATATACTGATACGAATAGCCCGGGGCCTCCAAAGACCCTTTGTAATTCAAGGCGGGTTGAATGGAAAAGCGATCTCCCGGTGCAAACTTTGCTTCCCATTTTTTACCCACTGCAACGATTTCCCCGCAAAACTCGTGACCAAGCATGATGGGATTCTTATCGATGTCTTTGGGAATCCTTTTGTGATCAGGGCCCTGTTCAGCCGCTTTATGATCCGACATGCAGATGCTGTTGGTCACAATACAGGCTAGAATTTCATCATCTTTCATTTCGGGCAAGGTGAATTCTTCAATCCTCAGATCGTTTTTTCCGTACAGTCGTACTGCTCGTGTTTTCATATCAACCTCCTAGCTGAGCATGACCTGCCCCCCTGTTACGGGAAGAGCTTGTCCTGTCTCATATCGTTGTTCTACTACATAGCAAATGGCTCGCACCACATCAGGCGGAGTGCACCCTCTACCAAGTGGAGCCTGTGCTTCATAAAAAGTTCGTACATCCTCAATTGTTTTAGCCCCCGGCACTTTATTGGCCTTTAAATATTGGACAAATAAACCGTTTTGTGGGTCGCTCCAAAGCGGCCCATCAAAATAGTTACCCGGGCATATAGCATTTACTTTAATTTTTTCAGCTGCCAATTCCAGAGCAAAACTCTGCGTCAACCCAATAGTGCCGAACTTTGCCCCCGCATAGGCACCGTTTTTATTGGAGCCTTGCAAACCGCTTTTGCTGCTGATAGTCACAATGTCGCTAAAATGGTTTCCCAAGGAGCCAGCATGTTGGGCTGCCAATACTCGTGAAGCAAATTTAGTGCAAATGAAAAACCCGGTGTAATCGACATCTGTGACAAATGAAAAGTCTTTTAAGCTCATCGTTTTAACACTACCTGCTTTCAAAACCCCAGCATTACTGACAAATAGATCAAAGCCGCCGGTTGTCAACACTACGTGTTCTAGCAGCTGCTCAACCGATGATTCATCAGTGACATCAACATAGGAGGCAAAAGCTACTTGCCTGCCATATTGTTCATTGAGTTTTTGGGCTACCGCTAAAGCCCCTTTCTCATTAACATCGGCGATGTGCACAAACATCCCTTCAGCTGCTAAACCTTGAGCTATCCCCTTGCCAAAGCCTTGGGCAGCTCCCGTGATAACGGCAATTTTTCCTTTTAACACCACTTGGCGCGACCAATCAACGGGGACAAAAGGTTTTTTAGAGACCCCTTTGGCTCTTTGGGCCTCCTTGTAATCGACACCCAGCCCCACTGCCCAGCTATGGTTTTCTCCACTTACAGAGTTGGGATACCGATTAGTAGAGCGACAAAACTGATCGAAGTGCTCCTTTAAAAGAGGGATATCGTTGCTCAAAGGAAGTACCAATTCCCCCCTCTGTTCTGGCAAAAAAGAGGCAACCAAAGCCGTATTGCCATCACTACTCATTCCTCTGATTGCCGCTATGAGCTCTGTTTTCATCGTAGCTCCTTAGTTGCCAAATCAATAATTGATTCGGGATGGAAACAGTCCATCTTTTGGCCCAAAGCGGCATAGGTGGCAATCCGTTTATCAAAAGCAAGGGGATTATTGGCAGAAAAAAGACCCCAATCAGCATTATAATCAACCAATTTTTCATGAGCTACTAAAGCCCAAGCAGCATCAATGAGGTGCCTAGCTTGAGGATCAAGTAATTCGGGACAGTTAAATGTTTGACGGGAGCTGTTAATATCGACTCCGCTGATTTGCATCAAGGTGTGTTGCCTACACAACTGCTGCACCCGAGCCATTTGTTCTTTGGTATTACGAGGGGGCATGTAGGTAACAGCTTTAAAGCCTATTTGGGCCAAATAGGGAATTAATTCATCCAAAAAAGAGTCTTCAAAATGCTCAGCTCGCTTGTCGGCTGTCACGCTAAAAGTAATATCCCCCAAATAGGCGTAGGCACTGATAGCTCCGATTGAATCGGCATACGCTAAGACTGTAGTAGTGGGGATGCTCTCTTTGGGGTTTGGTTGAATGAAAAAACGGTTAAGAAGCTCACTTTTTAGAACTCCAAGAGCATCATACTCATAATGGATGTTTGTCGGATCAAGGAGCAAAGCTTGTATCTGAGGTGTCAGAGAAACCTCTAATTCTGTTTGCAACAAACGGACAAACGGCTCCCCTTTGCCTGTGCGCTTAAGAATCTTTTTGACCAAAGCGCTAAGAATATGTCGCTCAGTTACGGTTCCCCCCTCGTTATATAGTGAAAGGGGCACGACATCAGTATCATAATCAAGGGGATCTAAGCTTGTTTTGGCTAGCAGGGTATTAAGCTGTTCAGTCTGCTTTTTATTGCGTTTACTCCGTTCTAAGCGGATAGGAGCTAAAAAGTCTTGTGTTTTGGCAATAGCATTACGCGGTACTCCGTGAACGCACATATAGATAATCCCCTCTGAATCGGGGTTGTTAATCTTCCGATTGGCAAAAGGAGAATCCAACAGTGAAGTGCGCACTTCAAAGCCGACTGTTGCTCCCAGCCCAAAGGCTTGGGAGGCTTCCAGCATTTCCAAAGCACCGCCCATACTGTCATGATCGACAGCGCCCACAATCCCCAACCCCGCTTTCCAAGCCTCAAAGGCGGCAGCTGCAGGTTGGTAGGGGCTGAAGCTATAGGTTGTGTGTACATGGTTATTCACCTCTTTAAGCACATCTCTTTGCAATTGCTTACTTTGGATGAGCTTGCCTACAGCTTCAATTGCCTGCATGCGAACAGAAGGACGAGCATCGTTCAACTGTTGTACAAACATACCACTAGATTGTTTCATCAGACTCCTTTGGCACTGGTCCTATTGAACTCTTGGTTACTGCTCTCCTTTTTGCCCTGATAATCGGCTAACGGGAGAATCTGTTGATCGATTGCATCGATGATTGAGTCAACTTGCGGGAAGTAATAATCTTCCATCTCTGCCGGTGGGGTTATCCAGTTTTTTGAACCTACTACCACCGCTGGGGCATCAAGATATCCAAAAGCCAGCCGGCTAATATTAGCTGCCACTGTTTGCAGATAACTTCCTCGCTCCGTGCTGTCGGTAACCAATACCACTCGGCCCGTTTTTTTGACCGATTCAACAAGCACATCGTATTTCAGCGGGTTTATCCAGCGTAAATCAATGACTTCGGCATCAAGGCCGTACTTTTCTAGCTCTTTGGCCGCTTTCATGTTGGTATACAACGTGGGGCCTAAAGAGATGAGAGTAATATCTTTGCCCTCTTTGCGAATCGCCGGCTCCCCTTCGGGAATTTCGTAGTACCCTTGGGGCACTCCCTCTTTTTCAAATTGCTCTCCGATTCCATACAGTTTTTGGCTTTCAAAAAAGACTACCGGATCGGTTCCCCGCAAAGCATAATTGAGCATCCCTTTCACATCATACGGCGTGGCGGGGTACATCGCTTTTAATCCGGGAACACTGGCAACCATGCTCGTCCATTCTTGCGAGTGTTGAGCACCATACTTATTGCCAACCGAAACGCGGAGCACAAGAGGCATTTTCAACGCTCCGGCACTCATTGCTTGCCATTTAGGCATTTGGTTAAACACTTCATCACCGGCACAACCGAGAAAGTCGCAATACATCAGCTCAACTACGGCTCTTCCTCCGGATAAAGCATATCCCACTCCGCTGCCGACAATAGCTGATTCGCTAATTGGGGAGTTAAAAAACCGGTGGTAGGGCAACAACTCTGTTAACCCTCTGTAACAAGCAAACGCTCCGCCCCAATCACGATGGTCCTCTCCGTAGGCAACTAACGTCGGGTCGATGGTAAAGCGATGAGCCATAGCTTCAAAGACGGCATCCCGATACTGATACTGGCGGGCTACAGGATACTCTTTGCCCTCTGCATCAAAGGCGTAGCGCTCGCGGCGGGCAATTTGCTGCACTCTGGGATTTTCTTCCAGCTTTTGGCTCAGTTCCACTTCCCGCTGATCAAGCTTTTCAACACTCCCGTTGCTGAACATGACTTTTTCAATAAAAGCGCCGTCAACCATGGGACTGATGGTGGCATCAACGGTCAGCTCAAGTGCCTGTTTCATTTTTTGAGCCATGAGGGTGCGCATCTGCTCCACCTCTTGTTCGCTGATTAACTCATTTTTGATAATATAATCGGCATAAGCAACAATGGGATCTTGTTCTCGGAATGCGTCCAGCTCCTCTTTGCTGCGATACGTCATCGCATCAGAGGGGCTATGACCGCTAAAGCGATACGTCAGAGTATCGAGAAGGACCGGCCCTTTACCTTGTAACAGAAGTTCCTTTTTACGGGCAGTCGCTTCGGCAACTGCCAATGGATTAAAACCATCCACCCGCTCGGCATGCATTGAAGAGGGGTTTACTCCACTACCGATACGGGCTGCTATTTGCTGGCCGCCTGTTTCGCCTATGGGTTGGCCTCCCATCCCATAGAGGTTGTTAAAGACATTAACCATATACGGGGGAGCGCCTTCCAACTCTTTCCACAACGAGTGGTACTGCTCCATAGCAGCCATGTTCATCGCTTCCCAAACCGGACCGCGGGCAAGAGAACCATCACCTATATTGGCAATGACTATCCCTTTTTTGCGGTTTATTTTTTTATAAAGTGCCGAACCAAAAGCGATAGTTCCCGATCCGCCAACAATGGCATTATTGGGCATGGAGCCAAAGGGGGCAAAGAAGGTGTGCATCGAGCCGCCTAGGCCTTTGGAAAAACCAGTCGCTTTGGCATAAATTTCAGCTAATGTGCCATAGATGATAAAGTTTTCGGCTGTCTCTTTTACTGAAGAGCCGCCAAAGTGTTCTTTTACCACAGCATACGTGGCCCCATCCATAAAGTTTTCCATCACTTTTTGCAGTTCTTTGTCTTCCATTTTGGCAATTGCCGAAAGACATTTAGCTAAAATTTCACCGTGGCTGCGGTGGCTGCCAAAAATATAATCTTCGGGCTCTAAAACCATAGCCTGCCCTACTGCCGCCGATTCTTGACCGATGGAAAGGTGAGCAGGTCCCATATGGTTGTACGAAATCCCTTGATACGAGCCTTCCCGCTTGATTAAGTCCAACATGGTTTCAAACTCGCGAATCAACAACATGTCGTAAAGCACTTTAATCAACCGCTCTTTGCCATACAGCTTAAGCTCTTTGGCAAAATCGCCTGCATATTGGTTTATGGGAATTGCGTTGAGCTTCAGGCTCTCTTTTTTCCTCAACGTTTTAGGATCAAAAGGTAACTGTCTAGCCATAATACGTGCTCCTTTTAGGACTGGGTCTGTTCAAGGGCGAACAGAGTATCTTTAATAATTTCTGCAATGCTTGGATGGGGGAAGACAATCTCTTTCACATCCTCAATGCGTAATTCAGCCTCTATCATGGCGGCTGCTCCATAAATAATTTCACTGCTGTAAGGACCAAGGAGATGAACGCCCAAAATAGCTCGTGTTTTAGCGTCGGCTACAACTTTACACAGTCCGCTGGCCCGTTTGCCTTGTTCGGCCAAAAATCGTCCGTTGGGGCGCATTTGAGCTGTGGCACTTATGACGGGCCTCCCCTCTTTGGCTGCCTGTAGTTCAGTCAATCCACATCCGGCTGCTTCGGGGCTGCTATATAAAGCCCACGGAATTGCGTGGTAGCGCATCTTTTGGCTTTTGTCTGTATATAAGTTGGCAATGACCACTTCAGCCATTCGTGAGGCACTGTGAGCTAAAAGCGATTTACCGTTAACATCTCCAATGGCATAAATATGGGGAATGCTGGTTCTCAGATTCTCATCAACAGCAACGGCAGACCGGTCCATTTGCAGCTTTAAAGCCTCCAGCCCTTCTGTGTTGGGCTTTCGTCCCACACTCATTAACACCATCTCAGCGGCAACTGTTTTTTCATTGCCTTTGGCATCGGTGAACACCACTGAGTCGGCTGTTATGGAAGTGACTTTGGCTGAGACAAAGAAATCGACGCCTCTCATTTCGCGTCTGATGAGCTTAGCAAATTCGGGATCCATCATCGGTAAAACTTCATCCATCATTTCAAAGACGGTGACTTTTACTCCGACAGCCGAGAAATAGGAGGCAAATTCAATACCGATAACTCCTCCGCCGACGATTGCCAATGAAGAAGGGAGTTTATCGATGGCAAGAATTTCGTTACTTGTTAACACATGAGGCAAATCAGAGCCACTAATGGGAACCTGTTGCGGGGAAGAGCCTGTGGCAATAATGAAATTCTTGGCCCCATACCGCTTCCCTTCAACTTCGATTTGCGTCTCATCTATAAAATGGGCTGCCCCTTGGACGACTTCAACTTTAGCGTTTTTCATTAAAAAGGCGATCCCTTTTTTCAAGGTCTCAATTGTATCGTTTTTATGGGCCATGGCAGCGGCTAAATCGTATTCGACGTTGGTTGCTTTTACTCCGAATTTTTCAGAATCGAGTGCCCCTTTATAGAGCTTGGCAGAATTGAGCAGACTTTTGGTGGGAATGCAGCCCACATTGGTGCACACTCCTCCCAGCTCCCCTTTTTCTACCAAAAGAACCTTCTTGCCCAGCTCCCCCGCCTTCTGGGCAGCAATATATCCGCCAGGGCCCGAACCAATCACAATTACATCAAATGTTTCCACCTCACTCCTCCTATAGGGCCAAAACCATCTCTACGTTGGCTATATTTACACACAAAGCTTGCAAGAACCGAGCTGCAGGAGCTCCGTCCACTGCCTGATGATCCACTGTCAGCGACAAAGCGATGTGGGGGGAGAAGACAAACTCCTCTTGATCATCTTCTGTCGCTCTTAAAGCGATGGAGCCAACTCCCAAAATAGCAATTTCGGGGATATTCACCACCGGCGTAAAGGCCTCAATGCCCAAAGCTCCCAAGTTGGTCACCGTAAAGGTCGAACCTGTTAAATCATCGGGTTGAGCTTTGGCCGCCAAGCGCTTAAACTCATCGCTGATGCCTTTCAAAGAACGCTGGTTGGCATGCCGAATGACCGGCACTAACAATCCTCTGGGGGTATCAACAGCACATCCTAAATGGACATCGGCATACTCTTCAACCGCATCACCGACAAAATGGCCGTTCATAAACGGGAATGCTTCCAGTGTTCTTGAAACAACGAACAGTATAATGTCATTGATGGTGATTTTTTGCAAACCAAGACGCTCATCCGATTGTTTGAATTTTTGGCGCAAAGCGAGTAACCCAGTGGCCTCTGCATATGAGGTCATCGTAAACTGCGCCGTTTGAGCCAGCGATTGGTGCATCCGCTCGGCTGTAATTTTGCGAATTCCTTTCAGTTCTGTGCGGCTAATGGCCTCTTTTGCTTGGAGGGGAAGTAAATCAGAGCCCAGCACTCGTTGACCAATTCCCGAACCGATAGATGGAGCGGAAACATCCCCTTTACTCATCAGCTCTTGGGCAACGGGTGTCAAAGGAGCTGCACTGCGAACATCTTTTTCAATGATTCTCCCTTGAGGACCGGTGGGACTTACATCTGCTAAATTAACTCCCAACTCAAGGGCAACTTGGCGCGATCGGGGAGAACTATTGAAAGTTGGGGCAGCAGTAGTAGCTGTTTTTGCCGGCTCTGGGGCTACAGGAGTACTCTTTGTTATCTGATCCGTCTTTTGGGCCGGAAGCTCAACCTTCTCGCCCTTTTCTCCCACGATAAGAATGGGTTGCATCACCGGCACATCGGAGCCCACTTCGTAAAGCAGTTTTAAGACGGTTCCTTGGGCTGTTGATTCAACCTCAATGGTCGATTTGTCGGTTTCGGCTTCGCAGACGATTGTGCCTACCTCAACCGTATCACCTTCTGCAACTTTCCACTCCAAAATAATGCATGATTCGACTGTGTTGCCCTGTTTTGGCATGACGACTTCAGTTGCCATAATCTCTCCTTCTTACACTACAATGACTTTCAAACCCATGTCGGTCATAATTTGCATCGACTCAGGCTCAAGTCCCTGATCTGTTATAATGATATCTATATCTGTTAAGGGGCATATTTTCACAAAGCCCTGTTTTCCAAATTTTGAAGAGTCGGCAACCAACACCCTCTTTTTAGCTTGGTTGCACATCTGGCGCACAATTTCGGCATTTTCGCTCAAATGAGTGGTTAAGCCATATTCGGCTGTCACTCCGTCAGTTCCAGTAAAGGTATATTCAACATGATACTCACCAATATGGCGGTTGGCAATTGGGCCGACAAAGGCCTCTGCCGAAGGGCGAAACTCGCCGCCTACAATAGTTAAAGAGATGTTGGGATTAACGCGGGCATACGGAATTAAAAGGGTGGAATTAGAAACAATCTGGATAGCACGTCTGCCTAATAAATAGCGGGCAATCAAAGCACTGGTGGTGCCGTTGGTGATCATGATACGTTGCGAATCACCAATTAAGGAGGCTGCTGCTTTGGCAATAGCCTCTTTTTGCTCAATATAGGAA
>JBMNGW010000013.1:0-192519 GCA_050950025.1 Sphaerochaetaceae bacterium | reverse complement strand
CTGCAATGGATAAGCAGCAACTTGGGCTATGGTCATATTGTGGCTCATAGCTACCTGTTTGGGAGTGATTTCACCAAAAATAAGAATCAGTAATGTCAACACACCGGTGCCAATACCGATAAGATTGTTGCCCCAAGTGGAGATAACAAAAGTGGTTGTTAAAGCTGAAGCACTGAGGTTGGCAAGGTTGTTGCCAATAAGAATAGCCGAAAGTAATAGCTCGCGGTTGGAGGCTAAGTGGGCCGCTTTATGGGCTACTTTGCCTTTCTTTGCTTCAAGCATCCTGATTTGAACAAACGAAAGGCTGGTAAAGGCGGTTTCAGAGGCACTGAAAAAAGCCGACAAGAATAAAAGGGCGACAATAGCGCTGATATGGAGGCTCACAATGGCCTCCTTCTAGGTAACGGATCTTCCATAGGGGTTCACTATACAAAATAGTTGAGCCCAAAGCAAGATAATGTAACACTAAAGCTTCTCCTACGAATAAATAATCCTAAAATTACTTAGGTTTTTGCATATGTTATTGTTAAGGGCAGCAAGGGCGACATACTTTTTAAGCCATCAAGTTTGCGTCAAACCGGATATTGAGGAAGGGAGTAGTCTATTAACCCCATCAAAGGCAGTTTTGTGAAAAGTAGTATTATCGGTATCGACACCTTTTCGTACCATTTTTTGGACACAGGAGAAATCAATGAACTGAGCGGATTGTTTTTTCATGCAATCCACCTGATGCTAGCACTTTACTTTAGCTTTCTTCCTCTTGCAGGAAGGGTATAGGACGGTTATCGTAAACTCGGTGTCGATTAAGCAGTTCAGTAAGACTAAGACTGAGAGGGAGATGCTTAAAAATGATTAAGGTTGAGAAGGTAAGTCGTAATTATAAGACGGGCGAGAGTATTGTTCGTGCCTTGAAACAGGTCTCTTTAGAGATACAGGACGGGGAGTTTCTCTCTATCGCTGGACCATCAGGCTCGGGAAAGACCACATTGCTTAACCTCATTGGGTGTATAGACGCCATCGATGATGGAGAAATCTGCATCAACGATCAGAAGATCAGCACCATGAGCAAAGAAGAGAAGACTTCATTTAGAAGGCAGAACGTCGGCTTCATTTTTCAAACCTACAACCTCATTCCGGTCCTCTCAGCCTACGAAAATGTTTCGTTCGTCCTCTCTTTGCTCAATGTCCCCAAAGCAGAAGTCAGACAACGCACCTATGAAATGTTGCAAGAAGTCGGGCTACAGGGGATGGAGAACCGCCGCCCTTCACAGCTTAGCGGAGGGCAACAGCAGAGAATCGCCATTGCCCGGGCTTTGGTCAAACGTCCTCAGCTAATCCTCGCCGATGAGCCGACTGCCAACCTTGATTCCAAAACAGGAGAGGAAATCCTTAAGCTGATGAGGCAGATGAACGAGAAATTTGGTACGACCTTCATCTTTTCTACCCATGACAAGATGGTCATGGAGTATGCCAGTCGTCTGGTACAACTGCATGATGGCTCTATCGCAAGCGATGAAAGGAGGCAGTGATGAAATTCATCCTGCAACTGGCTGCAAAAAATTTGCTGCGTTACAAGCGCAGGACTGCCATTACCGCTATTGCCATCGCTTTTGGATTGTTGATGTACGTTCTGGTCGACTCACTGCTACTTGGTGCCGAGCTTGAGTCGATGCGGAATCTTCGTTGGTACGAGACAGCCTCGATGAGGATTCACGATACTGCTTACTGGGAGGACCGTTATTTTCTCCCTTTGGATGCTTCGATTGAAAACCCTCAAGCAATTCTTGATCTGCTCAAGGCTGATGGTATTGCCGCCACCGAGCGTATCTCTTTTGCTGCCGATATGATTCTTTATCAGGGTGATTTTGGCGAGGACGGTAATATGAACGTCCAAGTAACAGCTATCAATCCTGCCACCGACTTTGATGTGTATCGCTTTGGGAATACACTGGTCGAGGGGCGATTTTTGAGAAGCGGGGAGATGGACGGCATTGTACTGGGCAGCTGGTTTGCTGAGGACATCGGGGCGAAAGTGGGCTATTGGGTCACGTTGGTCACTCGTGGAAAGGGAGGGTTTTATGAAGCCTTCGATATGGAGGTTGTTGGCATCATCAATTGCCCCAACCCCAATGTGAACCGAAGTCTTGTTATGATGGATATCAATGCCGCCGATTTCTATCTTGCCATGGAAGGTTCGGTTTCGAGCATCGATATTGCCCTTAGTGAGAACAGCGACATTAATGCAACTGTACGGAGTCTAGACCCCAAACTTCAGGCCCTCGATGCCGAGTTGACCCTTTATACATGGGAAGATCTTGCTCGTGATTATTTGGCGATTCTTAAGGCGAAGCAAGGTGGAACCACTTTGATTCTCTTTCTTGTTTTCATCATTGCAGCTGTCGGTGTTTCCAATACCATGTTGATGGCCATGTATGAACGAATGCGCGAGGTTGGCATGATGCGTGCTTTGGGCATGCGCGATCGTCATATTCTGCTGGCTTTCCTCTTTGAGGCAGGCGGCATCGGACTGCTTGGTTCGGTGACTGGCATTTTGCTAGGGAGCCTTGCCAATCTGTATTTGGTGAATGTAGGCTTCGATTTTGGTTTTATGCTTAGGGATATAGACATCGGCTTTAGAATCCAGAACGTCATGCGGGGTTCTTGGAGCCTGCTGACTCTGATCAAAGCCTTTGTCAGCGGTATCGGCCTCGCTATGATCGTTGCATTATTTCCCATCCATAGGGCCCTGAAGCTGGATATCCCAACCTGTTTGCATCATCAATAGGAGAAGAGGTAGTGACGATTAAACTCCCTGCTTTAGCATTTCGCAATATCTTTCGCAATCTTCGCCGCTCCTTGCTATCGGCGGTAGCAATAGCGGTCACTGCAATGGCAATCATGGCTCTTTTGGCCCTTCTTGAGTGTATGGAAGTTGATATGGAGTCAAACTTGACCTCTTACTATACCGGAGAGGTAAGAATTCGGCACGAGGCGTTCGAGAAATATGAACGGTATAATCCTCTGCATCTCAGTCTTGATATAGATGAGGTACTTCCAATCGTAAAGTCCGTCGAGGGTGTTGAAGCGGCAACTAGCCGTATCAATTTCCCGGCTAATCTCTATCTCAGAGGTAAGAATAGAGGAGCTCTGGGTGTCGGTGTTGATTTTGCCAGCGAAACGGCGTTTATCGACTTTCCCTCCTTGGTGACCAAGGGAAGGATTCCCCAAGAAGGAAAGAACGAGCTACTCCTTGGAGCCGTCTTGGCCCATGATCTTCAGGCGGAAGTGGGGGAGAAACTGACCGTATTGACCTCCACCGCCCTAAGGGGATCGAATGCCATGACATTTGAGATAGTCGGCTTAGCATCGTTTCCTGTTGGCATATTAAGTTCCAATACCCTCTACATCCCCTTGGATCGAGCGCAGTACTTGCTGCGCATGGAGGGGCAGGCTCAGGAAATTCTCCTACAGGTCGCCGAGAACTACAAGGAAGCAGATGTTGCCGGTTCAGTGAAAACTGCTCTTGAAACAAAGATTGGGCTTGTAACCGAGACAAAGGCCTGGAAGGATTTGAACATGATGTACGGTTTTTTGTCCATTGCCAAGTTCGTCTACTACGTCCTAGGCGGAGTCTTTTTTGTGCTTGGAAGTACCGTCATCATCAATACCACCATGATGGTAATCTATGAGCGGATGCGGGAGATTGGGACTCTTGGTGCCTTGGGAATGCAGGGCAAGGAACTCACCGGGCTTTTCCTACTGGAAGGCTCGTTCATCAGTATAGCCGGCTCCACGTTGGGAACTATCGCCGGGCTCATCCTTATCACTGTTTTAGGCAAGATTGGCTTGAATTTCACCGAGGCAATGAGTGGGGTGGATATGGAAATCTCTTCCATCCTTTATCCGCAGGTTAATTGGTGGACTGCCCTTTTTGTCTGGTTCTATGCCATTCTCATCTCTACTCTTTCCACGCTCATTCCCTCCCAAAGAGCAGCAAAAATCCAAATTGTGGAGGCCCTCCGTTATGTCTAATCGCACTCGTATCATCACAATAATCCTATTTTGCCTGCTTTGCTCTTCAGCGGCACTGTCGGCTATCACAGCAGAAGAGATTATTAAAACCATGGACGGGATGCAAACCTTCGACACATCCTATTCAACCGGTTCAATCAAAACAACCGATCGATTCGGGGCGAAGGAGAGCACCTTCAAAGCATGGTCACAGGGTTCAAGCGACTCGCTGATAGAATTCACCAGTGTTGCCGAACGCGGGCAAAAGATCCTTCGAACCAAAGGCAGCTTGTACCTCTTTTACCCCGATGCCGAGGAGTTGATCAGACTCCAAGGAGCTGCTCTAAGACAATCTTTGCTCGGGTCGGATCTCTCATATGAGGATATGACCGAGGAGAAGAATACCCTGGATAAGTATACCGTCCGCCTTGACGGCAGCGAAATCGTCAATGGATATGACTGCCATGTGCTGACTTTGACTGCCAAAACACGTCAAGTTTCCTATCCCATCCAGAAAATCTGGGTGGACAAACAGACCTACTTGGTGTGGAAAGCTACTTATTCGACTGCACAAGGGAGACTGCTTAAAGAGATGGAGGTCCAAGATACCATTGTTGTGGACGGCAGAACCCTCCCCAAACAAACCAAGATTGAAGATAAGTTGAAGCGCGACAGCTTCACCATCATGGTTTTGGATACGTTGGAAGTAAACATCCTTCTTGACCGAAGGATTTTTACCTTGGAGAATCTGACATGGTAGGAAGACGACTGCTACTGATATCGATGTTCATCGCTTGCACTCTTTTTGGCATCGAGGCGGCACAGAATCCTGTGGTGGAGATGAATCTTTTTACCTCAACTGCTTATATTTTTGATTCACAAGACGTCAAACAGGGGATGGGAATGGATTTGAAAATTTCACTTCCTTCTGAAAACTCAGGCAATGTACGGGGAGAGGTTGCTCTGCGAACCTCCTCTACTACTCCCATTACCTCCTTTGACGATATCATCTACAAAGCCTACCTGCGCACCCGATTCCCCTCCTTCCGCCTGACAGCGGGCAAGACCCGCCTTAGCTGGGGGGACGGCATGCTCTTCAATGCTGCAGACATCCTCTACGGCAGCTCCTCCGTTTCGGTGGATCTCACCCAAGCTGAATTACGCTCCAAAACTGATTGGCTGATAAGCGTGAACTATCCATTGGGGTTTTTCAGCTTTGTAGAGGCGGTTTTTCTGCCCAGCAAAACAGGTCAAGCTCAGGATATGGGAACCGGTGCACGTTTGTACACCAATGTGGGAGAGATGAAAGTCGAAGGGGGCTACCTTACAAAAGAGGAGGCTGGACGGCTTCACAAGTTCTACGCCAGCTTGCAGGGAAATATCGGATTCGACTGGTACCTCGCTTCCTCGATTACCATCAACCAGTCCAATTTCAGTGCCTCTGCTACCCAAAAGTCATGGATGATTAGCGGCGGGTTGTTTCATATGCAGCAGCTTAGCGGAGGTAGAAATCTGTCCCTTCGTCTTGAAATCTTAAGCCGGCCATTTGGTGCGTGGAAGGTTGAGAGCCAAAGCGAAACGACGTGTGCACTGCTTTTTTATCCGGAGGTCGTCTACAATCCGACAAGCACGCTCTTACTCAGCCTCAAAGCAATATTCTCCCCCCTTGATCTTAGCGCACAGCTTACAGCAGGAGCATCTTGGGCGGTGTTTGAAGGCTTTAGCCTGATTGCAAACATCTCTTCCCCCTTTGGAAAGAGCGGTGATTTGTTTAACTGGGATGATGATAATGCAGTAGCTTTAACTCTGGGAGCCTCTTGGATTTACTAACGGGCTCCTATTGTCGCTTACAGGTATGTGCATCAATTCTTCAGAGAACCTATTGGAATCACAAAAACCCCGTCATTCCTCCGGTATCCATACGGTGTTCCGGTAATGATAAGCTTTAAATCAGGCAGGCGTATCGAGTTTCGGGGTTCTCTCTTATTGTATTCTTGGATACGTCTTTCAATCTCACAAAGATGTTTTGCAGCTTCTTCTACCTCGTTCTGTCCCAGTTTGAATTCGATAAGAGCATAGCGCCCGTCATCTAAGTGAAGGACAGCATCGGCCTTAAGTCCAAGCCTATCGTGATAATAGGAAATTAATCCATTATGAGACGATGAGTAGATTTTTATATCCCGTATACACAATGATTCAAATAAGAAGCCGAGTGTTTTATAATCCTTTGAGAAGTAATCGGGCGATACTCCAAGTGCTGCAGCAGCAATTGAAGGGTCAATTACATTTCTCTTTTTGGAGGATCGAATGGTTGTCTTTGATCGAATTGAGGGTGACCATGCATCGATATCCTCTATAATCATCAGTTTTTCAAAGCCAGTAAGATAATCGTAATACGCTTGTTTTGACATATCGCAGGTAGCGTTCACATCAGCAATAATCGTTTTCGTTTGGGCGAGTGT
Organism: Sphaerochaetaceae bacterium; assembly: GCA_050950025.1. Taxonomy (GTDB): domain Bacteria; phylum Spirochaetota; class Spirochaetia; order Sphaerochaetales; family Sphaerochaetaceae; genus JBMNGW01. The sequence goes on along the minus strand of JBMNGW010000013.1, from coordinate 186,046 downwards.
GCATAGATTACGAGCATACGACTTTAAAACAGTTCTTGCCCACATTGGATTCCTTTTTGCCTTATCAATGTTTGACAGATCCACTTCACACGTTTGGTTGAATAAGTCTCGGGCTATTGCGAGCCTTGCCTGCTCGGTTCTCCCTCGAAGACTACTTGGCCATCCACCTCTACAGATAGCGAATTTGATACCATCAATAGTCAGCTCTGAACTGCATTTTTCAAATGAATCTGGATTATCAAACAATGTGGAAAGAGAGACCGTACCATTCGATTCTCCACTTTCGTACAAACTCATAGGATACATTCTCATGCGAGAAATCCTGAGTGTTCCTGTATGGGGAGTCTCGACAGTTGAAGAAACGGAGCCAGTAAGAATGTACTGCCCCACCTCTTTCGAATCATCTACATCTTTTCTGACTGCCCCCCAAATCTTAGGAGCATCTTGCCATTCATCGAACAATCTGGGCTTAGCACCTTTCAATAAATCAGAAGGATGTGTATTTGCAATAAGGAGGTAGTTTTCTCGCTCATCTTCATCTTGAAATTCTATGAAGCTCATCGCTTGTTGTTTGGCGGTAGTTGTTTTTCCACATCCCTTAGGCCCTACTATCAAAACTGCACCAAAAGCCTCAAGTTTTTGCGATAGCAGTTCATCTGAAATTCTTTTCAAATAATCCATTAGAATCTCCTGTGTGGACAGTTCCAATAATACATATCATATCTTACGCTTGACACATTTGCAGGTTTTCACTTGACACATTTGCAGGTTTTCACTTGACACATTTGCAAGTTTTCACTTGACACATTTGCAGTATTTCATTTGGTAGCCGTGGTCTTATTGATATAGATGAGATAATCGGTAGAATTCCACTTTTTCGATGGTGCATCCTGGGGATGAGAAAGAAGACATAGGCTTGCCGATAATGAAGAACTTTGGGTTCATTCCTTTAAAAAAGATTTTTGCGACCTTACAAAAAATGGACTTCAGGTGCAATGTTTTACTGTCTGCTTAGATAACGTATCTATGACAACTCGATGTACTGTAGAAGAGTGAAAGAACGGTACACCTTTGCAATCGTCCTCAAACATTATATAATAGAAACTAATGGCAAAGAAAAAATCCCAAGCGGGTCCCGCCGCATATGACGAGAGCAAAATTCTGACTTTAAGTGCTCTGGAGCATATTCGTTTGCGCCCAGGTATGTATGTCGGGCGTCTGAGCGACGGCTCGCATTTTGAAGACGGCATCTACATTCTCCTTAAAGAAGTCATCGATAACAGTATCGATGAGTTCATTATGGGATACGGTTCCAAAATTGCCATCAAAGTTGAGCAAAATCACGTCAGTGTACGTGACTGGGGCCGAGGCATTCCTTTGGGCAAAGTGGTTGAATGCGTTTCGGTTATCAACACTGGCGGTAAGTTCAACGATGATGTTTTTCAGTTCTCCGTTGGATTAAACGGCGTGGGAACCAAAGCGGTTAATGCGCTCTCTTCTTATTTCAGTGTTACCAGCTTTCGCGATGGCAAAATGGCTCAGGCTATTTTTCACAAAGGGGAGCTAAGCGACCACAAAGAAGGCAAGACTACTGAAGCTAACGGAACGCTGATTGAATTTACCCCCGATAACGATCCTGCCATTTTTGGTGATTATGCTTTTTCTGAGGAATTCATTGAAGAGCGGCTATGGAACTACGCCTATTTGAATATGGGGCTCTCTATTGAGTTTAACCGTAAGATGTTTGCCAGCAAGCGGGGATTACTCGATTTGTTGGAAAAACAGATTGGCAACGAAGGTCTTTATGAAACCATCTACTTAAAAAATGAGCATTTGGAATTTGCTTTTACCCATACACACAACTACGGCGAAAACTACTTTTCCTATGTTAACGGGCAGCACACCAGTGATGGGGGAACCCACCTGTGGGCTTTTAAAGAGGGGATTCTTAAAGGAATCAACGAGTTTTACAAAAAATCATATACAGCCACCGATGTGCGCGAAGGGTTGATTGGAGCAATTTCCATTAAGTTGCAGGACCCTCTGTTTGAGAGCCAGACAAAAAACAAACTGGGAAATACGGAAGTTCGCACATGGATTACCCAAGGAGTCAGAGAGGCTATTATCGACTTCTTGCTGAAAAACCAAGAAGAAGCCAATAAACTTTCCGATAAAATAGCCAACAATGAGAAACTGCGCAAAGAACTGACAGCCGTCAGAGGAGCTGCTCGTGAGGCGGCCAAAAAAGTTTCTCTTAATATTCCCAAACTGAAAGACTGCAAATACCATCTTAATCAAAATGGTGTCAAAGGAGAAGATTCGATGATCTTCCTCACCGAAGGCGATTCTGCTTCAGGCTCAATCGTTTCGGTGCGCGATGTGTATACTCAGGCCATTTTCAGTTTGCGGGGGAAAGTCCAGAATGTCTTTAATAGAAAGAAAACAGAGATTTATAAAAACGAAGAACTATATAACCTGATGATTGCCCTTGGCTTGGAAAACGGCATTGAAGGGCTTCGGTATGGCAAAGTTATTATCGCCACCGATGCTGATACAGACGGCTATCATATCAGAAACCTTCTGATGACCTACTTCCTCTCCTATTTTGAAGACCTGGCCCTTGCCGGGCGCCTCTTCATTTTAGAGACTCCTTTGTATCGGGTGCGCAATAAGCAACAAACCCTCTACTGCTTCAACGAAGCACAAAAAGAGGAGGCTTTACAGCAAATCAGAGGAGCTGAAGTGACCCGTTTTAAAGGCCTGGGAGAGATAAACCCCTCTGAGTTTAAACAGTTCATTGGTGAAAATATGCGCTTGATTCCCGTCTCCATCTCCTCTTCAAAAGAGATGCACAAGACAATGAAATTCTACATGGGAGACAACACTCCCGAGCGAAGAGGTTTTATCATGGAGAACCTAATCTAATGGCCCATGCTGAGTCGGTATTCAAAGAAAACTTTTTAGAGTATGCCTCGTATGTCATTAAAGATAGGGCCATTCCCGATATCATCGACGGGCTGAAGCCGGTCCAAAGACGTATTCTCCACTCTTTGTTTGAAATGGACGACGGTAAATTTCATAAAGTGGCCAATGTAGTCGGTCATTGTATGAAGTACCACCCTCACGGGGATGCTTCTATCGGTGATGCCTTGGTCAATTTAGCCAACACCGAGCTGTTTATCGACCGACAGGGGAACTTTGGTAATATTCTTACCGGCGACAGCGCCGCCGCTCCTCGATATATCGAATGTCGTATTCTCCCCTTTGCCAAACGGGTCCTTTACAATCCTGAGCTGACCGAATTTGTCGATTCTTATGATGGACGTAACAAAGAACCCAAAGCTTTTCCTGCTAAAATTCCAGTGGTGTTGGTCCAAGGAACTGAAGGGATTGCCGTGGGCATGTCAACCAAGATTTTGCCGCATAACCTCTTTGAAGTGATGGATGCCGTTGGTGCTGCGCTACAAGGCAAGAAAGTTGAGCTGTATCCCGATTTTCCCAGCGGAGCTCTGATTGATGTCTCCTCGTACGACGATGGCACGGGGCGAGTCCTTGTCAGGGCCAAACTGAATACGAAAGATTCCAAACGAATTATTATTGAAGAACTCCCTTTTGGGGTGACAACTGAGCGGATGATTAAATCGATTGAGGATGCCGCTAAAAAAGGGAAACTGAAAGTTTCGGCAATCAACGACTACACTACCGAACAGGTTAACATTGAAATTGTATTGGCACGCAACACCTATTCGGAGGATATGGTTAACGCCCTGTATGGTTTTACTGCTTGTGAACAATCGATATCGGTCAATCCTTTGGTTATTGAAGAGGGAATTCCCGTTGTTAAACCCATTAGTGAAATCATTAGCTTTCACGCCGACTCTCTTTTAGCGATTCTTAAACGGGAGTTGTTGGGAGAGCAGGCTCACTTGCTCGATCGCCTCCATGCTCGTACTTTGGAGCGTATTTTTGTTGAAGAGCGAATTTATAAAGAGATTGAAGATAAAAAAAGCCAAGCAGAGGTGATGCAAGCAGTCATCAGCGGTTTTGAGCCATTCAAAGCACAAATTGAGAACCCTGTTACCGATGAGGATGTAGAGCGCTTATTAAAAATCCCCATCCGCCGTATCAGCTTATATGACATTGATAAAAACAGAGAAGAGATAGCCTCTATTTTACAACGGCTCAAAGAGATTAAAGGGCATCTGAGCCATTTGACTGAGTATGCCCTCGATTATCTGCAAGAGTTGAAAAAGTTGGCAAGTCCTTCGTTAAAAGAACGGAGAACTCTCATAAGTTCATTTAAGCGAGTAGACCAACGAGAGGCTGCCCATCGCAGCTTAACACTCAAATACGAGGCATCCAGTGGGTATTTGGGGTATGGCTTAAAAAGTGGAACCACTCAATTTCTTGTTTCTCCTTTGGACAGAATTCTCATTATCCAAAAAGAGGGGACCTACTACGTCACCGATGTGGCTGAAAAGCTATTTGTCGGTAAAGGGATGCGGTTTTGCTCTTTAGCTGACAAAGAGGAGCTGGAACAGCTGGTCTTTACCATTATTTATCAAGAGAGGAGCTTAAAGTACCTCTTCATTAAACGGTGTCGCATCACGCAATTCATCCTTAATCGCACCTACGAGTTGCTCCCTGAAGGTGATTTTAAACTTAATACCCTCTCAACATTGCCCGATGCCCGCATTACGATTAGCTTCAAAAAAGGCAAAGGGTACAAAAGCCTTGAAGATCGCACCTACTTTTCCCGCTTCCTTATTAAAGGAGTGCGGGCTAACGGAGTGCGCTTAAGCACTAAAGAGGCGCAATCAATTCGTATTAAGAATGAAGCAGATCCCCGAGCAGAAGAGGACCAAGAGCCCTCTTTATTTAAAGACATAGATCCTTTTGATGATGAGATAGACAACGATGAACAGTGATATTGGCCGGCGAATTTTGTATGAAGATAACCACCTGATTGTCATCAATAAACTGCCCGGAGAGTTAGCCCAAGGTGACAAAACCGGCGATATCACACTTGCCGATACGGTAAAAGAGTACTTAAAAAAAACCTACAACAAACAGGGCAATGTGTTCTTAGGCATTCCCCATCGCCTTGATCGACCCACCAGCGGAGTGATTGTCTTTGCAAAAACAAGCAAAGCTCTTACCCGGATGAATCAGTTGTTTCGCTCCTCAGAGGATGTAGAAAAAATCTACTGGGCCGTTGTCGATAAACTTCCCACCCAGCCGGAGGGGAGGGTTGTCCACTACCTAAGTCGCAATGAGGCCCAAAATAAATCGACGGCAACCGACCAACAAAGAAAAAATAGTAAAGAAGCTGTGATGGAATATGAAATCAAAGGGGCTTCTGATAACTACTATTTATTGGAAATTCGTCTTATTACTGGGCGTCAACACCAGATTCGGGCCCAACTGGCAGCGATGGGAAGCCACATCAAAGGCGATTTGAAATATGGGGCCAAGCGGTCCAATCCTGGTGGAGGGATTCATCTGCATGCCCGCAGCCTTGCTTTCGCCCACCCGGTGAGCAAACAGAAGCTGCTGGTGGTTGCTCCTCCCCCTACTGATGCTCTTTGGGAGTATTTGAGTAGCTGAGGGAGGACACTTACTCAATCTAGACCCCTTCTGTTTCCCATATGCTAAAAATTAAAGCTCTTTTTTGCCTTATATATCAAAAAACCAGGACAATACTGTCCTTTATATTGACAGGCACCTTTTTCGGTACTACACTGAATTTGTGCACAACAGCATGAGATTTCTCAGGCGCACTATCGAATAAAAGAGGGGTTTCTATGTACAATCTTGAAGATTTCATGGCAGAGCTCGAGCGCCGTAATCCCGGAGAGCCCGAATTCATCCAAGCGACAACAGAGGTCATCGAATCGATTATCGATGTTGTGAATGACAATCCTGCTTACGTTAATGGGAAGATTCTGGAGCGGGTCACAGAACCCGATCGGACTATCACCTTTAAAGTCGAGTGGGAAGATGACAACGGAGATATTCAAGTTAACCGTGCCTATCGGGTACAGTTTAACAACGCTCTTGGCCCGTACAAAGGGGGAATCCGCTTCCATCCCAGCGTAACATTGGGCAGTTTGAAATTTCTTGCTTTTGAGCAGACATTTAAGAACTCTCTGACCACCTTACCGATGGGAGGAGGCAAAGGGGGCTCAGATTTCAATCCCCGCGGTAAATCAAACAACGAGCTGATGCGCTTTTGCCGCTCTTTTATGACAGAATTACAAAAATACATTGGACCTCATACCGATGTGCCGGCAGGAGATATCGGTGTTGGCGCTCGTGAAATTGGGTATATGTACGGTCAGTACAAGCGCCTGCGTGATGAAAATACGGGAGTGCTTACCGGCAAAGGGAGAGTCTACGGAGGATCGTTGATTAGACCCGAAGCCACCGGCTTTGGCACCATGTATTTTGCCCAGCAGATGCTTGAAGCTCATAATGACACACTTAAAGACAAACGGATTGCCATCTCAGGTTTTGGCAACGTGGCTTGGGGTGCTGTGATGAAAGCTTCTGAGTTGGGAGCCAAAGTTGTCACCATCAGCGGCCCCGATGGCTACATTCTGGATGAAAACGGCATTAATACTCCTGAAAAATGGGAGTATATGGTTCAGCTGCGCTCAAGTAACAACGATGTGGTTGCCCCCTATGCCGCTAAATTTGGCGCCAAGTTTGTTGCCAATAAAAAGCCGTGGGAAGTGCCGGTCGATATGGCTTTCCCCTGTGCCATCCAAAATGAGCTGAGTTTGGAAGATGCCAAGCAACTGGCTGCCAATGGGGTCAAATATGTTGTGGAGACCTCCAATATGGGCTGTCAGGCTGATGCAATGACCTACTTCATTGAAAACAGAATTCCTTTTGCCCCCGGCAAAGCGGCCAACGCCGGCGGAGTTGCCGTCAGCGGATTGGAGATGTCGCAAAATGCGCTGAAACTGAGCTGGTCGGCTGAAGAAGTAGACCGCCAACTGCATGTGATTATGCAAGACATCCATGCCGCCTGCCTTGCAGAAGGCAAAGAGGATGATGGGTATATCAACTACGTTAAAGGAGCCAATATTGCTGGCTTTAAAAAAGTAGCTGATGCCATGATCCAAATGGGGTATTAGAGTCGTTTATACAAGGCTGCCTCCTTGTGCTGAGGCAGCCTTCCTTTTATACTCGCTTGTATGGAAACAACACTCTCTTTACTGCGCGAATTAACTCTAGCTAGCGGTCCCAGTGGCTACGAAGAGCCGGTGGGCGCTTGCATCAAAGCTCACATAGCCCAAGAAGGGGAGCTCTCTGTTGATGGAATCGGCAATATTTGCTGGAAGTTGCAAGGCACTGATTCTGATGGGCCCACTCTTTTATTTGCCGCTCACCAAGATGAGATTGGCTTTATGGTCAGTGAAATTACAGCCGAGGGTTTCCTACGCTTTGTCCCCATCGGAGGGTGGAATCCAGCGACCTTGGGTTCTTCGGCAGTGGAAGTTATAAACCAACACGGTACGTCTATTGCCGGCATCATCGGTCAAATTCCTTTACATTTTTTGGCCAAAGCAGATGAAGGTCTTGTTCCTTCCCTTGATCAAATGTTCATCGATATCGGAGCCTCAAACAGCGGCGAAGTTCAACACCTTTTTCATGTGGCCGTAGGCGATTATGTGGTGCCTGCTACCCGCTTTGTTTATCATCAAGAAAAAGAGACTTTGATGTCAAAGGCCCTTGATGATCGGCTGGGAGTGGCTGCTTTAATTGAGCTTTCTCATCTGTTAGTCCGCCAAAGGGTGAAAGCGAATGTCACTCTTTTATTTACTGTACAAGAAGAGGTGGGGACCAGAGGGGCCAAAGTGGCTGCCAATTATGTGCAAGCCGATGCGGCTGTGGTGGTCGAAGGAGCTCCTGCCGATGATGTTCCCTCTTTTAAGGGAAATGCTCAAACACAGGTAGGTAAAGGGGCTCACGTCCGTTTATATGATCCAACCCATATTGCAAATCGCTCCTTGGTGCAATTGGTTCGTTCAGCAGCTTCTGCTCGAAACATTGTTATCCAAGAGGCTGTGCGCAAAGGGGGAGGCACCGATGCCATGGCTTTGAGTTTGGCCGGTAGGGGAATTCCCTCTTTTGTTTGCGGTGTTCCGGTTCGTTATGCTCACAGTCACAACAACCTGTGCAGCTTGTATGATTATCAACAACTGCGTTCCTTATTGTTTGCCCTGTGCCAAGATATAGGGAAATTGAACTAGATTTTAGCTCATATCAGAATGCCATAAAAGTTATATATATACACTATATATGGTGGTGTGCATTTTTATGCACGCTACCTGTTGGTGTTTTGGCTTGCGCTCGCTTTGCGAATGTGCTATGGTAAATCCGGCCCGCGGAAGCGGGTACGTTGTTGCTTGGGGGTTGGTGCTGTGGCCACAGTAAGAAATGCGTTGTCGCCTTTGGGGCGGAAAATCTTTTTAGACAGATATGCGCAAAAAGATGCTAAAAAAGATACGTTGAGCTTAGGAGATCTGGTTGTCGCAGTCAGCAACCAGCAAACCGGTCAGCGTGAAATTGGTACCATTGCTTCCATCGACGGCGATCAACTTATAGTCAAACTTGAAGATGGGACGCAGTTGACTTCCACTAGAGAGAATGTTGATAAGCCGATTGAGACCGACCCCACCCAGATGCTCCAAAGGGTAGCCAAAGGAATTGCCAGCCAAGAGAAGCCTGCCAAACGCAAAGAGTGGGAAAAAGAGTTTGCTTGGGCCTTAGAAGATTATAAATTTGTTCCCGGCGGCCGAATTCTCACCGGAGCAGGAACCGATCAGAACCTCACCTATTTCAACTGTTATGTGATCCCTTCCCCCAAAGACAGTCGGGGGGGCATCATTGAAAGTTTGGGCCAAATGACAGAAATCATGAGCCGTGGGGGAGGAGTGGGGTTGAACCTCTCTTCTTTGCGTCCCCGTCACTCCTATGTGAAAGGGGTTAATGGGCGTTCCAGCGGATCAGTCTCTTGGGGAGCTCTTTTTAGTTTTGTCACCGGTTTGATTGAACAGGGAGGCTCACGCAGAGGAGCTTTGATGTTGGTGCTCAATATTTGGCACCCCGATATCATGGATTTCATTAACAGCAAGCGAGAGATGGACAAAATCGTTAACGCCAACATCAGTGTTGGTATCTCCGATGCCTTTATGGAGGCTGTGCGCAGCAATAAAGAGTGGACCACCTATTTCCCCGATACTGCCGATCCCGAATATAATGAAAAGTGGGATGGGAATTTAGAAAAATGGCAGCAACTGGGTAAGAAAGTTATCCCTTACCAATCGATGCCGGCTAAAGAGATTTGGGACGCTATTGTTGAAAGTGCTTGGGCTAGTGCCGAACCGGGAGTCTTTTTCATTGACCGTTATAACAGGATGTCAAACTCGTGGTACTACAGCACAATTCAGTGTACCAACCCGTGCGGCGAACAGGGATTGCCGCCGTGGGGCGTGTGCAATCTTGGCTCTATTAACCTATCCCGTTTTGTAAACGACAAAAAGGTGCTGTGGGACGAGCTGGGAAGAACTGTGGCCACGTCGGTCCGCTTTTTGGATAGCGTGATTGATGACACTCCCTATTTTTATGACGAAAATAAAGAGATGCAGCAATCGGAAAGGAGAATTGGGCTGGGAACAATGGGCCTTGCCGATATGCTGATTAAACTTGAATTAGCTTACGGCAGTGATGAATCACTGCAGTTTATCGACAAACTGTACAAATTTATCTGTGTCGAAGCCTACACTGCCAGCGCCTATTTGGCCGAAGAGAAAGGCTCATTCCCCCTCTACGATAAAGAGAAGTTTTTACAAAGCGGATTTATGCTGCAAATGCCACAGGAAGTGCGTGATTTAATAGCCGAAAAAGGCATCCGCAATGTCACGCTGCTTACTCAAGCTCCGACAGGTACAACAGGGACAATGGTGGGGACAAGCACCGGCATTGAGCCCTACTATTTTTGGGAGTGGGAGCGGGTGGGACGCATGGGTTCCAACATCGAGCGGGTAGCTGTTTATGATCAGTGGCTAAAAGCTCATCCTGGAGAAGAAAAACCCCATTTCTTTGTCACTGCCATGGACTTGGCCCCCGAAGGACACGTGAAAGTCCAAGCTGCCATTCAAAAGTGGGTCGATTCCAGTATTTCCAAAACCGGCAATACTCCTGCCGATTATACAGTGGAGCAAACAGGCAAGCTATATGAGCTACTCTATGATTTGGGCTGCAAAGGGGGGACAACCTACCGAGACGGCTCGCGAGACTCTCAAGTTCTTATTGCCAAGAAAGACAAAGAGGAAGAGGCCGAAGAGTTTGTTCCCGAAGAACCAAAATCACGGGTCCGCTCAACCATCCTTCACGGAACCACCTATCGCAAGGCGACTCCGATTGGCACAGCCTATATTACTGTCAACTCCGATGGCGGGCCGTACGGCGAACCGTTTGAAGTGTTTATTAACGTTGCCAAAGTCGGCTCTGATGTCTCTGCCGATGCAGAGGGGCTTGGAAGATTAATCAGCTTGATTCTTAGAATGCCCAGCCCCCTGTCTCCGCGCCAGAGGACTCAATCAGTGATTGCTCAACTACGAGGTATCGGTAGCGGTAGGCCCATGGGCTTTGGTAAAAACAGGGTAATGAGCCTTCCTGATGCGGTAGCTCAGGTACTTGAAGAGCATTTGGGCATTGAGCAAGGGCAAGCCGATTATCCTCAGCTTCCCGATGAAGAGGATGCCGAAGAACAGATTAGACAGTACCATTTGGAGCTGGCTCCCAAGCAGAGTTCCAGCATAGCTGCCGATATCTGTCCGGTGTGCGGCAACGGAACATTTTTAAACATCGAAGGGTGTAAAAAATGCTTCTCCTGCGGCCATAGCGAATGCTAGTGCCACTGCAAGTTAAATCACTATAATTCCTTAAGCCAACGGGTTTGTGCGGTTGCAATCAAGACCCGTTTGCTGTATAGTCACCAAGGAGACTCCTGTGCGCCTGCAAGGGGTCGTATTGTGTGTAAACGGTTGTGGCTTACCTTATACGGTCACATACAAATATATTTCAATGGAGAGTCAACATGAGTAACAAGAACATGGTTACTATCGACGGCAATACCGCGGCCGCTCACGTCGCGTACGCGTTCAGCGACGTCGCCGCCATTTATCCCATCACCCCCTCTTCGCCGATGGGCGAATACGCCGATTCCTGGGCGTCGACAGGGATGAAGAACCTTTTTGGCCAGCGCGTCGACATTATGGAAATGCAGTCGGAGGCAGGAGCTGCCGGGGCAGTGCACGGAGCCCTCTCAGCAGGAGCTTTAACCACTACGTTCACCGCCAGCCAGGGATTGCTTTTAATGATCCCCAACATGCACAAGATTGCCGGAGAGATGATTCCTACAGTGTTCCATGTCTCAGCCCGTTCTCTTGCTGCCCAGTCGCTCTCCATTTTCGGAGACCACTCCGACGTTATGAGCTGCCGTAACACCGGCTTTGCCATGACCGCCGCCACCAGCATTCAAGAGACAATGGATCTTGCCCTGGTCGCCCATTTGGCAACTCTTAAATCGCAAGTTCCTTTCCTTTCCTTTTTCGACGGCTTTAGAACCAGCCATGAAATCCAGAAAGTCGAAGATATCACCTTTGAGCAGATGGCCAGCCTTGTTGAGCCGGAGTATATCGAGCGGTTCAGAGATAGGGCCCAAAGACCCGAAAAGCCCCGCTTGAAAGTAGCTGCCCAAAACGAAGACGTCTATTTCCAAGGCCGCGAAACAGTCAACGCCTATTATGATGCAGTGCCTGCCATCGTGCAGGAGTATATGGACAAAGTTGCCCAAATTACCGGCCGCCAATACCACCTGTTTGACTATGTCGGTGCTCCCGATGCCGATCGAATCGTCATTGCCATGGGCAGTGCCCTTGATACCTTTGAGTGGGTTGCCGATTATTTGAATAAGAAGGGTGAGAAAGTCGGTGTGCTGAAAGTGCGCCTCTACCGCCCCTTCTCTGCCAAAGACTTCGTGGCAGCCATTCCTCAGTCGGTTAAAAAGATTGCTGTCCTTGATCGGACTAAAGAGCCGGGTTCAATCGGTGAGCCGCTTTATCTTGATGTCGTCACCGCTTTGGCTCAAATGGGCAGATCGAATATCACCGTTATTGGCGGTCGTTATGGACTGTCGAGCAAAGACTTCACCCCGACCCATGCCAAAGCTGTCTACGATCATCTGAATGAAGGCTGCTGGCACAACTTCACCGTCGGTATCAACGACGATGTGACCAAGTTGAGCATTCCTCTTAAAGAGGCTATCGATGTCTCTCCCGAAGGTGTTGTTTCCTGCATGTTCTGGGGTCTGGGATCTGACGGAACCGTTGGAGCCAATAAAGACTCGATTAAGATCATCGGTGAAAACACTGAGATGAACGCTCAGGCCTATTTCTCTTACGACTCTAAAAAGTCGGGTGGAATTACTATCAGTCACCTCCGCTTTGGTAAAAGCTCAGTGAATATGCCCTGGCTGGTCGACAATGCAGATTTCGTTGCTTGTCACAACCCTGCCTATATCGGGCGCTACGATATGCTGGCACCGCTGAAAAAGGGAGGGGTATTCCTCCTTAACTCTCAGATTCCCAGCGAAGAAGTGTTTGAGCATCTGACAGCAGAAGAGCAGCAGACTATCATCGACAAGGACATCCGTTTTTACAACATCAACGCTTTGGAGATTGCCGAAAGAGTTGGTTTGGGAACAAGAATTAACACAGTCATGCAGGCTGCCTTCTTTAAGATTTCAGGTATTTTCCCTGAACAAGAGGCTATCAGTCTTATTAAGGGAGCCATTAAAGATACGTTCGGACGCAAAGGCGAAGACATCGTTAAGATGAACTGGGCCGCTGTTGACGGAGCTTCCGATGCTTTGACTGAAGTTAAAATTCCCTCAAGCGTTGGTAATGCATATGTGCCTAAGAAACTGATTGGCGAGCATGAAAGTGATTTTGCTAAAGATATCGTTGAGCCGATTATGCACCTTAAGGGCAACGACATTCCGGTTTCCAAAATGTCTTTTGACGGAACACTGCCCATTAACACAGCACGGCTTGAAAAACGGGGCGTTGCACCTTTCATCCCCCGCTGGAAGAGCGAAGTCTGCATTCAGTGTAACCAGTGTGTCCAATCCTGCCCCCATGCAGCCATCAGAGCTAAGCAAATTGATCCCAAAGATTTAGAGCAGGCTCCCGAGGGATTTGTCACTCTTAAATCCAATACTAAAAACGATCGCGAGCTGCGCTTTAAGATTCAGGTTTATCCTGAAGACTGCCAAGGATGCGGCGTGTGTATCGAAACGTGCCCAACAAAAGATAAGTCGTTGGAGTTCAGCCCGATTCAGGTTGAGCGTGATGCCGGTGAGACTCGCAATGCTGAGTTCTTTGATGCTCTACCCGATGATGTGGTCGATGGAGTTTCCATCAATACCCTTAAGGGAATGCAGTTCAAAAAGCCGTTGTTTGAGTTCTCCGGAGCTTGTGCCGGCTGTGGTGAAACACCTTACATTAAGCTTGTTTCCCAGATTTGCGGAGAGCGGATGATTGTGGCCAATGCCACCGGCTGTTCTTCCATTTACGGGGGAACATTCCCCACCACTCCGTATGCTCAGAGAACCGACGGACGAGGTCCGGCTTGGGGTAACTCACTTTTTGAGGACAACGCCGAGTATGGTTTGGGAATGAGACTGGCTGTCGATTCCAACCGAAGGCTCTTAAAAGCTGCTATTGAGACGGTGCTTAAAGTTGGTACCACAGAGGCTCTGGGTGCTGCTTTGGCCAAAAACATTGAACTGTGGGATGATACGACTGATGCTTCCATTGAGGCACAAAACGCAACCCAAGCTCTTTTGGATGAGGCACTGAAAGCTGCTTCCAATGAAGAAGCTAAAGCTGCTCTTCGCAAAATGATTGAGCTGAAAGACTATTTCAGTGAAAAGCATGTTTGGATTTTCGGCGGAGACGGATGGGCTTATGATATCGGCTTTGGTGGAGTCGACCACGTTGTGGCATCGGGTAAGAATGTTAACATTCTCGTCCTTGACACAGAAGTTTACTCCAACACTGGCGGACAGGCCTCCAAGGCAACTCCGATTGCCGCAGTGGCTAAGTTTGCCAATGCCGGAATGCAGATTAGTAAGAAAAACATGGGCATCATGATGATGAGCTATGGCAACGTCTATGTCGCTTCGGTAGCCATGGGTGCCAATAGAACCCATGTGCAAAGAGCTTTCCAAGAGGCTTTAGCTTTTGACGGTCCTTCAATTATCTTTGCCTATTCTCCTTGTATTAACCACGGCATTAACATGATGAAGAGCCAGGTGATTGAAAAAGATGCTGTTGATTCGGGCTACTGGCCCCTGTTCCGCTACAACCCGAGCCTTGAAGAGGGCAAGCGCTTCTCTTGGGATACTCGAGAAGTTAAGGGTGACTACCAAGCCTTTATTAAAGATGAAAGGCGCTACACCTCGCTGTACAAAACCAACCCCAAGCAGGCCGAGGAGCTCTTTGCCAAAGCAGAGGCTGATGCAAAACGGCGCATGGAATTCTATAAGAATGTTGGTGAAGTGATGAAATAAGCACGTATTGCTCGTGTGGGTAATTCTGGCCGCCTTTTAGGCGGCCAATTTATTCATTCATCGAGCCAATGCTTAATGATTAAAGAGCTGCTGCGATTCATCTCTTGCATAAAATCGCTGATGTGCTTACGAAAATAGAAGTAATCGGCAATGGTTCCGTTATTGTTAAATGGCAACCGCTTTTGCTCTTTCAGGCGTTCTTGTTGGGCGCCAAAAGCCACTTGAAGCCGTTTGAGATCGGGCTCTATATAGCTGTCATCCATAAAAATTGATGCAGCGGGGGGACGGATTGATGGATGAGCCAAAGCTTCAGTGCTTTTGGGGTAGCCGAAAATAAGTAAAGTGGCTACTGCTGTGTATTTTGGTAAATCAAACAAATCAACAATCTCTTCATACTGTTCTAGGATGTCCCCGATATAACACGAACCGATTCCCAAAGAATCGGCAGCCACAACGGCGCTTTGGGCTGCTATAAGGGCATCACTATTGGCCAAAAGAAAATCACCGGCTCCCGGCTTTCTAAAAGCAATACCTTGTTGTTCCCCTTTTTCTACCGATCCGCTTAGATGAAAGTAGTTGACCCACTTGCGTACATCGCTGACAAAAAGCCAAACCAGAGGGGCTGTGGCAATCATATTTTGGTTGTCGCAGCAGCGGGCCAACACCTCTTTTTTGTGTTGATCTTTGACTTCTATGACCGAATAAAAGAGCATGTTTCCGGCAGTGGGAGCCCGTAGTGTGGCCTCTTTAAGGAGCTGTACATGCTCTTCGCTAATTGGTTGGTTTTTGAAAGAACGATGGGTGCGGCGGTTAAGCAGTTGGTCAATGATTGGGTTCATTCCGTTTCTCCTTGTGTGCTTTGGCGGCAGTGTAGTATCATACCCATGCTCTTCGCTAATTGGTTGGTTTTTGAAAGAACGATGGGTGCGGCGGTTAAGCAGTTGGTCAATGATTGGGTTCATTCCGTTTCTCCTTGTGTGCTTTGGCGGCAGTGTAGTATCATACCAAGCGGAAGGTCTATATGAAAAGTGTGCGCGTTTATTCCTACCGTTGGGTTGTTTTGGGGGCCTTGATGGCAGTTATTATGGCTTCGGAGATGCAGTGGCTCTCCTTAGCTCCGGTATCTCGGGCTGCTGCCCATTTTTATGGGTCTCAAATTTCTCCCTCTTCCATGATTGGCCCTGATATCCTGACATTGATTCATTTCATCACTTTTCTTTTTGTCAGTATCCCTTTTTCCTATGTTATTAACAAAATCGGCACGAAGTGGTCACTGCGCAGCAGCGCTGTTCTGCTGGCGATCTTTGGGATAATCAAAGGGATTTGGGCTTCTCATTTTGCCGTGGTTGTCTTTGCTCAGGTGGGTCTTTCTTGGGCGCACGCGATGATTCTTAATAATGTGACATTGGTAACAGCCCGTTGGTTCCCATTACGAGAAAGAGGCTTTGCCACAGGCCTTATTATGGTTGCTCAATACCTTGGACTGCTTTTGATTATGATCATCAGTCCGGCTGTGGTGAATATCAACGTACAGTCTTTTAGCTATGGGCAGGGAATACCACATTTACTTTTGGGTTTGGGAGTGGGCACGGCTGTTGGGGCAGTTGCTGTCCTCTTTTTCTTTAAGGAACAGCCACCCACAGCCCCCTCTCGAGAGCTATTCAGTGTTGAAAGTTATCTTTCTTCTTTTAAGTTATTACTGAGAAAAAAGCATATGGGAGGCTTTATTATCATTTTTGGGATGGTATGGGGCCTATTCAATGTCTTTATTGCCAAAATTGATTCGTTGGCTGCTTTTATCGGAGTAGAAAATTCTGGCGGTCTAGCGGGGGTGGTGTTATTAGGCGGGGGGATGGTCGGCTCACTTCTTATTCCCTTCTTTCTGATTACCTACGAAAGCGTAAACTTCTATTCTTCTTGTGTATGGTGGGAATCTTTTTGGGAACTCTCTTTTTTGCCTTCATACCACTGTTGGAAAAAACGGCCATTAATATGAAATTACTGGGGTATGTGGCAGCCGGTTTGTTAGGCTTCTTTTTTCAAGGAGCCATCCCGTTGGGTTACCAGTATGCCTCGGAGCTCAGTTATCCTGTTCAAGAGGCCTCTTCTCAAGCCGCTCTTCTGATGAACGGACACTTGCTGGCTGTCTTGCTTCTTCTTTTTATGAACTTACAGGGAGGCCTTTTTCTTGAGCACGTGTTAATTGTCAGTGTGGCATTGCTGGCTGCCGGCAGTTTTGGGATTCTTTTTTTAAAGGAGTCACCGATTATTATCACCGAAGATGAGAGGCTCCAAGCGGCAGTGGACAAAGAGGCGGTGCATCGCTCCTAATGATTGTCTTTACCGTTGCTCAAAATCGGGTAAGGCGCAAGAAGAAAAGCTAACTAACGGCAGTATATGGAGTACTAAAAGCAGTAAACCTTGTTATGAGATAGCAAACATTCTATAGACTCAGAGCGTTTTTATACTAATTTTAGATTGACGAAAAGAAGAGGCATGCTATAATACCCTTGTTATACAATCAGACAGTAATAAAGGCTTTAATGGTATACCCGAAATGCAACCCTTCTGCAAAGCCCTTTCAAAAGAACAACATTGTGGTGTGAAACAGTAAAAAACACATCACATATATCAGGATTATAGCTTACAATGGCTGTAATGCGCAGAGAAAAAGTCCCGCAGCAATAAGCAAGATCGATTGATGTCTTTCTGCTCGTTGCAAACGGGATTTGAAGATACTAGTTTATCATTTTCTAAGGGAGGAAAAAGATGAAGAAACGGTGGATTAGCCTCGTATTGATTCTCGCAATACTGTTCTCTTTTGTAGGACAGTCCCTCTTCGCAGCAGGAGATGCCGAGAAGAAGGCGGAGTTTCCGACAAAATCAATGGAAATGACAATTCTTTTTGGAGCTGGAGCTGCCGGAGACGTTATCGGTCGTAAAGCTGCTGACATTGCCCAAAGACATTTGGGTCAACCGATTGTTCCTGTGAACCGCGAAGGCGGTGGCGGAGCTGTTGGCTATCAGTATGTACTTGGTACCAAGCCCGATGGATACAACCTGATTTGGAACTCAACTTCTGTGAGTATCACCCACTACCAGGGAAACATGAGACAGCCCTACGATGCCTTCAGAGGCATTGCCAACTTGACTCAGGAAGCCAGTGCTTTGGCCATCAACGCCAATGACAACCGCTGGAGTAACTTTGAAGAGTTCGTCGCTTACGGTAAAGCCAACCCCGGTAAATTGACAATTGCCAATAGCGGAGTCGGTTCTTTTAACCAGCTCATCGCAGCAGCCATCACCGACATTGTCGGCATCCAGGTCAAGCATATTCCGATGACCGGTAAAGAGAGTGCCACAGCTCTTCTCGGCGGTAAAGTTGATGCGATGGTTAACATGTCCTTTGACATTATTCAGGGCGAGCAGGGGGGTCTTATGAAGGCTCTGGTTCTTGTCTCCCCCAACAGATTTGACCTATTGCCCAACACCCCGACAATGAAAGAGCTCGGCTATGATTTGGATATCATGATGTACCGCGGCGTTGGCGTTCCCAAAGATACTCCCGATGCAGTCGTGGCAGTGCTTGAGGATGCTTTTGTCAAAGCCGGTAACTCTCCTGAGTTCAAAGAGTTTGTCGAAAAGTACGGTGCAGTTGTTGATGTCAAGGGTGCCAAAGCATTTGACGAGCAGATGGGCAGAGACGATGCTCTTGTTGCCGATATCATGGAGAAAATTGGAATTAAAGTACTGTAGTCAAACAGTGAGACGCAGATGTTCGGGTGCAGAATTCCTGCACCCGAGTTCTCTGCAAAGCGTTCGCCCCGGTAAGGGGCGAGCCCTGTGGGTTTTTTACGAAAGTCCGTTGTAACGGCAACAACTTTTTTTAGCTGGCACGTATGAATGTTCACGATTGACGCTTCTATATATTGCTGTCACGAAAAGCCCCGGAACGTATAGTTTAATTTTACCTAACATGCTTTAATAGCAGATATTACCGATTAGGAGAGGAGACAACAGTGAAGCAAAACCGCATTATTGCCGGGGGTTGTGCTGGCATTCGTTATCTGGTGGATGTATCTCACCCTGAATTTGCCCAAAACGACCATGATTGGGACAAGGTGAACCGGGACCCAAGTTTTTCCCCATGATTTTGCTTATCGGCATGGCCCTATTAGCCATCGCACTCTTTTTTGTCAAACCAAAAGAGAAAGAGAAGATGGAAGATTTTGGTCATGGAAGATGGCGAAGTTATTGAAGTGAAAGAAGAAGAAACGCATCCTATGAGAAAGGGCTTTGGCGCTATTTGGAGTATTTTTCATAGGAATAGTTCTCATATATTTTGGTCGGATTCCTCATTGGCGTGATTGCCTGTGCAACAGTCATGCTTTGGATGATTGGGTGGAAGTTGTTCCCAAGAGCTTTGGTGTTTTCAGCCATTGTCACCTTGGTTGTTTACTTCCTCTTTGATTGGGCCTTGAAGGTCCCCTTGCCCAAGGGCATTTTATTTTAGTACGCGCAGGAGGACCCGCTAGATGTTAACTTTATTTACACAGGGAATGGCGATCGCCCTTACATTCCAGAACGTTCTGTTTATGTTGTTCGGAGCGGTTTTGGGCATTGTTTTCGCAGCAATTCCTGCTTTAACGTTCAGCACTGCCATGGTGCTGATTATTCCCCTCACATTCGGCTTACCCCCCATTGCCGCTATTTCGGTATTACTGGGTGTATTTGCCGGAGGGATGACTGGAGGTTCGATCTCCTCCATTTTGCTGGGCATTCCTGGCACCCCTTCAGCCGCCGCCACCGTTATGGATGGATACGCCATGACCAAAAAAGGGCAGGCCGGGTAAAGCGCTGGGAGTTGCCATTTATGCTTCGATTTTCGGCGGTCTTTTCTCGCTGATTGTCTTGGTGCTTGTGGCTCAGCCGATTGCCAAAGTGGCGCTGAAATTCGGTTGTCCCGAGATGTTTGCCTTGGTGGTTTTCGGGTTGTCGACCATTGGTCGGCTTAAGTGAAGGCAGTGTCATTAAAGGACTGCTTTCAGGCTTTTTGGGACTGCTGTTGTGTACAATCGGCATGGATCCCCTTTTTGGGCTTGCCCCGCTTCACCTTTGGCTCGGTCAACTTGCTTATCGGTGTTGAGATTATGCCGGTGATGATTGGGGATGTTTGCATTGCCAACAGTCATTGACAATTTCTTAACAGCCAGCAAAAACAGAAATAAACCGGTGGAAAAGGCAAGGCAGCAAGTCAAAGCAACTTTCCCAACGAGAGCAGAACAGAAAAAGCTGCTTCCCATTAACTTGAAAGCCAGTTTCATCGGCACGCTGATTGGAGCCATTCCGGGAACCGGCGGACCGATTTCCGTATTTATGGCATACGATCAGGCAAAACGATCGAACCCCAAAGTTGGAACAGGTGAAATTGAGGGAGTTGCCGCTCCTGAAGCAGCCAATAACGCTGTAACCGGAGGAGCGCTGATTCCCCTGTTAACTCTTGGTATCCCGGGCGACAGTGCCACGGCTTTGATGCTTGGAGCTTTGATGATTCACGGCTTGGTGCCCGGACCGCTTCTTTTCAGAGACAACGGACCGTTGGTGTATGCTATTTTCATCAGCCTGTTCCTCATTAATATTATGGTGCTCATCATGCAGTTTGTTGGGATGAAACTCTTTGTCAAAGTACTCGATATTCCGAAAGTAAACTTGATGACAATGATTCTTATTGTCTCGGTTGTCGGTGCCTACGCTGTGAGTCTCAACTATGTTGATATCATCATTATGTTTGCTTCAGGCTTGCTGGGGTATTTTATGAAGCGTTACGGTTTTCCTGCCGTGCCGCTGATTCTAGGATTAGTGTTGGGTAAGATAATTGAGAATAACTTCCGTAAGTCACTTATATTCAGTGACGGCAAGCTCGACATCTTCTATACCCAACATCTTTGTTATGATCTGTCTGCTTCTTTCGGCCTTTATGCTACTAGCTCCGGTGATTAAACCGCGCCTAGATGCCAGAAGGGCTGCTAAAAAAGCCAAATAAAAACAATGAGGACCGCCTAAAAGCGGTCCTCGTTGCTGTTTCCAGGGACAGATTAATCTTCCGGAGAGAAGTCGGAACTGAGCGGCTCCGCAAAAGGGGACAGACCCAATCTTCTGGAAGGTCTTCGAACGCGGTTCCCGGCTGCACTCCGTTATCTGGGTCACCTTCAGCTGGATCGTATACATATCCACATAAATCGCAAAACGTATCTTTTCATCTCTTCCTCCTATGAAAATCTAGGCTTCAGAATACTGTGTGACCTGCAAAAAAGCAACCAAAATCGCCTATTCGTAGAGTTTTTACAATCTGTTTTGAGCCATCTCAAGTATTTAGTACGAAACGATTCAGGTTGTAAAATGGTGATTGCATCGCCGCATTGAACTAATCGTAATAGCAGCTCAATGGAGTTTTCTGCCTCCATGCGGCAGATGGTATTGCCCTGTTTGTCCTTCGCAAAGAGACAGGGGGGAGTGGTTGATTGTATCAAATGAGTTTAGAGCACTTTTCTCTTTGACTAAGAGCACCAAGGAGATTGTGTCGATGCTTTCAAAGGTGGAGGCTGTCGGTGTTTTTTGAAAAGGTTTTAGGTTATCGGGAATAGTGTAGGTTTCGTCCAAAAGAGTGGCTTTGGTGATAGAGGCAATATCGATAGTGGTGATAGTGGAACTGTGACGGAGGCGCCCGGTGACGCTGATTGGATTGCGCCCTGTCTCCTCTTCGCGAGAAAGCCGATAAAATAGGGGGCCAGCTCTGTTTCGCTTAGTACGTTCTCTTTTTGGTGCTCCAGTTTCACCATTTTGCCGGCGACCCAACAGTCAATGAGAACTTCCAAAACAGCAGTAAATTGGCCGGTGGCCTCTTTTTTCTTATGGACTTCTTTGTCGATTGACTCGGCCAACGTCACAATATTTTGGGCAATCCGAGGGGCGTAGGAGCGCATGTTTAAAGCAATTTTTCGCAAGCCTGAAGCTAAATGGGGGGTTTTTGTAGCTCGGCAGTATTTAGTAGGCTCTCTGCAGAAAGATTGAAAGCAAGCATTTCGTACATGCTAAGAGCCACCGTTTCATCAGGGATGGGAGATCTGATTTTAATCAAATTTTGCTCTTCATAGATGTCGATATAGAGTTTTAAGTCTATCGACGTAGCGGCTGACAGTAGAGGCGATGAACACCCAATTTGCGGGCAATTTTCGGCTCTGCGTAATCCTTCAGGATGGGAGTGAAGCAGCAGGTTTAGCTGGGCCACGCGCTCTTGTTTCATCATCCCTCCTTCTTGTGCACCACAGTATAAACACAGCTGTTGCACTTGGTGCATAGCATCGTTACTATGCAAAGCATGAGTGAAACGCAATTAACTGCCATTTGAAATTAAGTTGGCCCTATCTGGAAGATGAGCTGGCAACGCTGAGTGAATTAGTTATTAAGCAAGCCAAAGAGCTTGAGTTACTGAAAGCTTCCAAAGGGTGAGCTTGAAGAGCGCTTGTCCCATTTGGAAGGGGATGTGCCTTCTCAGCGTCCTCCCCATTATTAGCCCTTTTTCCAAATTGTTTTGGCCACAGCCAAACGTGTTTGCGAATTGCGGTTGACTACCTCGTGGAGAAAAGAAACGTTTTCTCCCTCTTGTTTTGCTTGGGCAGTATTTACTTCAATCTCATCGCCGATAAAAGCTTGAGCTAAAAAACGAAATATCGATTTCTGTTGCCACATGAGTGTCTTTGAAAGAATAGGGCAGTGATTCGAGCATCCATTTTACATAAGCCACATTATTGACATGCCGATTCAAATCAATATCTTCATAGCCGACTATCGGATTCGAAGTATAAGCAATGTCGCCGTTAAAGCTGATACGACTCCCCAAATCTGGATCTACAATCTGATCTTGCATGGAGGAGCCGAATAACTGGGCAATAAGATCGGGCTTTACCGGGCGCTGGGAATCAAGGTCGACCACAACCCACTGGGAAAGCGATTCAAAAAGAAGGTGCCCATTTTTGGTCCACTCCTTGGCAGGTGCGAGGGAAATAGAGTTTCCAAGGGATTTGAGGCCAACGTGCGAAAAGAGAGGTTGGCAGGCCACGAAGCGTAGGCAAAAATGTTCATCCTTGTGCGGGTGACCACCCAGGTTTTGTTCTGTTTTTGTAGCTGAGGAATGCTGACTCCAATGTGGTGGGCATGTGAGCCGGCCACTTCTTGGACCATATCGAAATAATAACGGGGGGTGGGGCCCTGTTTAGCGAGTCGACGTCAAATATATTTACATTTCTGGTGTCCGGTATAAATGCCGTTTTTCAATGGTTATGCTCATCTGTTTCCCTTTTGTAAAATCTCAATTGCGAGCGCCCGTAGGAACGTCGGTCAACCAGCTTTAACTCTCCGTACACATCATCAAACGCTTGCTCTTCTTCTGCAGGATAATGGATGATTAACACGCCATTTGCCCGTAAAGCGTGATGGCTATCCACCATTTGAACAATGCGTCCTTTATGGGGCAAAGGGAAAGGCGGGTCGGCATATACAATGTCGTATTGTTGTTTTAGGCTGCCTAAAAAGCGAAAGGCATCGGTGATGAAAAGCTTAATGGGAGACTGAACAAACGCTATGTTCTTTAAGATAGTCGCCTTTTTATTGCGATCTAATTCCACTAAATGGACCGGTTGGGCTCCCCGAGAAGCCGCTTCGATACCCACTAAACCGCTTCCTGAAAAAAGGTCCAAAAAACTCTCCGACTCTATGGAACCGAGGATGGAAAAAAGCGATTCACGCATTCTGTCCATTGCCGGCCTAATAATTCCGGGAGGGCAAATGATGGTCCTTCCCCGGTACAATCCCCCTGTAATTCTCATGGACTTACCATACGGCGAAGAGTCTGAAAGTTCAACCGACTTACCCTAAAAGCGTCTGCTCTTCAAACGGGGGAGCCGTTGCCAAAAGAGTCCTCACTGAAGTGTTTTGCAACTTCACTAACCCCGGATCGTCACTTACCAGTTCTTCCACATCCTCTTTTATTGCCTCAATGAGATGCAAGTCACGGCTTAAGGAGGCAAAGCGGAGCTTAAGGAACCCTGATTGACGGGTTCCGGCTACTTCTCCGGGGCCGCGAATCAATAAATCTTGCTCGGCAATGAAAAAGCCGTCATTGGACTCTTTCATCACTTTTAGCCGCTTGATGGCATCTTCATTAAGATTGGCTTCATACACTAAAAAGCAGTAAGACTGGAGGTTGCTGCGTCCCACACGGCCCCTTAACTGGTGTAATGCAGCCAAACCAAAGCGCTCGGCATGTTCAATGACCATGCAGGTTGCCGTAGGGATATCGATACCGACTTCCACTACACTCGTAGAGACGAGGAACATCAACTCTTTAGCCCTAAAGCGAGATAAAATTTCAACTTTTTCTTCTTCAGGCAAACGGGAATGGATAAGAGCAGCTTTGACCTCTGGATACATCTCTTTGGTTAAAAAGGCGAACATCGATTCGACATCCCGCAAATCAGACTCACCTTGATCGTCAATACGAGGATAGACAAAATAGGCTTGATGGCCCCGTTCAAACTCCACGGCAATGGAGCGATACATCCGCTGGCGACTGTCGGGGGAGACAAGGTAGGTTGTCACCGGTAAGCGCCCGATAGGCATTGTTTTGATGGTCGAAATCTCCATATCGGCATACACGGTAAGAGCGAGCGTTCTGGGAATGGGTGTTGCCGTCATCATCAATACATCGGGAGTTTTTCCTTTTTGCAGTAAAGCAGCCCGTTGAATAACACCAAAGCGGTGCTGCTCATCAATGATGATATAACGGAGGTTGGCAAAGGCTACTTGGTGGGAAAATAGGGCATGGGTTCCGATGATGATGTCGATCTGTCCCTCTTGTAAAGCCTCCAGTAAGAGCTTTCTACGCTTGCCTGTCACAGACCCTGTAAGAAAAGCCAGCCTAACTCCCAGCGGTTCTAACCACATGGCAGCTTGCTCGGCATGCTGGCGGGCTAATAGTTCAGTCGGAGCCATAAAAGCAACTTGCTGCCCTTGTTGAATAATCTGCAAAGCAGAAACCCAGGCAATAAGAGTTTTTCCCGATCCCACATCGCCTTGCAACAAGCGGTTCATGCTCACTGCTTGCTGTAAATCAGAACCGATTTCATGTAGCACTGTGTTCTGATCAGCAGTCAGCTCAAACGGCAAACTCTTAATAAATTGCAACTGTAACGGTGAGAGGGTAAAAGGGGCTGACTCCCCTTTTTTCTGGGGAGCATGGAGCTTTCTGCGGTTCATCAAAAGCAAATAAAACAGCTCAATATAACTGAATGTTTTCTGGGCCAAAGAGGCCTCTTCCCCATTTTTAGGCAAATGCAGAGCCACTAAGGCCTCATTGATAGGCAAAAGGTGATGTTTTTCTCGCAGTTGAGCCGGCAGCTCTTCTTCAAAAGGGCCATAGGTCTTTAGTACAGCGGATACATGGCGCCTGATTAAGCGCTGATTGAGCGCTCCGCTAAGAGGATACAAAGCCAGCATAGTGCCAAAATCGGCTGGCATTGAGCCGTCTGGGGGCAGAGGAAGCATTTCAAAGGAAGAACTTTGCAGCTGTGAATAGGAGAGTTGAAATTGCCCCCATAAATAAAAGTGGGAACCAACTCGCAGCACACGCTCCAAAAAATTGCGTCCAAAGCAGAGCAAAGAGGCCCGTGTCTCTTTTTCGCCGCTGATGTCTTTGATTAAGACTTTCAACGTCCGTTTGCCCCTCATGCCAAAATAGGAGTGGGAAAGGACTTCAACAACCGTGTTGGCCCACCCTCCATGTTCAACAGCATGCAAAGGAACCAAGGCTGTGCGATCTTCATAGGCTCGGGGAGGTAAAAGCAACAGATCTTTGCAACTGAAAACTCCCAGTTGTGCATAAGCTTTCTGGATCTGCTTGCCGACCCCTTTTAGATCTCCTATGCTCTGATTCAGTTGACCGATGAACACAATTAGCCTCGCTACCAAGGAAGATTAAGCAGGGCTTTGATACTTATCCCCACTAGTATGGCTCCTAACACATAAACAGCGGCAGTGATTGCCAAAACACTCCATAACAAAGTGCGATCAGAGACCTCTTTGGAGCCAAACAGTAAAGAGTGGACAAAATCCATAGGACGTTTCAAATAGGAATCGAGATGGGAAATAAAGATAATAGAGTGGGCTGTCCGTTTATAAGAGAGATACAAGCGGATTCCGATGAAAATGGCAAACACTCCCAACAAAAGAGAAATGATTGAGCTCCAGATTGTTTGGATGATGGTGGCCAGGATGAAGCCGAAAGTAAGTTTTGCACTCAGAGCCAGCATTTGAAAAAGGCGCTGGGTGATTGAAACAAGAGCCAAAGCGGCTAAGGGAGAAAAATCGAGAGCTCCTTTGCGCAAGACATTGATTCTTTTAAAGATGTTAAGATAGGGGTCGGTGATGCGGGCCAACAGCAAAGCGAAATCACTTTGGCCTGAGCTTTGTCGATAAATTGTCAGATACTGCATAATAATTCGCACTATAATTGCCAAACTATACAAAGAAAGGAGCGTTGCGATTAATCGGGCCAATTCTCTCATCCGTAAGCCTCCTAACTAAACCAAACGTCGCTGACAGCCTGATGCTTCTTCAGTTGTTCAACAAACTCATCGGTATACTGCACAGCATATTCACGGCCGGCTTTAATAATGTTTTCGGTCCGTATGGTCTGTTGGTCTTCTTGGATATCATCCTCTTTTTGTTCGTCAACCAGATGCAAAAAGAGAGAGCAGTCACCTTTGTAGGTGATGCACGTATCCATTAAGGCCCGCAAAGCGGTGGGGGAGCAAAGCGATTTGATTAACTCCAAATGAACCTCCCGCACAGCATCTGCTTCCAAATCCTCAGGATCGACAATTTCTTCAATAATGAAAGAGAGCTTTTGCTGTCGTCTTTCAAATTTTCCTTTAAAACCATAAATACCGTCAATTTTAATTTCTCTGTCGACTTCTTTCCACGCTTTGGGGAAAACAACAGCTTCTGTTGAACCGTTAAAATCGGTTAACGTTAAAAAGGCCATCCGATCTCCGGCTCCCCCTTTGGTGACAATCTGTCGTAACTCAGTGACCATTGCCAGTAAATTTACCATCCGGCTAAGGGGGATGCGCTCTTGTTGGCTGATATTGACATTAACACTTTTTTGAAAAGCCTCTTTATACATATCCATCGGGTGGCCGCTGACATAAAAGCCCAGTAACTCTTTCTCTTTTTCCAGTTTCTCAAGGAGCGTTGAATCGGGTAATTGCTCCATTTCAAACGTCTCCATTGCCGCTTGCTCATCGGCATCAAAAAGACTGGCTTGGCCAAAAGCTTCATTTTCTCGCCGCTTTTGGGCATATTTAACAGCCGATTCTGAGCTGGCCATCAATGTGGGGCGATTTTCTCCCAGTCCATCGAAAGCTCCCGATTGAATCAGTGATTCAAGAAGCTTGGAGTTAAGTACCCGCGGTTCGCTGCGATACAAAAAATCGAGGAATCCGGTGTATGGTCCATGTTCTTTGCGCTCAGCTAAGATCTGCTCAACAGCCCCCTCTCCCACATGCTTAATTCCCTGCAGTCCGTACATAATCTTCCCTTCTGCCACCGTAAACAGGCGATCGGAGGAGTTAACTGAGGGGGAAGCTATACTCAGGCCCATCTCTTTAGTCTCTCTGAGGTATTGGGCAAATTTATCGGGGTTATTCATTTCGTTGGTGAGGTTTGCCGCCATGAACTCTGCCGGGTAATTAGCTTTCAAATAGGCTGTTTGGTAGGCAATGACTGAATAAGCTGCAGCATGCGATTTATTAAAGCCGTAGCGGGCAAAAGGACGCAGCATCTCAAAAATAGATTCAGCTAGTTCCTTTTTATAGCCGTTATCGACAGCACCTTGGATGAAGTTGCTTTTTTCCTGGCTCATCGCCTCCATTTTCTTTTTACCCATAGCACGGCGCAGTAAATCGGCACGGCCTAAGGAGAATCCGGCAATGGTGCGAGCTACCTGCATGACCTGCTCTTGGTAGACGATGACTCCGTACGTTGTTTTTAACAGCGGTTCAAGATTGGGATGGAAATAGGAGATTGCCGTTCGGCCGTTTTTGGCATCGGCAAAAGTTTGAATATTGGCCATGGGCCCGGGGCGATACAAAGCATTCAAAGCGACAAGGTCTTCAATGCTTGTCGGTTTAGTCTCTTTGAGAACTCGTTGCATACCTGCACTTTCAAATTGGAAAACCCCGGCACTTTCACCGCGGCCGAGCATCTCAAAGGTCGCCTCATCTGTTTCGCTGATGGCTTCAATGTCGAATGAGGGGTGTGTCCCTTTGATTAGTCTTTCGGTATGCTTGATTAGCGTCAGGGTTTTTAACCCTAAAAAGTCCATTTTTACTAATCCGCACTCTTCAAGCATCTCCATCGTATATTGGGTTGAAACGGCTCCTGTTTTTGGATCCCGATACAGGGGAATGTAATCAGAAAGGCGCGTTTTCCCAATGACCACTCCCGCAGCGTGGGTCGATGTGTGACGGTTGAATCCTTCAAGGCGTTGGGCAACATCAAACAATTCAGTATATACCCCTCCTTGTTCAGCCAGCTGCTTCAATTCAGGAACATACTCCAAAGAGCTTTGCACAGTCACCGGCGGCGAATCACCTGTTTGGGGATCGCTGGGAAGAGAGTCGGGGATAAGAGAAACAATACGCGTAGCTTCGGCAAAGGGGATATCAAGCACTCGGGCAACATCTTTAATGACTGCCTTTACTTTAAGGGTTCCAAACGTTGCAATTTGAGCAACTCGTTCGCTTCCGTACTTCTGAGTGACGTAATCGATGACCTCTTGGCGTCTTTCATAGCAGAAATCGATATCGAAGTCGGGCATTGAGACCCGCTCGGGATTGAGAAACCGTTCAAAGATCAAGCCATACTTAATTGGGTCGATATCGGTAATCGTCATAGCATAAGCGACTAGCGAGCCGGCACCCGACCCCCGTCCCGGACCAACAGGGATCTCCTGAGTCTTAGCCCAATAGATGAAGTCCCATACAATGAGAAAGTACCCGGTATAGCCCATCGATGAGATGACATTCAGCTCATAATCGAGGCGTTCCTGCAATTCGGCTGTGATAGTCTGATACCGTTTTTGTAGCCCTTCTTGGGCGATATGGCGCATGTAGTGGTCGGGATTTTCAAACTCAGCTGGTATTTCATAATCGGGAAGCAGTGGTCCGGGTAATGTGATAGAGAGATCACACCTTTGGGCGATGGTAAGAGTGTTCTCTAAAGCTTGGGGAACCCAGGAAAAAAGTTCTGCCATCTCTTGTGCATCTTTAAGATAGAATTCCTGCGATCCAAAGCGCATTCTATCGACATCGCTTTTTTTCTTGTTTGTGCCGATGCATAGAACCAAGTCTTGGGCATTGGCGTCAGCTCTTTCGATATAATGGATATCGTTGGTTGCCACTAAAGGCAGACCCGTCTCTTCAGCTATTTTCACCAGCAGGGGATTGGTCCTCTTCTGCTCCTCCAGTCCGTGATCTTGCAACTCAATATAGTAGCGGTTGTCATCAAAGATTGAGGCATAAAAAAGGGCTCTTTCTTTGGCCCCCTCGTAGTTGCCTTCCAATAGGAGTTGAGGAAGCTCCCCGGCAAGGCAAGCTGAAAGACATATCAGTCCTTCATTGTGCTTAAGCAGCAATTCGTCGCTGATGCGGGGGCGGTAGTAATAACCGTCGATGTACGAAATAGAATTAAGAAGCATTAAGTTGCGATAGCCAACTTCATTGCTAGCCAGCAGCACCAGATGGTAGTAGCGGCTGCCACTCATAGTGGGACTTTTTGCTGTATGGGAGGCGGGATTAACGTAAAACTCGCACCCAATGATGGGATTAATGCCCTCTTTTTTGCATGCTTTGTAAAACTTCAGAGCGCCGAACATGTTCCCATGATCGGTGATGGCCAAATGCTCCATCCCTAATTGCTTCGCTTTTTCTACATAACGGGCGATGGGTGCAGCCCCATCAAGAAGCGAGAAATCGGTGTGGTTATGGAGGTGGACAAACTGACTCATGCTAAAGGCTCCTTGGTAGGCGACATTGTAGCACAACAGAGAGGCAATTCGTAGCCTATCGAAAGATCAGACTGCGGGCATTCAGCTCATGCAAAGCCGATTCGATGAAGCGTTTGGCCCGCTCAAGTTGAATGGGAGTGGCCTCTTGATCAGCACTGCCGGTGATTTCTTCCATGATAGAGCGGACCGTCCGTTCCATCTGAGAAGTTGATAGGGGGAGCATCGTGCCATGCATCTGCACATTTACCTCACTGGGAACCAGAAATAAAGAGGATGGAAAGGCGATGCACATGCGAAAGCGATCGATGACCGATTGGCTGTAGTGGCAAGACAACGAGAGGATAACGCTTTTATCGGGCTCTACCATAGGATTGCCAACCACAATATGCTGGTAAAAATTGTCCGTTCTGAGCGCTAATCTGATGCGGCTGACTAATTCATTTCGTTTTAAAAGAAAAGCCCCTTTGCGATCATATAATCGTTCAATTGGCGCCCAACGGGTCTGTGTTTTAGCTCCGGCACAGGTTCTGATTTCCACTTCGGCTTCCAAAGCACATAAGCTCACCGGCAAAGGTAAACGGACATCTGGGGTACAAATAGCTCCCCCAATACTCATTTGGCGACGCACAATAGTCGATCCACTTTTTTCCAGTGTTGCTTGCAGTAAGTTTGGCAGTACTTGTTTACCCACTGTTAGCATCACATCAAAAGTGACAGTGGCCCCGATTTCTAAGTATTTATCAGTGCGGTAAATTCGTTTAAGCTCGGCAACATTGGCTAAATTAATGATGTCGGGACTCTCATTTTTATAATAGTCGCAGCGGCTCATAATAAACGTTCCTCCTGCCCAGTACATAGCATGAGGAAACCGCGTTGAGATGTTAATAAGGCTGTTCATCGTCCTTGGAGAGTGGACAGCAGGAGATCTAATACCTTCGTACACGTCTTCTCCTTCTATAGGTGGCGGCCGAGCGGAAGATAGCTATCATCTCATGAGCATCAAGGCAAGGACAGCGGCTTAGACCAACTTCTCTGACTATCAGTTGTTCATCAAGTTCTTCTTCTTCCAACGAGCCGGGATCTTTTTTAAACATACTTTGCAGCAGCGATTCAAAAATAAGGGTTTTAGCAGCATAGCAGCGGGGGCATGGGCGGCTGCCCGTATCCTCATAAGCGCGCTCAACATCGAGGTAAAAGCGTGATTTTTGATACGATTCGATGGTCTCTATTTTAGCTCCTTTTAAACGGAAAGCGGGAATGAGACAAGAAACAACCGCCTCAGAATTCATCAGAACGATACAATTGCCACACATGCCGTCGGTGCAGACTGAGTCCATGGATTCGAGGTTGACCTCCTCCATCAGAATTAAATGAAGTGGTTTGTTGGAATTGACGTTCAGTGAGAGTTGTTTGCCATCAACTGAAAAATCGAGCTTCACTCTTTTCTCCTTACATAGGTGACAATATCGTCATCGGAAAGCGGCAATGAATTAACTTCACAGTTGAGTGCTTGCGAAAGAGCCGCACAGGAGGCTGCCATCACCATGGCACGCAAAGCCGATGTGGCCGATGTGGGGTAGGGATCGTCGCCAAAAGCTTCAATATCGATATCAATTACGGGCTGACTTCCCTCTTGATGAACTACATCAATGTTGCACTCAAAAAGGCTGGCATTAATGATGTGCCTGATTTTAATTTTTAAGTTTTCAATGTCGGGGGGATTGTTGAAATAGAAACGGCCCCATACACGACGAGTCTCCACTCTGAGAGTAACAACATTCACTTCCAGCTCAATAACTAAAGAGCCCCAGTTGCGGCTGGAGAACATGGTGGGCAAATTAGTCATAATGCTTTTAGCCGTTACCGACTCGGTAATCGGTAGCGGGTCTTGAAAGCGGCGGGCAGAAATAGCGCGACAGCACTCATTGATCATCATTACCGAGCGACCAACATCGACAGAAAGGACTTCAGGTCCGCTGTCGACCATAGTGGCAGTTGAGTGTTCGACAAATTCAATCGTCTCTTCTTCCACTGACAGCTCTTCAGAGATTACCCCTTTCCACATACTCTTCAGTTTTTCACTAGGATAAAAGCTCGTGTTGACAATGACTCGGTTATGAGATTCGAGAGTCAGGGCAATTTTTGCCCCAATGTTGTCATAACTGTTGCCGGCAAAGCCGCTAATGCCGGCTCCGCAGGCAATTCCTACCCCCCTGTTATAATTTATAAAAGAGGAGAGGGGGCGCTTTGTCCTTCTTTGTAGCTCATACGCACCGTAGTGGCGGGAAAAATCGCTGGCATCAACTACCGTCCCCACTAAATCGCGCAGCTTTGTTGCCGCTAAGGTCTGCAGTACTTTAGCACGCTCTTTTGATTCGCCGTACTGCTTGATTCTCCAGTTAGCCGGAGAGAGGGCAAGCTGTTTGGCAATTAAAGAGCAGTGCAATTCACTGGAAAAAAGGGCACTGCTATAGCCGATATCGCCGAAAAAGTGGGATGGCGGAGTACTGGATTCGACGATGTGGACGCGGGCCGAAAAAGCTTGCAAAGGATACAGGGGTACCAAGCCTGCTAATAGCTGCTTAGCCGCTTCATCGGCAAACAAAGGGAATGCTCCTTGGTCGATAACGGCATCGACTTGCTCGCCAAGAGGTTTGCCTTGGGCATCCAAGGCTGTTTTACGGGTGATGATGACAGCGCTTTTATATGTTGGTTGGCGATGACTTAAATAGATTGTGGCACCGCTTTTCAGAGCTCCCAAAGCAGATGCAGCTGCTAAGATGGAGGGGTGCAGTAATTTTTCATCTTTGGGAGAGAAATGGGGCAAAGGGTGAATCACAACACTTTTTTGGGTTCGATTGCACACAGAGGCTACTGTGTCACGCACATGAAAAGGCCATTGGGTTGGTACTTGGATATGCAAAAGATCCTCTTGCTGCCAAGCTTTTGCACGGATAATCAGATCTTCGGCAGTTACCATCCTTCTATCAACATAGCTTTTTTCCACTATAGTTGCCGCTTCTGCTCCAAAAGCTTTCTCCAAATCTCCCCACAAGTACTCAATCGGTTCATGGGTCCGTTTGGCAAAAAGGGGATGAGCTGCAACTTTCTCCTCCATATCAAAGCTAATCAGGCGGCTGGCCAGCTCTGCCGATTCAGCATCGGGGCCGAATAAAGCCCCCAAAGGCTCCCCTTTGTAGGAGATTTCAGAAGAGGCGAACAAGGGAAAACGTTGGGCAAAGACTTCAATGGTGTTGTTACCAAGAACATCGGAGGGGCCCACAAACATAAATTGTTGGCCCATTTGTGGCAGGTTCATCTGGGCAAGACTCCCCGACTCTACAGAAGAGGTAATCAACACACCGTAAAAAGAGGAAGGTTTTTTGGCAATTTTATCTGTTTTTTCAGCCATAAAAGCCCCGTAACCCTCCTTCAAGGCTAAAAATACCATGTTACGGGGGTAGGGGCAATGGCAAAAGAAGCGAAAGCCGCTATACTGTGGCTACTATAAGAAGGGGGGTTGCATGGACAAAACAGAGCAGGTGCAAGCTGAAATTGCCCAATTGTCGCAGCAACTGAGGGAACACCAACACCTCTATTATGTAGAGGCGCTTCCCTCCATCAGTGACGAACAGTACGACCGTCTGATGGATCGTCTTATTGCCTTGGAGACAGCCTATCCTTCTTTGCGCAAAGAGGATTCGCCTTCGCAGCGAGTCGGCAGTGACCTTGGCAGCAGCTTTGCCGAAGTGGAGCACACCATTGCCGTGTTGAGCCTCGATAAAGCGTACTGGGAGCAGGAAGTACTACAGTGGATGCAAAAAACAGAGCAGAAAGTAGAACAAAGTCTTTCGTATGTCACCGAGCCCAAAGTCGATGGAGTCTCTTTAGTTCTCTATTATGAACAGGGAGTTTTGCAGCGGGCTGTAACAAGGGGCAACGGGTATGTGGGTAACGACATCACTTCTAATGCCAAAACGATTAAGAGCATCCCCTTACGCCTGACAGCTCCTTTGACCATGGCAGTGCGAGGAGAGGTCTTTTTGCCTAAAGAGGAATTTGAGCGGCTTAACAGTCAAAGTGATGTCACCTATGCCAATCCTCGGAATCTGGCTGCCGGGGTGCTGCGGAGAATTAAAAGTTCTGAGACAGCCCAATTTCCATTGGCTATGTTTGCTTATGAAGCCTTTGTTGAAGAAAAAGAGGTGACAAGCCATTTGCACAGTCTGGAATTGCTTAAAGAGTTGGGGTTTTATGTGAATCCGCTTGTTGGTCTGTTTACAAGCGAAAAAGATATACGGGAAGCTAAGAGCACCTTTGAAGATTTGAAAAGAGGCCCATTAGCTGAAGTTGAGACTTTTTTACATGAGCTAAATGCCAAGCGCTCTTCGTTGCCTTATGAAATAGATGGGGCCGTCATTAAGGTTAATGAGCTACAAGTAAGGGAGCAATTAGGCTATACAGGCCATCATCCCCGTTGGGCATTGGCTTATAAATTCGACTCTCCCCAAGCCCAATCAGTTCTGAGTGCCATTGATGTGCAGGTGGGCAGAACAGGGCGCATTACGCCGGTGGGAAGAGTAGAGCCGGTGTTGGTGGGTAACTCTGTAGTTTCTAATGTGACCTTGCATAACCAAGCGTATATCGACATGCTGGAGCTGGCCATCGGCGACAGTGTCTCTATTTCAAAGCGAGGTGATGTGATTCCTGCTTTGGAAAAAGTGGTGGAAAAAAATGAGCTAGGCAATGTAACTTTCCGATTGCCTGGACACTGCCCTTCGTGCGCTACAGCTTTAGTGATGCAAGGAGCTCACCTTTTTTGCCCCAACAAAGAGTGCCCCGACCAAGTGCGTGCTGCCATTGAGTTTTTTGTGGGACGCTCTCAGATGGACATTGAAGGCTTTGGCCCCCAGACAGTGGAGCTATTGATTAACAAAGGGTGGCTGCACAGCCCTTCTGATATCTATACCATCAATTATTTGGAATTGGTGGGAGAGCCGGGCTTTGGCCAAAAGAAAGCTCAAGGACTCCAAGAGGCGGTCCAGCAGAGTAAAAAACGGCCTTATCGAACGGTGCTGCTCTCCCTGGGCTTACCCGATATCGGTAAAAAAGCTGTAGATTTGTTAGTTGATGCGGGTATCAGGAGCATTGATGAGCTTTATCGCATTGTCGATGAGCAAGATGTAGCTCGGCTTACTGCTATTAAGGGTTTTGGGGATGTCATGGCGGCTTCTTTACTTCGCAGCCTCGATGATCCATCGATGCGTCGCCTGATTGAACTTTTAAAAGAAGCCGGGTTATCTTTTGAGCAGCAGCCCGAGCATAAGGAGGTGCTACCCCAAATCTTTGCCAACCAAGTATGGGTGGTAACGGGGAGCTTTAAAGCCTTCAACCCCCGCTCCTTGGCCTTAAAAGAGATTGAAAAGCGAGGGGGAAGCACCAGAACGTCAATCAGCAAGCAAACCACCCACTTGCTTACAGGAAAGGGGGGCGGCTCCAAAATAGAGCAGGCACGCCAAGTTCAGGCGATTATTGTCAGTGAAGAAGAGTTTGTCGCCATGCTGGAAGAAGGAGAAAAAACATGAACACCATCTTGGATGCAACGGTAGCAGGCTCCCTGCTCTCATCATACGGCAAACGTGCCCGCTTTCCCAAAGGAATCGTTGTGCAAAGCCAAGAAGCGGGGGTTTATGCCAACAGAGCCAACGGCAGCGCCGGAGTAGCTTTAAAAGAGGGGCATCATATGACCTTCCCCCTTTTTCAGAAACTCAATCCTCTTATCACTGCCGATGAGCTGGTTGCTTATGCTCCCACTGCCGGAGATATGCGCTTAAGAAGACTCTGGTACGAGGAGATGAAACGGAAAAATCCTGCCCTAGAAGAGTGTTCATGCTCTTTGCCGATGGTGACAGCCGGATTAACCCATTCGCTGCGCATTGCAGCTGAGTTGTTTGTCGATGAGGGTGATGATGTCATCATTGCCAATCCCGCTTGGGACAATTATGAGTTGATTTTCTCTGATGTGCGGCAAGGGAAATTGCACCACCCCTCTTTATTTGACGAGAATTTGAACTTCAATTTTGATGCGGTGCTCTCAAGCATAAGAAGTGTCAAAAAAGAGAAAGCTATCCTGTTATTGAATTTTCCAAACAATCCCACCGGCTACACCCCTTCAGAAAAAGAGTATGCAGAATTGACAGCGGCTCTGGTGCAGATTGCCGAAGAAGGGAAGAAACTGCTGGTTATTATCGATGATGCCTATTACGGACTGTTTCACACATCCGAGGCCTGCACCACCTCCTTGTTTGCCTTTTTGTGTAATGCCCATCCCAATATTTTGGCACTCAAATGTGATGCCGCCACTAAAGAAGCTCTGGCGTGGGGACTGAGGATGGGATTTCTCACGTTTGGTGGAGCGGGGCTTACAGGAGAGCACTATGATGCGCTGCTGGAAAAATGCAGTAGCGCCATGCGGTCTTCCATCTCAAGTTGTTCACGCACCAGTCAGACTCTGCTCATAAAAGTTTTGGAAAATCCCGAGTGCCGTTTGACACTTGTAGATGCAGCACAGGAGATAAAAAAGCGCTTTGAGCTGTTGATGCAAGAGGTCAGTGAATGGCCATCTGATACCCCTTTGCACCTCTATCCAGCTAATTCGGGCTACTTTTGCACCTTTGCCTGCAAAGGCGATGCCGAGCAGCTGAGAGTCAAGCTGCTGCACGATTGCGGTATCGGTACGATTGCTTTAAAAGGGAATTTACTACGTCTTGCCTATTCTGCCATTGATGAGCAGGAAATTCCTTTTGTCATGCAGAAAATGCAAAATGGAGCGCGCAAATTATGGAGTTGAAAACACGCCTTTACATTGTCGATGAGCAAGGGGAGAAATTCATGGGCCTTGGCGTACTATGGCTTTTGCGCACTATTGAGCAGGGCAATTCGTTACGCCAAGGTTCAGCTCATCTGGGCATTTCCTACTCCAAAGCCTATGCTATGATCAGCACGCTTGAAAAAAAGCTGGGAATGAAAGTTCTGCAAAGAAAGCGGGGAGGAGCTGAGCGCTTGGGATCAACATTGACTGAGTTCGGGGTCGAATTTGTGGCTTTGTACGACGAGTTCCAAACAAGTGCAACAAAAGCCCTTGCCGCCCCTTTCGCCCATTTTAGTACGTCGTATGCAGATTTGTGGCAACGCCACAAACAAAAGGAGCCAAACCATGGAGATTGAAAAACGGAACAAACGCTTTAATTTTACCATTCCGGTGTTGGGGGAGGCAAAAATCCTCTCTCCCATTAAGATGTCCAATATCGTCGAAGATGGGTTGGCCGAGTATGTAAACGAGTCCAGACGCGTTTACTACGGCATCGATGCCACCGTTAACGAAAAAGGGGAAGAGATTCCCGAATACCATGATACGGTGGAAGTTGCCGGTCCGCGGGAGAAAATTTATTTCAATCCCGCCCACGTGCATGCGGCAATTGTCACCTGCGGGGGTATTTGTCCCGGGCTAAACAATGTTATTAGAGCCGTAGTGCGCTGTTTTTGGTATCGCTATGGTGTCAGACGTATTTCGGGAGTGCAATTTGGGTATCGAGGCCTGTTGGAAAACTCCCCTTATCCTCTGCTTCCTCTTGATCCGGATGTGGTTGATGACATCCAGGAGAAAGGAGGAACTATTTTGGGCAGCTCCCGAGGAGGAGGGGACAAAGTTGTACAAATTGTCGATTCTCTGGAGCGATTGAATGTCAATGTCTTAATTACCATTGGAGGGGATGGAACTCTTCGAGGTGCTTGGGAAATTGGCGAAGAGGTGAAAAAGCGGAATCTGAAGATTTCGGTCATCGGCGTACCTAAAACAATTGACAATGATTTATCTTTCATCCAAACATCCTTTGGTTTTGATACTGCCGTTACCAATGCGGTGCCTGCTGTTAGAGGGGCTCATACCGAAGCTAAGGCCTCAATCAACGGTATCGGATTGGTTAAAGTCATGGGAAGAGAATCGGGTTTTATTGCGGCCCACACTGCTTTGGCCATGAGTGATGTCAATTTTTGTCTTATTCCTGAGAATCCTTTTGATTTGGACGGTCCTAATGGGCTGTTGGGCCATTTGAAAAAGAGGATGCTCAGTCGAGGGCATGCTGTAATTTTAGTTGCCGAAGGGGCGGGGCAGAATCTTGTCCCCCATATCGGGGAGCGAGATGCTTCAGGAAATATTAAATTTGCTGACATCGGAGTCTTTTTACGCGACAACATTACTGCGTTCTTCAAAAAAGAGGGGATCGAAATGAGTCTTAAATACATCGATCCCAGTTACATTATTCGCAGTGCCGCTGCTAATCCCAACGACTCAATTTACTGTTCGCGCCTTGGTTCGCATGCCGTGCATGCTGCTATGGCAGGCAAAACGCAAACGTTGATTAGCAAAGTGAATAACAAATTTGTCCATATTCCTATCAAAATTGCTGTTGCCGAGCGCAACTTTGTGAATATTCAAGGGAGCTTGTGGCGCGATGTTTTGGAAAATACACGTCAGCCTGTCTCGATGAAAAATGAGAATAATGGATGATAAACAGGTATTGTTCCATTGTCGGACATCACAGATTATAAAAAAATGAGTTGTGTAATTACTGCTATGCCAAGAAGATATTTAATCTTGTATCAAATATGAGACATAAAATAGAGGAATTGTATGACAACCTCTTGATTCTTTTTTCATTTATCATTAGATTTCAGTCGAAAGGAAAATGAGTGGGCAGAAACTTCCGAATTTCTGTGATCCATTCGATTGACTTTTCATAACCTCCTTTTTGTCCCCCTGGGTTTAACCTCCTTTTCCCCAGGGGGGTTTTTTTAGCATTTAGCCTAGCAACTCCATATACGCTTCTAAGGCTTCGTCACCTTGTCCCCCTTGCAGGACTTTGGTTGCCAATACTTTGCCCAATTGCACCCCTTCTTGATCAAAGCTGTTAATGTTCCACAGCAATCCTTGGAACATCACTTTGTTTTCATAATGGGCTAAGAGGGCTCCCAAACTACGTGGATTGAGCTGTGTGGCAAACAAAAGACTTGAGTAACGGTTGCCTGAAAACCGTTTGTTGCCGTTTGCATCTTCTTTGCCTGTGGCAAAAGCGACAATTTGGGCAATCAGATTAGCCAAGAGTTTGGTTTGGCTTGTTGAGCCGTCGGTGGTGACATCAGAGCCTCTTTGCGATTGCAAAAAGCCGATGAACTGCAACACAACCGTATCGGTTCCCTGATGGAGCAACTGGTAAAAGGAGTGTTGTCCGTTTGTTCCCGGTTCACCAAAAACCACCGGACCTGTTTGATAATCGATTGGTTGTCCATCACGGTTAACACTTTTGCCATTGCTTTCCATATCAAGTTGCTGTAAGTGGGCAGGGAAGCGACTGAGAGCCTGTGAATAGGGAAGAATGGCCACTGTCGGCAGATGAAGGACATTGCGCAAATAGACTCCGATTAAAGCATCAAGGAGGGCAGCATTGGTAGTAATATCGGTGTTAAGAGCGGCAACATCGGCTTGATGAGAGCCATCAAGCAATTGCTCAAAGACGTCAAATCCATAGGCCAAAGAGAGGACAACAGCTCCCACCGCACTGGTGGAGGAGTAGCGTCCCCCGATGTAATCATCGATAAAAAAGGAGGTCAGAAATTGGTCGCTTGCTGCCAGCGGGCTAGTTTTACTGGTGACCGCCACCATATGCAAAGCGGGATTCAAGTCCTTGATGCCACTTTGAATCATTCTTTGGCGCACAAAATCGGCATTGGTAAGGGTCTCTTGTGTTGTGCCACTTTTAGAAACGAGGATAAAAAGGGTCGATTCAAGATCGAGGTGCTCAAGTACTTGAGCCGGGTCATCCGGATCGACATTGGAAATGAAATGAGCCTGGAGCTGTTTCCGTTTTTGTCCGCTGGCCCAGCCTTGCAAAGCCAAATAAAGAGCTCTAGGTCCCAAATCGCTGCCACCGATACCGATTTGTACGACAGTGGTGAAGGGTTTTCCCGTAGAACCGACAATTTGAGCATTACGTACGTTAAGAGCAAATTGAGCAACTTTGTTCAGCTCCTGTTGATAAAACTCCCCCTTCTCTTCACCGTCGGCATATACCAAGGCATCTGAGCCCAAAACTCTGCCGCGGCTAAGATGGTGAAGAACTTGCCTGTTTTCTCCGGTGTTCATAATCTGGCCGCTTAAAATGGCTCGGTATTTGGCAATAACCTGCTGCTCATCGGCCAGTTGCTGAAGCACAGCCAAATGTTCATCTCCAACGGGCATTGCTGCCCAGTTATATGTTAAGTCTGCTCCTGCTTCTATCGAAGAGCTGCTTACCCGCTTTTTGGTCAAAGAGGAGTGAAGATTAAGCGGTTTTAGGGTTTTAAGCTTTTTGAATGAACCAAGGTGGTCAATATTCGAATATTTCATGACTGATAGCTCCTTATGAGAAAGTGGTATGATTAATCTACTCTATTTTTCCGATTTAGCAAAAAGAAAGAGGGCTCTTTTAGGTTTCTATTTCGGGTATTCTCGATTTAAAACTTTCCAGCAGGTCCTCTTTGGTCATCCCTTCACGCAGAATTATGAAAATAGTGTCATCTCCTGCCAAAGTACCTAGGATCTCGGGAAGGCCCAGCACATCAAGAGCTAAAGCGACGCTGTTGGCATGGCCGCTACGTGTTTTGATGACGCCGAAGTTTTGGCTGAATTCAATAGAAAGAACCCCTCTGCGAACATCTTGGATATAACTTTTTTCCGATTCGCTAATTAAATCGTGTTCGGGTAGAGCATAGTAATAGCCCGACCAACCGTCTGAAATTTTACCCACTTTCAACATTTTTAGATCACGAGAAAGGGTAGCTTGGGTTACTTTGAACCCCTCTTTAGCTAACAATTCCAACAGTGCGTCCTGGTTGTCAATGCGGTTATTCTTAATCAGTTCTTTGACCACTGATAAGCGTGTATGTCGATCTTTCATGCTCTGCTCCCGTAGTGAATATATATGCTTACTCCCTGTATGAATATACAGCACAGAAGGGGTAAACTCAAGCTGGAATTGCTGGACGGAGAAAGGATAGAGGTATACTATCGTCGTAGGAGGCTCATATGTCGTGGATAACTATTGTGGCACTGGTGGTGCTGATTCTATTGTATGGCGTGGCTACCTATAACAAGTTGATTCGTCTAAGAAACAGAAGCGAAGAGGCTGCAGCAGCCATCGATGTCCATTTGAAAAAGCGGTATGATTTAGTACCCAATCTTGTGGAAACGGTCAAAGGGTACGCTTCGCATGAGAAAAAAACGCTTACTGCCGTTATTGAAGCACGTAATAAAGCTCTGAGTGCTGTTACCGTTGAAGAAAAAGATGAGGCTTCCAATGCCTTTTCCTCCACATTGAAAACATTGTTTGCTCTAAGTGAAAGCTATCCCGAGTTAAAAGCTAACCAAGGATTTCTTGATTTACAAAAACAGCTGCAGATGATTGAAGAAGAGCTATTGCGAGCCAGAAAATACTACAACGCTATTATTAAGGAGCTGAACACCCTCATTCAGGTGATTCCCAGCTCAATTGTCGCCTCCCTTGCCCATTTTAAAGCGTTACCCTATTTGAGTGTTGAACAGGAGGCTCGTAGCCGAGTGGATGTCTCTTTCTCATGAAAAAAAAACTCTGGTTGTCTGTTTTTCTGCTGCTGACCCCCTTTTTAATTGCGGCAGCCGATTACTCCATCTTAGCGATGAAAAGTGACATCGTGGTTTCCCAAACAGGAATCTATGATATCAATGAAACAATTGAGATGGAGTTTCATCGTCCTTTGCACGGCTTTTACCGTACGATTCCCGCTGATTATGGCCAACAAGGAATCAGAGCACGAATTACAAAGATACAGGCTTCTGCTCCGTTTGAATTATTTCGTGGCAACTCGTATGAAATACGAATCGGTGATGCAAATAAGACTGTCAGTGGCATTGTGCAGTATGAGCTAAGGTATCGATATGATATCGGAGGCGATCGCCATCCCGATTATGATGAATTTTATTTCAATCTGGTGGGAGAAGATTGGCAAGAGCCGATTCAACAGTTCTCTTTTTCCATTACATTTCCGTTTGCCCTGGATGCCCAAAAGATTTGGTTTACCAAAGGGGTGTGGGGTTCAACCAGTGATCAAGGCATTTCTTGGTCACTTGATTCCACTCAAACAGTCATTAGCGGAACAGCTAAGGCTATTGCCCCTTCTGAGGCGCTAACAGTTAGAGTCGAAATGCCTGAAGGCTATTATGCTAAGCGTCCCGATTATACTCGCAAAGCTCAAATTCCCTTTGCTTTGGTTGTAGCGCTCTTTATGGGAATAGCTTGGATGCTGTGGTGGCGCTACGGCAAAGATGAGGATTTAATCGTAGTCCCTCAGTTTTTCCCTCCTCAGGGGATGAGTCCTTTGGATGTGGGGTATATCATTGACGGCTCTGTTGATCCTTCTGATGTGACGGCCATGATTTTCTACTGGGCCGATAAGGGAAACCTTACTATCGTTGAGGATAAAAAGAAATTTACGTTTATCAGAGGTCTTGAGCCTCAAGATGCTCCACCGTATGAAAAAAAGGTGTTTCGGCAGTTTTTCGCGTGTGGAGACAATGGTGTGGTGACAAACAAACAGTTAGAAGGGACGTTTTTTTCTTCCTATCAAAAACTGAAGCGTGACGTGGAGCGCTATTACAGCAAAGGGCGTTCTTTGCTAAGTACCAAGGCGTCTAACATGGCTTCGCTGGCAGCGTTTCTTTTAGTATTCGTTTGTGCAGCCTTTGGGTATGTGGCCACGGCTAATTATCCGGGGGGAGAAACAGTAGTTGCCTCTTTGGTGGCCTTAGGGTGCTCAGCTGCTTTTTTGGCAGTGTTTAAAGTAATGCAAAAACGGTGGCATGTGCTCAAAACAGTAAAAAAAGGGGCGTTCTTTATAGCTATCTTCTTGCTCCTTGGTATTACCTTTTTCCTGTTATATGCAATGAGCAAAACCCTTTTTGTTGCCCTTATTGGGCTGGTGGGTATCGTTTCTATCGCTTTTTTAGCAACAGTAACGGTGAAGCGAAGTGCCTATGGACAGCAAAAGATAGAAGAGGTGCTGGGCCTGCGCATGTATATCCAAACTGTTGAGCTGGAGCACTTAAAAATGATGATCAATGATGATCCAGCTTATTATTACCACATCCTCTCTTTTGCCATCGTATTGGGATTGGAAGAAACGTGGGCAAAAAAATTCTCCTCTTTAGTGATGGAGTCGCCATCTTGGTACAGCGGTCCGACTCCCATGGTCGATGCCTTAATCCTAAGTTCAATGCTCAGAAGGTGCAATTCTTCTCTGCTTTCTTCAGTGAAGTTGCCTCCCAGAAGCACAACAGCTCCCCGCTTTGGGGGATCCTCTTTTGGCGGAGGTGGTTTTTCGGGCGGAGGTTTTGGTGGCGGTGGTGGAGGAGCTTGGTGAAAAAAAAAGACCGCTTCAGATGAAGCGGTCATGGTGTGTACGTCTACTTATTAGTCGTTGTAGCTGCGGGTCGGGCGGGGTTTGGCAATAGCTTCGTTGACACGAAGGTTGCGTCCGCCAAATTCTTTCCCATCGAGCTGAGAGATTGCAGCCTCTGCAGCGGAGTCGTCGTCCATCTCGACGAAACCGAACCCTTTGGGGCGATGAGTTTCACGGTCGATGATGATGTTTGCACTCAATACGGTACCGTACTGAGCAAAGAGTTCCCGAAGTTCTTCTTCGGTGGTGGCATAGCTCATGTTGCCAACATAGATTTTTTTTGCCATAAAGCATCCTTCACAGGGTTTATCCCTGTTAATCAATAATTGCTTCATTTGGCGGCATGCTTGAATCACTTTAACCGGTCACAGAATACGATGGAAACGACTCGAAATAAACTAGATTAAAAGAAAAAGCTGCAACTCAAAAACGAAAGCAAGATTACTCTAACACGGTAAGTTATTACCTGTCAATATCTTGAAAACTCATTTGTTATGCCATATATTGAACCAATGAACGTCATTGGGTTGCTTATCTCATTCGCTTTCATCGGCGTTGTCTTGGCTCTGGGCTTTTGGCTGACCCGAAGGAACCTTTTGCGGGGAGAGTCTTTGCGCAAATTTGTCCACATTGGTGTGGCAAATTGGTGGTTTCTTCTCATCTTCTGCTTCGATTCTTTTTGGATGGCCCTTTTGGGGCCACTGCTCTTTACAATCGTCAATGGCGTTATGGTTGCCATCGGTATCGACCGGATGATTGGCTTTAACAAAAGGCAGGGCAACCTAGGTCTTATTTATTACCCGTTTGCTCTCTTTGTGCTAATCGTTTTGGGCTTTGGAGGCGTGTTACCGATGTATGCGTGCGGTATCGGAGCATTGGCAATGGGGTATGGAGATGGGTTGGCTGCCGTCATTGGCTCTCGATGGGGCAAGCGAAAGATATACCATGCCAAAACGCTTATCGGTTCGCTAACCATGTTTATAGTGACTCTGCTTATTGCCATCGGCTTTTCGGCCGGGTATCAATTGAACATCCTCGGCTCTTGGTACTGGGTGGTGGGGGTAATCGGTATCGCACTGGTCTGTGCGTTGCTTGAGATATTCTCTCCTTGGGGCTTGGATAACATCATTGTCCCGCTGGGAGTGGCTTTGACTGCTTTTCTTATCTGGGGGAGTGGATGAACCTAATTGTGCCTCTGATGATCAATGTGGTACTGGCTGTGGGTGCTTTGCTCCTTAAAGCTCTTTCGGTAAGCGGAGCTTTGGCCGCTACTGTAGTTGGCTTTGTTATTTTGCACTGTATTGGCTGGGGAGGCTGGGCCGTATTATTGCTCTTTTTCCTTTCTGCCACCATTTTGGGTCATGTGAATAAACTCCTTTCCGACCAAAGTGAAAAACGGATCCAAAAGAAAAGCGGGCCCCGCGACTGGGCCCAAGTTTTTGCCAACGGGGGGCTGGCTGCCGTTGCAGCTCTGCTATATGGTATTAGCGGCTTGGCAGTGGCATTGGTGATGTTTGGTGCCTCACTTGCCTGTGCAACTGCCGACACCTTTGCTTCGGAGG
Organism: Sphaerochaetaceae bacterium; assembly: GCA_050950025.1. GTDB lineage: Bacteria > Spirochaetota > Spirochaetia > Sphaerochaetales > Sphaerochaetaceae > JBMNGW01. The sequence continues at coordinate 141,180 of JBMNGW010000013.1, read as the reverse complement.
CGGGAACTCTGAGTAAAAGTCCTCCCATTTCTATCAGAACGGGAACGATTGTTCCTAAAGGGATGTCGGGAGGCATTACGCTGCTGGGAACCATAAGCAGCGTAGTCGGTGCCCTGCTCATTGCATTGGCTTGGTTTGCCGCCTGCGCCAGTTATCATAACGCTCCATTCTTCTTTTTAGCCCTCATCATTGGCGGATGCGGCATCTTTGGCTCATTTGTTGACAGTTATCTGGGAGCAACAGTTCAAGCTCATTATTGGGATGCTGAAAATAAACAACTGACAGAACACAAAAAACGCAATGGCAAGACCTTAGAATTATGTCGAGGCATCAGCTGGATAGACAATGATACAGTCAATTTCATCAGCAATGCAGCTGCGGTGCTGCTTGCTTCAGGATTAAGTGCATTGGTTTTGTAATAGAGTTAGTTGCCAGAAGGCAATTTGAGAGATATTGCCGCACATTGCCCAAAGTAGTCTATTTGGCTCAAAAACTAGGCTGTGAGTAAACTAACCAGTTTAGTACGTAACTTTAGAGCCAGGTTTCAAGTATACCAAAAGGATTTGTTTAAAATAATTTTTATATTTCCTTTGATTATTAACCATCCCCCCCCTATTTCTATTTTTCTCCCAAATTTTAAATGAGATTTTTTAGACACAGGCAAGCTCAGTCTTTTAGTTTGTTACGTCGAAGTCGTTATTGGACTGCAGTTCGGTCTTTTGCAGATGGAATTCAGAGATGCTTCACAGAAACGTGCTATAATTTTTTTTACAAAGATAATACGATTTAATGAAAACATCATATAATAATCTAGGATTTTACATAAATTTAGCTTGACATTGCGGTATTTGTGCCTTTTAATCGTAATAAGATAATATGTTTTATGATATACATAATATCTATTAAGGAGAATAGCGAATGAAAGCTGTAGTGAAAATGGATACCACGCCTGGTCTTGATTATCTTGAAATTCCAGTGCCAGAACCCAAGCCTTCTGAAGTTTTAATTGAAGTTGAAGCCGCCTCTATCTGTGGAACCGACATCCATTATTACCATTGGGATCAAAATGCAGTTGACTTTTCAAAAAAATTTAATGTGCAATTCCCCTTTGTCATTGGGCATGAGTTTTCAGGAACCATTGTTAAGGTTGGAAAAGATGTCTCAACTCGGTTTGTTGGACAAAGAGTTGCTATAGAAACTCATATTCCGTGTGGGAAATGTTTTATGTGCGAGATTGGAGAATCCCATAATTGCTCAGACATGGGGATTTATGGAACCAGCACAAATGGGTGTTTTGCCCCTTATGCCGTGGCAGATGAAAAAATAACCTTTGTTTTGCCAGATGAAGTCAGCTTTAAAGAGGGTGCTCTTTTCGAACCTGCTGGAGTTGCCATGAGGGCAGTTGAAGAAGCATGTATTCAACCAGGTGATACTGTTGTAATAAATGGAAGTGGTCCAATTGGGCTGATTGCAATCACTTTAGCAAAGATAGCAGGAGCCAGTACGGTAATTGCCACAGATTTAGATCAATATCGCCTTTCTTTAGCCCATAAATTAGGGGCGATACCTTTAAATATTAAGGAAGTAAATGCAGAAGAAGAAATCCAGAAAATAACAAAATTCCGCAAAGGTGCAGACGTTGTCATTGAATTGTCAGGAAGTGTTGCGGCTTATGAAAATATTTTCAATTTTGTTCGGTTGGAGGGGAGAGTTGTCACTGTTGGGCATCCAGGAGGTCCAGTTGCTCTTAATATTACCAGAGACATCAACCTCAAGGGTGTTTCTATGAAAGGAATATTTGGTAGACGGATTTGGTCAACATGGCATCATTTAGCATCTTTAATTGCCGCAAAAAAGGTAAATTTATTAGATGTTGTAACTCACGAATTTAGTTTTGATCAATATGAGAAGGCCTTTCAACAAATATCTGAAGGTGCAGGGAAAATTCTGTTTATAAAATAACTTAGAGGTAACAATGAGCCATAAATATGAAGAAATAGCAAGAAAAGCGAATGATATGCGACTAGAAGTAGTGCAAATGATTCATGATGCTGGAGACGGCCATCCAGGACCATCTATGTCTTGCATAGATATTTTAGCAAGCCTGTATTTTGGAGTAATGAACATTGATTCTAAAAGGCCGCTATGGGAAGATAGGGATAGATTTATTTTGTCAAAAGGACATGCCTGTCCCGCTTTATACGTCACTTTAGCAAACAAAGATTATTTCTCAAAGAATGAATATAGTTCATTACGAGCTTTGCATGGTTCACTACAAGGGCATCCAACAATGCAAAAAACTCCTGGGCTAGATATGACGTCAGGATCTTTGGGCAATGGACTAGGAATAGCTTGTGGTATGGCGAAAGCTGCAAAATATTTAAAGAAATCGTACTACACGTATGCCGTTCTTGGTGATGGAGAACTTCAGGAAGGTTCTGTATGGGAAGCGGCACTTTTTGCAAAAAAACACCAGTTAGATAATCTAATTATATTTGTTGATAAAAATGGATGGCAAAGCGGTGGTTCTGTTTTTGAGTGCTCTGGTCTAACTGAAATCAGGGAGAAATGGGATTCTTTTGGGTGGCATGTTCAAGAAATTGATGGGCATAATGTCGAGCATATCTTAAATGCTGTGTCAACTGCCAAGAGTGTAAATAATCTTCCAAGCGTTATTATAGCTAATACTATCAAGGGAAAGGGTTTACCTTTTATGGAAGATGATAATTCATGGCATAAAAAAGTTCCGACAGAAGAACAAGTGGAGCGTGCAATAAAAATACTTGGAAGGTCAAAATGAATAGATTTAAAGGAACAAGAGAAGCTTTTGCTACAGCTCGCTAGTGTCCAGTAGTGTTCGCAATTTTCAGGCCAGTCATAAGAGCTTCCACCAGTTAAGCCACCCTATTTAATATAATCTGCTTCTGTTCTGTTAAAACTTGGACACTGATATAAGCCCTCCCTGTTTGCCATTCTTCATCTACTTCAATGAGTAGTGAGCTCACTATCGAACATATGAGTCAGAGTTGGGAAAGATTCCAACAACTCTGGTTCTTCTTCTAATCTCCCGATTCAGTCGTTCTAAAGTATTCGTAGAAGCAATCTTACGATGGTCAATCTTGGAAAATTGATAGAACTGCAGTGAATCGTCTAACCCTCCTCTAGACACTTTATTGCCTTAGGAAACTTATTTTCATACTGATCCATAAAGGAGCGAGCATAGGCTCTGGCACTCTCTTCATCTGGGGCGAGCCAAATGTGTTTAAGAGCTGAAGCAAACTCTTCCTTATGATGATGGCCAACATAGGCAAGGATGTTGCGCATGAAGTGTACTTTGCAACGTTGCCAACAAGAACCTACAAACTCTTTGGCAATTGCATTCTTAAGTCCCTGGTGGGCATCTGAGACAACAAGCCACACTCGCTCTAATCCTCGCTCTTTAAGGCTTTTAAACAGTATTTGATACGTCTCTTCAGATTCGTTATACATTGGCTCTACAGCGAGGATTTGAGCCGTTCCCTGCATTGTAATGCCTTTAACGACCATTACAGCCATACTTTGAACTCGACCGTTCTCTCGAATCTTCTCATACAGAGCATCTACCAAAGTACAGCGTACTCTTCTTCAAGATCACGATCTCTAAGCTCGCTAACACGCTCATCGAGCTCCTTAGTCATCTGTGATACTTGGCTTGCTGATAAACTTTCTATGCCTAATGCCTTGGCCAAACGCTCTACTTTGCGTGTTGAAACACCGTTCAAGTAAGCTTCACAGACTACAGAGATAAGAGCACGTTCACTTCTTTGGTGCTCTTTGACAAACGAGGGTACATAGCCCCCTCTACGCAGCTTGGGCACCTCTAAATTAATGGTACCCAAGCGTGTGTCAAAACGCCGTGGACGTGTTCCACTGAGATAGGTAGATCGGTCAGTACTGTGCTCGCCCTTTTGGGCTCCTACTTTGTTTGCCACTTCATATTCCATAATCATCTGCAAAAACAGGTGTATAATTGATCGTAACGGATCACTGCTATCATTCAACAGTAGTTTTTCCAGTAATTCTTTGATAGTATGAGAGTCGGTCATGAGTTGTTTGTCCTCCTAGTCTTTTTTCGTTATTAGCTAGTATGGATGCTCTCATGACCTTTTTCAATCTATACCTGCAAATTGCGAACTTTATTATACGCTACCTACAGCTCTTTTAGATATTGCTGCAACTGACTCTCGTGCATTATTAGTGTCGGCTGACTCCTTAGGCGCGATGCGGGCAACAAAATTTGCTGAAAAATATCCACAACGATATGTTGAATGTGGTATTTCGGAACAAAACGCTGTGCTAGTAGCAAGTGGGCTTGCTAGTACTGGTTTAATTCCCTTCGTTGCAACATATGGTGGCTTTATAACTATGAGGGCCTGTGAGCAGATGCGGACATACTGTGCTTACACAAATCTAAACGTAAAATTGGTAGGAATTAACGGGGGGCTTTTTGGAGGAGAAAGGGAGGGGGTGACACATCAATTTATAGAAGACTTAGGTATTGTGAGAGCCATTCCAAATATCACTGTTTTAACCCCTGCTGATCAATTTCAAGTATATGGCGCAATTAAAAAGGCAATGGAAATAGAGGGGCCTGTTTATATCAGATGCGGTAGCGGAAAAGAACCGGTTGTGTATGATGAGAATGTTCCTTTTGAATTTGGAAAAGCCCGAGTCTTGGAAAAATATGGCTCTGATGTAGCTTTATTTGTAAGTGGATTTATTACAAACAGAGCGATTGAAGCGGCAAAAAGATTACAAAAGGAAAATATTAACGTCACTCTCGTTGATATATCTACTCTCAAGCCATTAGATGAAGAACGCATTATTGAAATTCTTAAGCAATGTGGAAGAGCTGTAACAGTTGAAGATCATAATATTATTGGAGGATTGGGAAGTGCTATCGCAGAATTAGCAGTAGAGAATTATCCGGTAAAAATAACACGTATTGGAATTAAAGATTGTTTTGGAGAATCTGGTCAAGCAGACCACTTGCTTGATGCTTATGGAATGTCAGTGCAGGACATCGTGGCTGCAGTAAAAAAGACAATCGCAGAATCCTAATTCAAATAAAGAAAATTGATATGGTAAAAAAAACAATTATAGAAGCTCGTATTAATGAATATGCAATGAGAACAGTAAATCCACATGTTCCATGGAGTTTGGGAGAAATTGTAGAAGATGCTTGTAGAGTTAGAGATGCAGGGGCATCAATATTACATTTCCATGCGAGGACAAAAGAAGGAGAACCTAATAATCATTGGGAAGCTTACGCAGAGATAATAACAGCAATTAGGCAAAAAACGGATATTCTTCTGCTTCCTACGCTTGGGTTTAATTCGAATGATAAAGATGGGTTTGATAGAATCAAGATAATAGCGGAATTAGCAAAACATCCAGAAACAAAGCCCGACATAATTCCATTGGATATGGGAAGTGTCAACTTAGAGCGTTACGATTATCTTAACAAAACGTTCAAGTCTGCTGATGTAATTTATCAAAATACTTCGGAAGTTCTTGAATTCTGTGCGAAAGAAATGCTTTCTTTAGGAATCAAAGTAAAAATGACCTGTTGGGACATGGGCTTTGTTAGGAGAGGAGCGATTTTCTTAGAAGATGGGCTCATAACTAAGCCTGGATACTTCCTCTTTCATTTCACCGAAGGAGAATACATTACAGCTCATCCTGCTACAAAAATTGGAGTTGATTCATTAAGAAGCGTTCTTCCTGATGAATCGTGTTATTGGTCAGTAAATTGCCTTGGGGGAAATCTTATGCATCTTGTCCCTTATGTTCTTCGTAAGGGAGGTAATATCGCGATAGGATTAGGAGATTACCACTATAAAGAAATGGGAAATCCACGGAATTGCGAGCTCATTTCAAAGATAAATAGTGCAGTTTTACAAGAAGGAAATGAAGTTGCTACTCCCGAAGAAGTTAAAATGATGTTGGGGATAGGACTTTAGACTCAGATTACATGTCAATGAGATTTGCTACAGATTAACAATCATTTGTAGATTGAAATTTAAGGGGGACTTATATGAAGAAGTTTTCATTGGTTTTGGCTTTTTTGATGATTGCAGGAATATTATTTGCTGCTGGAGGGGGAGAAGCTGGTTCTCAAAAACCAGTAACATTAAGAGTGGGAGGAATACAAACAACAGAAGATCCATCAACAAAAGCGCTATATAAAATGGCGGAGATTGCTAAAGAAAGAAGTAACGGAACTTTAATATTACAGATATTCCCAGCCAGTCAACTGGGAAATGCCACCAACCAAATTGAAGCAGTAACCATGGGATCTCAAGAAATGTTTGTTGATGCGGGTTGGATGGGGACATTTCTTCAAGATAAAACAATTGATGCAATGTGGTTTATTTTTGAAGATGCAAATCATTATAAAAACTACATAAATAGCGAACTGAATAAACAATTTGAGGAAGAGTTCCGCAAGCTAAAAAATATTAGAATAATTGCCAGCAACTGGTATCGAGCTCCACGTTCGTTTTCGACTAAAAAACCAATTAAGTCCACAGAAGATTTCAAAGATCTTATTATAAGAATTCCAGATTTGACTGGTTACGTTGAGTCTGTTAGCGCTATTGGTGCTAAATCAACTCAAGTAGCATGGGGTGAAACATACTTGGCTTTAAAGCAAGGGGTAGTTGATGCCGCGGAAGGTCCAATTGATAATCTTTACAGCATGAATTTTTACGAGGCAGGTAAATTTATTACTGTAACCAACCACCTCAGAGACAGCATGCAGGTTATGATTAATGACAAGAAATTTGATTCACTTTCAGCAGAACATCAAAAGATACTTGTGGATGCTTCTTTAGAAGCAGGAGATTGGTACAGCGCACAAATAAATGAAGTAATTGAACAATCAATACAAAACATGAAGCAAAATGGCGCAACAGTCACACCAATGGATCCGGATGTCCTAAGCGATGTAAGGGATATGTTAATAAGAAGAATTGAGAGTCTTGATGCATCAGGGAAATGGTGGAAATCAGGATTGTATGCGCAAATTTCAGATCTTGCAAAATAAGACTGATAAATTGTTTGTGGCTCCAGTATTTTCTGGAGTCACAAGTTTCTAATTATAAAAATGGAGACTTTTGTAATGAATTCTCTTAAAAAGATTAATCAAGTTTGCTATAGAGTTTGCAAAAAAATAGGCTCTTTTTTTCTATTTTTATTAATAGTTATTATTACCTCTGGAATCGTGGCAAGAAAAGGATTTAAATCTCCACTTATTTGGACTGAAGAATTATCTACATTCTTGTTTATTTGGGTGGCTTTCCTTGGTGCTGTAAGTGCCACTTATGAGAAAAGACATATAGCAGTAGATTTTTTAATAAAGAAATTCCCGCAGCTGCTACAGGATATTGTTAAAGTAATTACCTATGTCCTAATTTTAATGTTTCAAGTATTACTGGTTTTTGGAGCATTAAAGTTGATTCCTATGATGTTGCATGTCAGCGTGGCTTTGCGGATACCCAAATACTTGTATTATATGGCAATATGTGTAGCTTCAGCAACAATGTTTCTCATGTATTTAGATGAGCTGATTGATTACGTAAAAGGTATGCGAATCAAGGGGGAGGTAGCATGACTTTAATTGTAACACTTATTTTTTTGGTTTGCCTTCTATTGGGAGTTCCAGTTCCATTTTCTTTAGGAATTCCAACACTTATATATTTTCTTGTGAACCCATCGTCAGTACCTGTTCATTTTATGGCACACTCATTAACAAATCCGTTGTTCAACTATGTATTGATTGCTCTTCCTGCGTTTTTACTAAGTGGTAGAATGATGAACGGGGCAGGAATAACAAATCGAATTTTTAAGTTGGCACAAGCTATAGTGGGAAGATTTAAAGGTGGCCTTGTCTATACGAATATCCTAGCTAGTATGATGTTTGCCTCTATGAGCGGCACTGCTGTTGGTGATGCGGGAGGACTAGGGCAAATTGAAATTGAGATGATGGATAAAGCTGGATATAAACGCGAGGTTTCAGCGGGAATTACAGCAGCATCTTCAGTTCTAGGACCTATCATCCCTCCTAGTGTTAACATGATTCTTGTTGGAGCGGCAGCTGGAATTTCTGTTGGTAGAATGTTTATGGGGGGAATAATTCCAGGGATCATCATGGCAGCCGCTATAATGATTTATGTTGCAATTCGAGCTAATTTTTCAGAAGAGGGCAAATCTTGGCCCATCGATATTGTGCCCAAAAAAGAAATTGGTAAAGCTTTTATTCAAGGGATACTTCCCATGCTTTGTCCTGTAATTATTATAGGTGGTATAAATATGGGGATTGCAACCCCCACGGAAGCAGCGATTCTCGCAATTGATTACGCAATAATATTAGGGATTTTCTACAGAGAATTAACTTTTAAGAATTTTTGGAAAACTCTTGAAGAGACGGTGTCAACTGCTGGAACTTTTTTATATATCACCGCAACGGCAGGGTTTTTTACTTGGATTTTGACTTCGGAAGGCCTCCCTCAGCAGTTAGAAGTCTTACTGCAACCCATTGTCACCTTTAGCCCAACAGTAGGACTTTTTGTTATAGCTTTTTTCTTACTCATTATTGGTTGCTTCATGGATACAACTGCTGCGATTCTGATGGTTACACCAATTTTAATGCCTGTGGTACAAGCTTTAAATATTGACCCTGTGCTATTTGGTGTTGTATTGATCGTTTCCTTAATTATTGGGATTATCACCCCTCCTTTTGGTATCTGTTTATTTGTTATAGCAGATGTTGCAAATATCCCGGTAGGAGCAGTCACAAGAGAAAGTGTTAGATATTTGCCAGCAATGATTGTAGCTCTCATTTTGATAATTGTATTCCCACAAATGGTGCTTTGGTTGCCAAATAAGATATTCTAGTCTAATACTGTAATCGGGTCTGGTTATAATCTGACTCAAAAGAGGATTTGTAATGGTATTTAAAAATCACTCGGCTGTAGAAAAAGTGATGCAATATGCTAAGTCTAAAATAATTAATGGAGAGTGGGTTAGTGGTCAACGCTTACCAGTTGAAGCCGATTTATGCGAACAAATAGGAATTAGTCGAAGTGGGCTTCGGGAGGCTCTAAAAATTCTTGAAGCTAGCCACATAGTTGAAATAAAACAAGGAAGTGGCTCGTATATTGGGAACCCTGATGATATTACCTTTCTCGGACCATTATTATTTAAGCTTTTGTTAGGTGGTTTGAAATCTGGTGATATTTATGAATTTAGAGAAGCTATAGAGATGGCTGTTATTTTATTGGCTATTTCGAACTCACAAAATAGCGATCTTGAAAAATTAGAAAAGTGCAACCAGGGGCTGAGTGACTTATTGATGGTGGGGAACCCAGATCCAGAAAAAGTATTTGAAATCGATGTGGAATTTCATGAGGCCTTAGGTTCAGCAGTTCATAATTCAATAATGAAAGATATTTATCTCTTTATTTTTCAGCTATTTGCTCCCCTTATTCAAAGAAATTATGAGAAAGGTCAAGATATTCAATCAGCACTTGATACGCATAAAGCAATTGTTGAAGCCATTAAAAATAAAAACTTGATTATGGCTGGATATGCAGTACACCTTTCTGTTGGCGTTTGGAAGAAATGGATTGAAGTCGATGATTTAATCGATGCTTATACTGAAAACTTTATGGATAATGCATTCATGTAGGATTTATTTTTCACAGTTGATAATCTTTTTGTAAACCCTTCAAGTATAGGTAGTTAGGTGGCGCTAAAAAAATAAAACAGCTTTTTTATATTGACTAGGACTAAAATTTAATCTTTGTGAAACCGGTTAGGCATATTAAAGAATAAAACTTCTAAAGAAGAGGAAAAATGAAAATTACTATTTTAGATGGATTTACGGTAAATCCTGGAGATCTTGACTGGTCCCCTTTAGGGGAATTCGGAGAACTATCAATTTATGATAGAACTGCGGTAAATGATGAGCAGGAAATTATTAAAAGAATTGGAGACTCAGAAATTGTTTTAACAAACAAAACTCCGATTTCAAAAAAAGTTCTTGATGCTTGTCCAACTATCAAGTTTATTGGTGTTTTGGCGACAGGTTATAACGTTGTTGATTACAAATATGCTCGATTAAAAGATGTTTTAGTAGCAAACGTACCTGCTTACGGAACAGCTGCTGTAGGTCAATTCGCTATTGCCTTGCTTTTAGAGATTTGTCACAGAATAGGATATCATAGTGATGCTGTTGATCAAGGGAGATGGAGTTCTTCACCAGATTTTTGTTTTTGGGATTTCCCTCTTATTGAACTGGAAAACAAAACGATGGGAATTATTGGCTTTGGGCGTATAGGACAGCGGACCGGAAGAATAGCTAAACGCTCTAGGAATGAATATTATAGCCTATGATAAGACTCAAACTTATGAGCTGGGATATTCTGTCTCTTATGTTGATTTAGACCAACTATTTTCTCTTTCAGATGTTATTGTTTTGCATTGCCCCTTATTTGACGATACAAAAGAGTTAATTAATAAAGAAAGTATTGCGAAAATGAAAGATGGAGTTATCATAATCAATAATTCAAGGGGAGAACTGATTGTAGAAGAAGATTTAGCACAAGCTTTGAACTGCGATAAAGTTTACGCAGCGGGTTTAGATGTAGTAGCCACAGAGCCAATTTTACCAAATAATCCCTCTTCTTAAGGCTAAAAATTGTATCATAACTCCTCATATCTCTTGGGCCTCAAAGGAAAGCCGCAAACGGATAATCGACACTACTTTGAAAAACTTAATGGATGTTTACGGAAGGGAAGCCCCAAAATATAGTTAACTAGTTTATTAAGTAAGACTTGAAATACATTTAGACCCCAGATGTGTTAGTCATATAATGAGCAATAGGAGGCAGCATGAAACGATTCATTCTCATTCCCGATTCCTTCAAAGGGACGATGAGCAGTATGCAGATTTGTACCATTATGGAGAAAGCTATTCGCAAGCATTATGAAGGAGCAGAAATTATTGCTCTTCCTGTGGCCGATGGAGGGGAAGGGAGTGTCGATTCTTTTTTGACTGCCATGGGAGGCAAGCGAGTCGAGGTGGAAGTTACCGGTCCTTATTTTGAGCCTATGCAGGGGTTTTACGGCATTGTTGATAACGATACGGCTATTATTGAGATGGCTGCATGTGCTGGGTTGCCTTTGGTTGGAGATGATAAGCGCCCCGGAGAGACAACTACTTATGGGGTGGGTGAGTTGATGCTTCATGCTGTTTCTAACGGGTGTACTAAAATAGTTGTTGGATTGGGTGGAAGTGCAACCAATGATGGAGGCTGCGGAGCTGCAGCGGCAGCAGGGGTTCAGTTTTTCAACAAAGATGACATTACTTTCATTCCTACTGGAAACACGCTAGACGCCATTAAGCGTATTGATGCTTCGCTTTTACATCCTGCGTTGCAATCTGTTGAGATTGTAACGATGTGTGATATCGACAATCCTCTTTACGGTACCCAAGGAGCGGCTTACATTTTTGGTCCCCAAAAAGGGGCCGATCAAAAGATGGTTGAGTTTCTTGATCAGCAGCTCAGAGCCTTAAGTAGCCGCATTATCTCAGATCTGGATAAAGATGTCTCTTTGATTCCCGGCTCGGGGGCTGCCGGTGGGATGGGGGCGGGAATGGTTGCTTTTTTCAACTCTCGTCTGGAAATGGGTATTGAAGTCGTTTTAGATACGGTGCAATTTGATTCGCTGCTTGAAGGCACTGATATGGTGTTTAGCGGAGAAGGGAAGCTCGATTCTCAAAGTCTCAGAGGCAAAGTGGTTATTGGCATTGCCCGCCGTACAAAAAAGAAGCAGGTTCCCCTTGTTGCTATTGTTGGCGATATTGGCGATGACATTGAAGCTGCTTATGATCAAGGGGTTAGTGCCATTTTTAGTATCAACCGAGTGGCTAAGGAATTTAAAGAGGTCATCTCAAGAGCTCCTGGCGACCTTGAGATGACCATGGATAATCTAATGGGGTTTTTACAGCGCCTAGGCTATTAATCTTCGTAGCGAATCTTCTGCCACAGGGCGTTGTAATCGTCAATATGCTGACCTAAATCATCATTGATATCACTTATTTCCAGATCTTTATCGGTGAAGAAGAAGGCATCATTTTGCATATACTTATACGCTTCGGTATTCGTTGTGGGTGGGAAGAAAAATTCATCCAAGAAGATAGCATAATTTTCGGGCTCATGAATGAAGTTAATGAACTTCAGAGCATTGTCGATGTGCTTCGCTCCTTTGGGAATCACCATGTTATCGATATACATCATTCCTCCTTCGGGGGGAATGAAGAAATCAACAGAGGCCCAACTCTCTTCAGGCAATTCGGCAAAAACGTTCTCGGGGTAGGCTTGGACCACAAAGAACTCACCGCGACTGAATGCTTTACCAAACGACTCAGAATCAAATTTCACAATATTGGGCTTCCATTTGTTGATAATCAAATCAGTAGCCTCTTGCAACTCTTTTTCATCCACCGAGTTGCCCGAGTAGCCAAGGTGTTTTAATGCAGCTCCTATGACTTCTCTCATATCATCAAGCATCGACATTCTCCCTTTGAGCCTAGTGTCGGCAAAGATGTCCCAGGTTCTTTCATATTCGAAAGGGACGCGAGCTGTGTTAACGGCAATACCGCTGGATCCCATAAAATAGGGGACCGAATAGCGGAAATCGGGATCATAGGTTGCTTTTTGGCGTACCGTGGGCGAAATATATTTTAGATTCTCCAGTTTGCTGTGATCAAGTTCGGTCAGCAAATCAAGCGTAATCATAATCGAAGTATAGTCGCTTGAAGGGAAGATGATATCGTAGCCTTTGCCTCCGCCAGCCATAATCTTGGCAAACATCTCCTCATTTGAGGCAAAGTTGTCGATGATAATCTCTATGCCAGTCTCGTCTTTGAACTTCTCTACAAGTTCATCGGGCGTGTAATAGGTCCAGTTATAGAGATAGAGCTTGTTCTGGTCACTAGCACCCTTGGTGCAAGAGGCAACAAGAACAAGCATAATTGCAATTAAAGAGAGGAAGAAAAGCCGACGCATAGTGGTCATAGGCACCTCCGATGTGTTAGCTGCTGGCAGCTACAGTTTTCAAAAACCGTCTGAATGAGAATGCAATAAGCATCGTACCGAGAATAATAACAAACGAAAGAGCATTAATAACAGGCGAAACACCGTAGCGGATCATCGAATAGACGTACAGCGGCAGTGTTCCCGAGCCTGGTCCCGAGACAAAGAAGGTAATGACGAAGTCTTCCAAGCTCATCGTAACGCACATCAAAAAGCTGGAAAGAATTGCCGGCATAATGGTTGGTATCACCACTTTTACTAAAGCTTGCCGCTCATTGGCTCCCAAATCGCGAGCTGCTTCAATGGTCGAATAATCAAATTCATCTAAACGGGCAGAGACCAACATAAAGACAAAAGGGAGGTTGAACGTTGTGTGAGCAGCAAAGATGGTGAACATCCCCAAATTAATTTTGACAGCAGTAAAGAAAATTAGCATGGAAACACCAATGATAACCTCAGGAAGAACCATCGGCATATAACTGATAGCCGTAATGTAGCCTTTGCCTTTAAAGCGGTGCCATTTAATGCCAATGGCGGCTAAAGTCCCAATCAAAGTAGCGCTTAAGGAGCTACTGAGGGCTATAATGATGCTGTTTTTAAAAGCGACCCACAACGAAGGGCTGTCAAAGATAAGGCGTTTATACCAAATGAGCGAGGCGCTTTGCCACTGCATTCCTTTAGCGCTGTTGAACGAGAAAAACGTCACGACAAACAACGGAATAAACAAAAAAATAACAGTCAAATACAACACAACAGAAGAGAAATTAAAAGGATGTTGCTGTCGGTAGGGATGACGCTTACTCATCGTGTTCTCCCTCTATGGTGAGCTCTTACCTTTTGCTCAAGAGCACGAGACGTTGTTCTGGCTTTGTGACGCTCTTTTGTTCCGCTTGCCAGCATCCAAAAGACACCCACAAAGGAAACGAGGGTGAGTATCATAGAAAAAGCGGAAGCCAGCGGCCAGTTACGAGTCTTGGAGACCTGATCGACGATGATGTTTCCTATCATGGTGGAGTCTTTGCCCCCCACCAACAGAGGAACCGTATAAGCTCCAAAAATAGGGATGAATGTGAAAATAAAGGCGGTGCTTAAGCCACTTTTAATATTGGGAATCATCACTTTAATAATGGCTTCTAATTTGCTGGCCCCCAAATCACGGGCAGCATCCAAAAGATAAAAATCGAATTTATCGATGGTGGTGAACAGCGGTAAAATAGCAAAAGGAAGATACATGTAAATAAGGACCAAAACGACTGACCCGTTGTTATAAATAAGGCTTAATCCCTCTTTAACCAGTCCTAAACGCAGTAGCAGTGAGTTAATAAACCCTTCGGTGGAAAGAATACTAATCCATGCATAGACTCTGATCAGAGAGTTAGTCCAAAAAGGGATAATAATTAAAAAGAGGAAAAGGGTCTGATAACGACTGCGTGCCATAGCATATCCGCATGGCAATGAGATAAGGATACACAATAGTGTCGATAAAAGACTAATCCAAAGAGTGCGTACCAACACACGGGCAAAAGAGGGATTAAGCATCTGCCGGTAGGCGGAGAAAGTGAATTTCCACTCAATTCCTCCATACAGGCCCCTTTGCATGAAGCTGTAAATAATAATGATAGCCAGCGGGACGGTGAAAAAGATGGTGAACCACAGCCCCATCGGCCAGCTGTACAGCGATCCAAGAATTCGTTCGCGCTGCACAGGCTTTAAGGCTTTTTTCATCTATTGGTATCCTTGACGAGATAACCGTCGACGGCTGTCCAACTCAGATAGACAGTATCTTTCCATTCAAAGTCGGGTCCGTCTTCCAAAAAGACGGTATGCTGTTTGAAGACCTTAATTAAGGGGCGCTTTTCCCCCTCAAGTTTTACAAAATATTTGGACTGAAAGCCGCTGTAAACCGGCTCATCAATCATTCCGCGAAAAACATTCAAATATGCCGAGGAGCTTTTGGGAGGATAAATTGTGATACGCACCTTTTCGGGGCGAACGGTGAAATAGAGATCTTTACCAATCGCTTGGGGCTCAACATCAGTAACATAGACAGTCTGTCCCAATGCCGGCACCTCGACACTCATTAAAAACTCCTCTTCATAGGGCTCACAAGAGAGAACCGTACAGGGGAAAATATTGGTCTCACCAATAAACTGAGCCACAAAACGGGTGGCAGGAGCCTCATAAATTTCATAAGGAGTTCCCACTTGCAAGATTTTTCCTTTGTGCATGACTGCAATGCGGTCACTAACAGAGAGCGCTTCACTTTGGTCATGGGTAACATAGATGAAGGTAATACCGACTTTGTCGTGAATCTCATCCAACTCTACCAGTAGGTTTTGGCGCAACTTGGCATCAAGAGCCGAAAGCGGCTCATCAAGAAGCAGTACTCGCGGTTCGTTAATCAAGGCTCTGGCAATGGCAACCCGTTGTTTTTGGCCACCGCTGAGCGTGGAGGGTTTTTTATAAAGGTGTTCTTCCAATTGTACCAAGCGGACATACTCTTTTACTTTCTTGTCTATAGTGGCTTTGGCAATGCGTTTCAGACGCAATGGGAAAGCGATGTTTTCGTAGACATTTAAGTGGGGAAATAGGGCGTATGTTTGGAAAATAGTATTGGACTGCCGTTTTTCAGGCGGAATAGCCAAAATGTCTTTGTTATCGAACAGGATAGTGCCACTGTTAGGATAATCAAAGCCAGCAATGATTCTCAACAGTGTAGTTTTGCCGCAACCAGAAGGTCCAAGCAGGGAGAAAAACTCCCCTTTTTCAATGGTGAGGCTCACATCGTCAAGCGCTTTGAACTCACCATAAGACCGCGTCACCCGATCAACTGCAATTTCAACACCTTTCAATCTCTTTCATTCCCGTCCTTATGTTTGAACTGTACTGCGAATATCGAATATTTGGCCCCCTCTGTCAAGATGGGCAGAGGATTTAACAAGAAGGAAAACAATTCTTTAGTAGAAAAAAAGATAGATGAAATGAGCGTTTTTCATAATTAAGCTTCTGTATCGGCAATCTGAACTGCAGGCTCTATGCGGGGGAAAAAACCGCTTTTGATGGCATTGTGGGTGCAAGCGGCAATACAATCACCACAGCGGATACAATCGGGGCTGTTGGGAGTCTGGTAGACAGGAATATCGAGTTTACAAGCTTGCTGGCAGATGTTGCATGAGCCGCAATTGGCCGTATCAATTTCAAAGCGGTAGATGGCTATTGGGTTGAACAAACCATAAATGGCTCCCAGCGGACAGATATAGCGACAAAAGGGGCGCCAAAGAATAATAGAAAGAAGGACGGTGGTAAGCAGAATGAGACTTTTGTAAGCAAAGACCCAACTGACGGCACCGCGTAGTGATGAATTTGAGGCCAAAAGTAACAAGCCTGAGATTGTTCCCGAAGGGCACACCCAGGCACAAAAGAAGGGTTTGCCCATGCCAAAGGCATCGACAACAAACATTGGCAGCAGAATAACAAAGACCACCAGTACCACATAGCGGAGATAAGAGAGAACCTTCTCATATTTTAAGGAGCGTTTTTTAGACATCCCTTTTGGCAAAGGAATTTTATACAACAGATCTTGCAGCCAACCAAACGGACAGAACCACCCGCAAGCCAGCCGGCCAAAGGCAGTACCGATTGTTATCAGAAAACCTCCCACGTAAAAAGAGAAGCGGGAAAGTCCTGAGTTAAGAACAGCTTGTAATGAACCGATAGGACAGGAGCCCAAAGCTCCCGGGCAAGCATAACAATTTAATCCGGGGACACAAAGGGCTTTTGAGCCCCCTTGGTAAATTTTCCCTTCAATAAATCCCATGATGTACGCATTGGAAAAAAGAGCAGTGAGAAATTGCACCAGATTTCTTCTTTGTTCGTGGCGAACAATTCTGCTTTTAGCCAAGACCGATACACTCCATACACAACAAGGTTGCCTTACGCAACACAATCAAATGCTCTGAGCGGGCCAAGCCGATTCCAATAAAAACCAGACCGGCTATAAGGAAGATTAGTGCGCTCAGTTGAGCCGCTGTAATGTGGAAGCGATGATTTTTTCCCATTCTTCTACCTTTTTAGCCCCCACATGGAGGTCTCCGATTATGGTTCCCGCGCTATCGACAAACAGTGTTTGTGGTACTGCCTGAACACTTTTGAGAATCCGATCATATAAATCTTCAGAAGGCAGGAGGTTAGTAAAGGTAACACCGGAGCCTTGGGTAATATGCATAGCCAAAGCTACAGATTCCATCAAAGCCTTTTGGTCGGCTCCGTTGACATCGGCAATAATACCAACGACTTGGACCCCTTGCGGCTGTAGCTTAGTTGCTAAATATTGCAAGTCTCCCAGCTCTTGGCGGCACACAGGACAAAATGTTGCCCAAATATTGACCATAGTCAGCTTATATGGCGAAAAAATGGCTTCGGAAACCTCTTGACCGTTTAAATCAAGAGTCCAAAATGGAGCAAGCTTACGTTCGGGCTGACCTTTAGCCATAGCCACAGAGCCTAAAGCCAAACAAAGTACAATGAGCAGCAAGAGTTTGCGTGATGATAATTTCATGATGATGCCTCGTCCCTTCTTTATGGGAAGTAGGCTACCATGATTGGGGTGCCGGTGCAAGTTTAAGTTGGTACAGCCGCTTTGCGCTCCGAAATGAACAAACCGGCTAAAATTAAAACACAACCTCCTACGGCCATAACAGTCATCTGTTCTGCCAACACGAGGGCTGCGGTAACCAATGAAATCAACGGCGTAAGATAAATGTAAGCGCTGGTTTTAAAGACTCCAAGAACAGAAACAGCATAGTTCCAACTGACAAAACAGGCAGCGCTGGCCCCAAAACCCAAAAAGAGGAGAAGGACGATTGAAAGAGGCCCAAAGCTAGAGAGGTTCATTGTCCGCTCTGAAGCGAATAAGACCGGCACCATAATAAGGATGCCGTAAAAGAATATTTTGCGGGTATATACGCTGGCTCGATAGCGCCGGGTGTCGATTTTGCGCAGGATGATGGAATAAATGCCCCACCCCAATGTGGCACAAAGGGCCAGTAAGTCCCCTTTTAAAGAGAGGCGAAACTCAACAGCCCCGTTGAACATCACCAAAACAGCCCCCACAGAAGCAATGACAAAGCCGACAAACAGCGAGGGGCGCACTTTCTCTTGGCGCAAAAAAACAAGGGCCAGCACTGCTGTGGTTAGAGGAGCCATGGAAACAAGGATGCCCACATTGGAGGCATAGGTCATCGTCAAAGCGATATTTTCCAGCAGGTAATACATGACCACTCCGGTAGCCCCGGCAGCAGCAAACAAAAGCTCTTGAGTCCAATTAACAGGAAGAGAGGAAGTACCCTCTTTGCGGCGAACAATAAGCAGTTCGTACAGCCACAATCCGATGTACCCGGCAACAAATCTGATGACAAGAATTTCAATGGGGGAGAAATTGTCTAGCAGCAGTTTGGTTGCAATGAAGGTGGTCCCCCAGACGGTGACGGTGATTAAAGCTGCGACGTGAGCTAAGGTGGATTTGGCTTTCATGAGGCGAGTGTTACACACCGGTAAAAAAAAGTATAGTTGGCAGAGAAGAAAAAAATGTGTATCTTACAGGTTGCTGTTCATTAATTTTATTTGTATGTTACATAACGGCGAAGGAGACTGTGGGTCTCATAAACGCCTACGCCTGGACTCAGGCAAAAATAGAACATAGAATTATATACAAGTGAGGGATAGGACTATGGCAAAACAGCTACAGTTTAACGAAGAAGCACGAAGAGCGCTTGTTCAGGGAGTTGAGAAGCTTTCCAAGGCCGTTAAGGTGACCCTTGGACCCAAAGGGAGAAATGTGCTGATTGACAAGAAATTCGGCGCACCTACGGTAACCAAAGACGGCGTAACTGTTGCTCGTGAAATTGAATTGGAAGATCCGTTTGAAAACATGGGGGCCCAACTGCTTAAAGAAGTTGCCACCAAAACAAACGATGTGGCAGGTGATGGAACCACAACCGCTACGGTATTGGCCTATTCGATTACCAAAGAAGGGATGAAGAGTGTCGCTTCGGGAGTGAATCCGATGGGTATTCGCCGAGGAATCGACAAAGCAGTCGAAGATACCATCAAAGAGCTTAAGCGCCAAGCCAAGATTATTAAGGACAAAGAGGAGCTGGCTCAAGTTGCAAGTATCAGCGCCAACAACGACCGTGAAATCGGCGATGAGATTGCCAATGCTATGGAAAAGGTCGGAAAAGACGGCGTCATCACAGTCGAAGAGTCCAAGACCATTGAAACGACCACCGACTTTGTGGAAGGGATGCAGTTTGACCGTGGCTATCTTTCCCCCTATTTTGCCACCAACAGGGACACCATGGAGTCAATTCTGGAAGATCCCTACATTCTGGTCTACGACAAGAAAATTTCCAACATGAAAGATTTGCTGCCTCTGCTGGAAAAAGTTGCTCAAGCCGGCAAGCCGATTCTTATCATTGCCGAAGATGTTGATGGTGAAGCTTTGGCAACGTTGATAGTCAACACGATTCGCGGAACCTTGACTGCTGTTGCCGTCAAAGCTCCCGGCTTTGGTGATCGCCGAAAGGCCATGCTTGAAGACATTGCCATTCTTACCGGCGGAGAGGTCATTTCCGAAGAGATCGGCCTGAAGTTGGAGAACACCGATATTACTCAGCTTGGCAGAGCCAAAACCGTTAAAGTTGAGAAAGACAATACGACTATCATTAACGGAGCTGGCAAGCAGTCTGATATCAAAGATCGCATCAGCCAAATTAAAGTTCAGATTCAGGACACTTCCAGCGATTACGACCGCGAAAAACTTCAGGAGCGGTTGGCTAAGCTTGCCGGTGGAGTTGCCGTTATTAACGTAGGCGCAGTGACCGAAGTTGAGTTGAAAGAGAAAAAGCACCGCGTCGAAGACGCCTTGTCGGCTACCAGAGCCGCTATTGAAGAGGGTGTTATTGCCGGCGGCGGTGTTGCTTTGATTCAAGCAGCCAAAGTCCTGGAAGCCAAGGCGCTTACCGGTCTTCCCGAAGAAGAAGTAATCGGTTACCGCATTGTCAGAAGAGCTTTGGAAGAGCCGATTCGCCAGATTGCAGAGAATGCAGGCCTCGATGGGTCGATTATTGCCGAAAAGGCCAAACACGAGAAACCCGATTGGGGCTTTGATGCTGCTAAGATGAGCTGGGTCAACATGTTCGATTCGGGAATTACCGATCCGGCTAAGGTGACCAGAAGCGCTTTACAAAACGCGGCTTCCATTGCCAGCCTGATTCTCACCACTGAGTGTTCCATCACCGATATTCCTGAGCCGGAAGCAGCAGCTGCACCAGGCGGTGGCATGGGCGGCATGGGCGGTATGGGCGGCATGATGTAAATGGTATTTGCTACGAATATAATGGTGGGTCTCCATAAAGGAGGCCCATCTTTTTGGGCTTTTGCCGGTGGTGACCAACAGAAAGCCTCCCCAAGCAAATGAGCGGGGGAGTATCTGCTCCATAGCAGCCTGTTGGAATTGCAATTCCGGTGGAAATAGAGTGGATGGTTAGGTGCGCTTGTGTGCAGAGCGAAGTTATGGCAATCACATAGTCAAAAGAGTCGGTGGGGAATGGGATTTTTTCTGCCGAAGCGCACAGATAGAACTCGTTTGAATGAGCATGTTTTGTGGCAAAAGCAATCAGCCTAGGATTGCGATCAATGCCAACAACACGATTAATCTGCTCTTTGGCAAATCTATTGGTTTGCAGTCAACGTCCAAGACTAAAAAAGTGACGGTCGATGGCAAGTTCTGAGCGGACCATCTGGTATTCACGATTGCCTATCCACCGCCCTTTTGGACTCTGGTACCAGCTATCATGGGCTGATGCGTCTGTGTATTGCATAGTATTTGTTGAATTACCTCCTTTATCGTGGGAAAGCCATGATGTATCCTGTTTGGGGGAGTGAAAATTAGCTTAGGTGCAAACTTGACTGACCTTACAGTAACATGATACGTTAAGCGGTACAGAAAAATCGATTCTCAATAGCGAGGTTATAATAGTATGAATGCATTGCTGGCAACCATGGGAACTCAAGGAGCGGGCGCTTCCGGTTCATCTGGTTCGATGATGACGACATTCGTCACCTTCGGTCTGATTATTTTAATTTTCTATTTTTTAATTATTAGGCCGCAGAAAAAACGGGAAAAAGAGACTAAGTCGATGCTTTCTTCAATGAAGAAAGGGGACAAGATTGTCACTATCGGTGGAATCCGCGGCACCATTGCTATCGTTAAGGAAGCTTCGGTGGTCGTGAAAGTCGATGACAATACCCGTATCGAGTTTTCTAAAAATGCGATTGCTCAGATTTTGGACAGAAAAGCTGAAACTGCAGCTGAGCAGGTTGTTGAGGCTCCTCCCAAGAAAAAGAGCCCCACTGCCGAGAAGAAAAGTTCACCAAAGGCCCCTGCGACTGCAAAGAAAAGTTCACCAAAGGCTCCTGCGGCTGCCAAAAAAAGTGAAGATGCAGTTGCTCCAGATGCCGAAGAAAGTGAACAGACAACATAAAAAGATCGATTTCATACGGAGAGCATCATGAAAATTCGAGGACGATTGTTCATCGTTCTCCTGGTCATTGTGATATGTGGCGTTTTTTTGTATCCCACTGTCAAATGGTACGGTTTCGTTCCCCAGGAGACTAAGGATCTTGCAACTGGCTCAAAACTCCAAATTAGGGAGTATGCGTTGGGACAAGCAACCAGAGACTTGCGCGAGCTGAAAGCCCTTGTGGCCTCAGATGCCTCTGCGTCGATTCCAAGCGATTATCGCTTTTTGGTATCCATTGCCAAAGAGAACTACAAGTCAATGAAGCAAGCGACGCCCCGCCAGTGGACCATCGAGGCTCTTCTGTCGGGATTCTACAGCGAAAAGCAGCTCTTTGATGCCCTTGAGGGGCATTATCGGGAGAAGCTGTTGGCAGCTAAAACTCTTAGCGGCAAAGTACTGCAATTGGGCCTTGATCTCAGAGGCGGTATGAGCATTTTGCTGGAAGCCGATGTTCAAGCCTATGAAGCAAAGATGGGAACTCGATTATCGGGCTCCGAGCTGACTGCATTGATTCAAGACGACATCGCCATTCTTAACGAGCGCATTGACCAATTTGGGGTCACCGAACCCGATATTAGAATTCAGGGATCTGATCAGATTCTCATTGAAATTCCCGGTGCTGCCGACCCGGAGCGAATTAACTCTTTTTTACGAGGTAAAGGCTCTTTGACATTCCAAATGGTCGACAGAGAACTGACAACTGAGTTGAACACGTATTTTACCCAACATCCGGGGGATGTCTTTACCGATGCGGGACAGATTAAACAACCCGAGTTTTTGCCGGCAGGCAAAGTGGCCACAGCCTACTACATCAACGACGATTACGGACTGGATGAGCTTTCCAGTTATGTTGTGTTGCATGAAGAGATCGGACTGGATGGCATTCACATTGCCAATGCTGTGGTGGGAACCAACCCCATCACCGGCCAACCTACGGTTAACTTTGGCCTTGATACAAGCGGGGGAGAAATTTTTTACAAGCTTACCTCAACGAACACCGGCGAACTGATGGCTGTGGTCCAAGACGGTAAAGTCAAAGCAATGGCAACCATCACCGAGCCGATTCGCAACAATGTTCAAATTACCGGATTTGGTGTGCAGGAAGCTCAGGACCTCTCTATTGTTTTGAAAACGGCTGCCTTGCCCATTGAGCTGAATGTTATCAGCCAACAGGGAGTGGGAGCATCTTTGGGTGAAGACTCGGTACGCAGTGGCTTAATTGCTATTATTGGCGGTTTGGCTTTGGTTCTGATATTTATGATTGCCATCTATAAAGGTAGCGGTGTCATTGCCGACATTGCTTTGCTGTTCAACTTGGTGATTATGCTCTCTGTTCTCTCTGCATTGAATTTGACTTTGACGCTGACAAGCATTGCCGGTTTGGTTTTGTCTGTCGGTATGGCTGTTGATGCCAACGTTATTATTCTCGAAAGAATCAAAGAGGAGCTGGCTGTGGGCAAAAGTGCCGCAGCATCAGTGAAAGCAGGCTTTGGTAAAGCTTTTTGGACTATCATGGATGCCAACGTCACTACCATCATCGCTGCCTTGGTCCTCTCTCAATTAGGCTCGGGCTCAGTGAAAGGGTTTGCCAACACGCTGGCAGTCGGTATCGTCAGTTCTATGTTCAATGCTCTGTTTGTCGTGAAGCTGATGTACGACACTACCCTTACAAAAAAGAATCCTCGTCTCAGCGTTGGCTGGAAAAGGAGTTCCAATGGCTAAGAAAATCTATCCTATTACCACCTACCGCTTTGTCGCAATTGCCATCTCGGCTCTCCTTTTGATTGCCGGTTTGGTTGGGTTTTTGGCTTTCGGTGGTTTTAACCTGAGCATCGACTTTCAAAGCGGATTTTCGCAGCGGGTGCAAATTGCTCCCCCTGCTTTACAGCTGAGCTACAGCGGAACCGACTCAGTTTCAATGAACGTCTCTTCCGGTACCGTGGTTTTTATAACTCGTGATTCTGGGGGAACAAAGTACCAAGAATTCTCCGCTGTTGATTACCCGACATCCGATCAGATGGCAAAAGCCATTACTGGGGCAGTTAAGGGAGTAGAAGCGACAGCACTTAATCCTCAGCTGCAAACAAGTGCGCTGATTACGGGATTTGGCACCTCGCCAACCCTTTCTGAAGTGCCAATAACACTTAACAGTGCCAACGCCGATGTCTCTTCCTTTGTCTCAATTGAGCAGATGCGTTCGGTGTTGGGAATGAACGCCCAAGTGCAGATTGTCGGCAGTGATTATCGGCAGGTATTCCAGTTGCGAATTGCCAATGATGACAATCTGTCGGAACAAGAGATTTCTTCTTTAGTCTCCGGCAAGCTTGCCGAAGCTTTTGGTAGCGATTCGGTGGTCATTTTGCAGTCCGATTTTGTGGGACCCAAATATTCTGCCAACTTAATCAGCAGCTCGATTCTTATTGTCATTGTTGCGATTATCTTAATTCTTTTATATATTTGGTTCCGTTTCCGCCTTGCCTATGCATTGGCCTCTATCATCACCTTAGTGCACGACACTTTGGTGCTGATTGGTTTTATTGCTCTGTTTAGGCTGGAAGTATCAACTACTACAATTGCTGCTATTTTGACTATCATCGGGTATTCGTTGAACAACGTCATCGTTGTTTTTGACCGGGTCAGAGAGAACAGACCTCTGCTCAAAGGTGTGGCGATGAGGCAAATTCTTGATACCAGCGTATCACAATCTCTGACCAGAACGCTTTACTCTTCATTGACCACCGTTTTGGCGATCTTACCGTTAGCCCTTTTGGCTTCGGGAGCTATTCAGCTCTTTGCTGTGGAGATGGTCTTTGGTATTGTAGTGGGAGCCTATTCGTGTAACTTCCTAGCCCCGGCTTTACTGCTGTGGATTACCAAGGATAAGCAGGAACAAAAGCCGGTAAAAGCGGCTCCTGTTTTGAAAGTGGTGGAACAAGAGCAAGAGAGCGAAGAACAGGATACTACTGAACAAGCAGAAGAAAAGCCTGCGGAGCCGGCTATTCCAACTGTTGAGCGCAAGCTGAAAGGCAAGCGCCAGCAGAAAAAATAGGAATCTGTCTTTATAGATATACAGGGGGGCCGTCAGCAACGCTGGCGGCCTGCTTACTTGGAGGCTGCACCGTGAAAGTACTACGTTCTACAACCATGGGGTATTGCAGCGGAGTTTCTCGCGTTATTGAAATGGCCAATGAGTGTCTACTTACGGCCAAAGAACAACAAGTGCCCGCTTATTCCATTGGTTGGTTTATTCATAATCCCACTGTTGTCACCCGCTTTCAGCAAGCAGGGATGCACAGTATCAATGAGCCGCAAGGACAGGAGCCGGGAATTGCCCTTATTCGGGCCCACGGCATTGCCGACTCGTTGCGCCAAGATTTTGAGCAAGCTGGATTTACCCTTATTGACGGCACCTGTCCCACTGTTGCCTATTCACAAAAAATGATTCGCACTGCAGATCGTGAATCTGTAGTAATCATTATTGGTCAAAAGGGGCATAGCGAAGTTATTGCTTTACAAGGGGTGTGGGACGAGCAAAAAAAACCGATTCCCGTCACCGTTGTCCAAACAGCCCAAGAGGTGGCTGCTTTGGAAGACTTTGTTGGTAAACAGATCTTATTAATGGTCCAAACGACGTTTGAGCAGATGTTGTACGAAGAACTGAAAAAGGCGATGATAGAGCGGTATAAGGACAATCTGGTAATTGGCAATAAATTATGCCCAACAACCCAAAGACGCCACAAAGCGGTTCATCAACTCTGTGACACAGTTGAGGCGGTTGTGGTAGTGGGAGGCAAGATGAGTGCCAACACCACAGCCCTTAAAACATTGGTCCAAAGCAGAGGGCTACCGGTGTGGCATATTGAGAATGCCTCTGAACTTCCTTCTAAGATTTTTGCATTTGCGAGTGTGGGAGTAACGGCGGGAGCCTCCACTCCAGCAGAGGATATTGACGAGGTGGTTGCGGCACTTTCATCCTAATCGTTTGCAAAAAGGGGCTTCAGTGTGGTAAGTTGAGATGCATTATGTGTGCACACAATGGGGGGAGTATGATTTCCATTCCTACGATTAAACGGTTTCCTTCGTATTTGCGATTATTGCGGCAGTATAAAGAAGAGGGAGAGCAATGGGTTTCTGCCACACGTTTAGCTGATGAGCTGGGACTTACACCGATTCAAGTGAGAAAGGACATGGCGGGAACGGGGGTAGAGGGTCGACCAAAAGTCGGCTTTGAAATTGAGTCCCTCATTTTTGCCATTGTTGAACACCTTGGTTGGGATAACTCAACCGATGCAGTTCTCATAGGAGCAGGCCATCTGGGGGTGGCTTTGGCCCGTTATGAAGGCTTTGAAAGTTATGGTTTGAAAATTGTGGCGGCGTTTGACATTGATTCTTCCAAACATGGCAAAACAATCGGCAAGACAAAAGTGTATCCCATGGAGAAACTGAAAGCCTATATTGCCGACCATGTTATCAACATTGCCGTCATTACCGTTCCGGCTGAATCGGCTCAAGAAGTTGCCGACTATTTAGTAGAAGTGGGAATCAAGGCGATTTGGAACTTTGCTCCCAAAGATCTTCGTTTGCCTGAGAATATTGTATTGCAAAGGACCGATCTTGCCACGAGCTTTGCCGTCCTTTCGGCAAAATGCAGGCGAGCTTTTGAACAAGGCTCCGAGCATGAACAATAATCATGAACAGCTGAAATCGTTAGTTGCCCTTCAAACATTCTCTTTTTACAAGATGGTCTCTTCTTTGGCCAATGCTACCGCTTTTTTGGCCAAAATCCTTACCGATATCAATTGGGTGGGGTTTTATCTTGTGCAAGGCGATTCTCTTCTCTTAGGTCCGTTTTGGGGAGAGCCGGCTTGCATTGAGCTTCCCTTTAATAAAGGGGTTTGCGGAACTGCGTGGGCTTTAGCCAAGACACAAGTGGTAGCCGATGTTAATACGTTTGCAGGACACATTGTCTGCGACAGTACCAGCAGAAGCGAAGTGGCTATCCCTCTTATCCAAAAGGGGAGTGTTGTTGGTGTGTTGGATGTCGATAGTCCGCTGATTGATCGTTTTAAACCATCGGATGTGGCCTTCTTGGAGAAATGTGGCCAGATTATACAAACATACGTCCCATTTGCTTGACAGTTTTTCCCTTCATACACATTATTATGCCAATGGCGTAGACGAAGACGAGTAGTTGGTTAACCCGTCGGTGAGAGGGCACCCTTGGAAGCGAGGTGCCTGTCGGGAATCAATGAAAACCACTTCCGAGCCGCGGAGCGAACCGTCAAGCAGTAGTTCCGCCGCAGCCCCCGCGCAGAGGGGAAATGAAGTGCTTGCAGCATCGAATCTAAAGATGCGGCAGGAAGTAAGGTGGAACCGCGAAAACATGGCCTCCATGTTCTCGTCCTTACACAAATGCTTGCCTAGGCAAGTTGTGTTGGGATGTGAATGTGGAGGTTTCCACTATCTGGATGGAGGAAAGGTATGAGCGCAAAAGGACAAAGTGATCAGAAACTACTAAAAGTGCGCCACTCAATGTCCCACGTGATGGCTGAGGCTGTGCTGCAAATGTTCCCTGACGCCCAGATTGCCATTGGCCCGGCAATCGACGACGGCTTTTATTATGATTTTGATTTACCCCGGCCATTGACCAATGAAGATCTGGATGAAATAACAGCTCGCATGAAAGAGATTATTAAAGAGGACAAACCTTTTGTCCGCTCAACTCTTTCTCGCAATGAGGCCAAAGAGCTCTTTGCTTCACAAATTTACAAGCAAGAGCTGATTGATGCTATTCCCGAGGAACAAGAGGTCTCTGTTTACAACCAAGGCGGTTTTACCGACTTGTGCCGCGGCCCTCATGTTGACTCTACTAAAGAGCTAAATGCTGAAGCCTTTAAGCTCCTGCATACCGCAGGAGCCTACTGGAGAGGCAAAGAGACCAATCCGATGCTCACCCGCATTTATGGGACTGCTTGGTCTAATCCTAAAGAGCTGCGCCTCTATTTACAAAAACTTGAGGAAATTGAAAAACGCGACCATCGCAAACTGGGCAAAGAGCTCGATTTATTCAGTTTCCATGAAGAGGCGGGTCCTGGGCTGGCCTACTGGCATCCTCGGGGGGGAAGAATTAGAAACGCCATTGAGGAGTTCTGGAAAGATGAACACTTCAGAAGCGGCTATGAATTGGTTTACACTCCCCATGTAGGTAAATCGTGGTTGTGGGAGACCTCAGGACATTTAGGCTTTTACCAAGAAAGCATGTACTCTCCTATGGAAATGGACAAATCGAATTACTATGTAAAGCCAATGAACTGCCCGTTTCACATTATGATTTACCAAAACAAGAAACATTCGTATCGTGATTTGCCCTTTAGATGGGCGGAGTTGGGCACCGTATACCGCTATGAGAAAGCCGGTGCTTTGCACGGACTGCTGCGAGTAAGGGGCTTTACTCAAGACGATGCCCATATTTTTTGCACTCCCAATCAGATGGAAGAAGAAATACGAGAAGTTTTACGCTTTTCGCTTTATATGCTGCGCTCCTTTGGCTTTGAAGAGATAGCGGCTTATTTGTCCACCCGCCCAGAAAAGAGTGTCGGCGAACAACAGAGATGGGATGCGGCCACTGAATCACTGCGCAAAGCGGTGGAGGCCGAAG
Organism: Sphaerochaetaceae bacterium; assembly: GCA_050950025.1. GTDB lineage: Bacteria > Spirochaetota > Spirochaetia > Sphaerochaetales > Sphaerochaetaceae > JBMNGW01. The sequence continues at coordinate 112,798 of JBMNGW010000013.1, read as the reverse complement.
GGCTTGAATATGATATTGATGAAGGCGGCGGTGCTTTTTACGGGCCTAAAATTGATTTGAAGATTAAGGATGCTTTGGGCAGGCAGTGGCAGTTATCGACTATCCAGTTCGATTTTAACGAACCGGAGCGCTTTAATATGACATTTGTCGATTCAGATGGGAGTGAAAAGCGTCCTTATATGATCCATCGAGCTCTTTTGGGCTCCATTGAGCGCTTCTTTGGTGTTCTGGTGGAACATTACGGGGGAGCTTTCCCGCTGTGGCTTGCACCAGAGCAAGTGTGCGTCATTCCCGTTAGCGAAATCTACAATGAGTATGGTAAGCAGGTGACCGCCGCCCTTAAAAAAGCAGGAATCAGGGCTTATGCTGATAATAGCGATGATCGGATGAATGCCAAAATCAGAAATGCCCAGATGATGAAAGTTCCCCATATGGTAGTTCTTGGAGAAAAAGAGGAACAAGCTCAGGCAGTCTCTGTCCGTTTGCGCAGCGGTAAGCAAGAAAATGGGATTGCTCTTGATCAGTACATCACCTCCTTGCTAGCCAAAATTTCTGCTAAAGAGATGATGTAGCAGGCAATCGGGATGAGAGTGGAAAAAGCCTTTTCACAGCTACTCCAACTGGATGGCGAAGCGACGCTACTTTCCCATATTACTGCAGCCTTGGTGTGGGACCAAGAGCATGCCCCGCCTTTGGCACGCAAAGAGAGAGCCGATCAGATTGCCCTTTTAGAGGGCAAACAGCACAAGCTCCTCTGCTCCCCAAAGATGGGAGAGCTTCTTGAACTTCTTGGAGCCAGTGATGCCAACGAAGGGGGGAGTAGCGCCTTAGATGAGCGCAGTAGGGCTATTATCAGATGGTACTGGCGTCTGTACACTCACCAAAGCAAACTTGATGCCGATTTTGTGGAGCACTTTGCCCGCCTGACTGCCCAAGCCCACCATATTTGGACCCAAGCCCGCAAAAGTGACGATTTTTCTCTGTTTGAGCCGGCTTTAGAGCAGATTGTTGCCATGGTACGAACCAAGGCAGAGGCCTTTGGCTATGAAGAAGATCCTTATGATGCTTTGCTTGACCAGTATGAAATGGGGATGAAGACTCGCACCGTTGAAAAGCTATTTGCCAGTATGCAGCCGGTTTTGCAACAAGTGATAGAATACAAACAACAAGCACCTCAGCCCGATGATACGTTTTTGTATGCCCGTTATCCTGTGGACAAACAACAACAGTTTGCCAAAGAAGTTCTTGATGCTATGGGTTTTGACTGGGAGCGGGGAATTATGGGAACTGCTGCCCATCCGTATACTATCAGCTTGGGAGCTGATGATATACGGATTACTACCCGTTACACAGAACCAAGTGTCCTTAGTCCCCTCTTTTCGACCATGCACGAAGGGGGGCACGCCTTGTATGAGATGGGAGCTTCTTCTGCTCAGAACAAAGGAACGTGTTTAGCCAATGCTGCTTCTTTGGGGTTTCATGAAAGTCAAAGCCGGCTGTGGGAGAATGTGATTGGCAGAAGCAGAGCTTTTTGGCAGCACTTTTTTCCCCGTTTTAAAGAATTGTTTCCCACTCAATTAGCGTATGTTGATTTGGAAGGGTTTTTGGCTGCTTTACACTCTGTTTATCCTTCTGCCATTAGAGTCGATGCCGATGAGGTGACCTATAATCTTCATATCATGCTCCGTTTTGAGCTTGAGCGGCAGTTGCTTAGTGGGCAATTGCCGGTGCGTGAACTTCCTCATCAATGGAAAAAGCGGAGTAAAGAGCTATTGGGAATTGAGATTGCCAACAACCGGCAGGGAGTACTGCAGGATATTCACTGGTCGATGGGAGAATTTGGCTATTTTCCTACCTATGCTTTGGGTAATTTGTATATGGCTCAAATCACAGCTGCTATGCAAAAAGAGCTAAACGTTGATTTGATTGTGAGCTCGGGAGATCTTCTTCCCATCAAAGAGTGGCTGCACAAAGCGGTGTATCGCCACGGCTCTCTTTACACTCCCGTGGATTTGATCCAGCGTATAAGTGGCTCTGAATTAGATGCCGCTCATTTTGTCTCTCATATAAAACGACGATATTTGCAAGAGGTATAACGGAATGAACCTTCCCAACAAACTGACAATTTCACGTATGGTGATGGCTCCCCTATTTTTCATCGCTTTTCATTTACCCCTTTGGTTTGGCTCTCAACTGAATCTGGTTTCGGTAGTGTTGCTGCTGCTGTTGTATGCATTAACTGAGCTGTCTGATTTGTTTGACGGAATGATTGCCCGTAAAGGAGAGCTTGTCACCGATTTGGGTAAAGTCATGGACCCTTTTGCCGACACTTTTAGCCGTCTTACCTATTTTGTTTGTCTGACTGGGGTAAAAGTGATGCCAATTTGGGCTTTTATCATCATCATGTGGCGGGAATTTCTTATCGTGTTTATGCGGATGCTTGTGATGGGCAAAGGGAAGGCGGTAGCTGCTAATATTTGGGGTAAAGCAAAAGCGGTCCTTTATGCAGCCAGTGGTTTGTGCGGCATTGTCTATGTTTCGGTTGACCGCCTTGTAGCCGATGTTGGTTGGAAAAGTTGGGCCAATCCGACGATGCTCGTTATTTTTGGTTTGGCGGCCCTTGCTTCGGTGGCCTCATTTGCTACCTATATGAGGGCTATTATTGGCTCAAATGACCTCTCGCACCTCAGTCGTTGAGAAATTTCTCTAAAAACCACTAGACGCGAAGAGGAAAAATGGGTACTATCCAGCTCGTTGCCTACGTAATCCAGCGGGTTGCCGCAGATTACAAGAATCGGAACATAGTTGGAAAAAGATATTGACACTATGATTTGATATCTGGTATAAAGGTCGAGCGCTCTTAGCAGAACTGCTAAGCAAGCGCACGCTAAAAAAGTGTTTTTTGACAGAGATAGAAGAGAAGAGAAGGAAGGATGTGCGTTCTGACGATTGCTTAATAGCCGTTGGTCAGAATGCTTGAGGAAGTGTAAGGGCTTCCAAGTCAATTCACAAACGAATGTGAAAGCTAACGTTTGTTCTGTAGTGGAGACGCTGCAGAAGAGAAAGACAGGGAAAACTCTAAAGTAGTTAATATAGCCGGCGTTAATTCGCCGGATTTATATGACGGAGAGTTTGATCCTGGCTCAGAACGAACGCTGGCGGCGCGTTTTAAGCATGCAAGTCGCACGGCAAGAGGTACTTGTACCTCCTAGAGTGGCGGACGGGTGAGTAACACGTGGATAATCTGGCCTCAGATTGGGGATAGTTCATGGAAACATGGGGTAATACCGAATATGCCCGTTTTACCATAAGGTAGAGCGAGCAAAGGCGCTACGGCGTCGTCTGGGGATGAGTCCGCGGTCCATTAGTTAGTTGGTGGGGTAAGAGCCTACCAAGGCGATGATGGATAGCCGGCCTGAGAGGGTGATCGGCCACATTGGGACTGAGACACGGCCCAGACTCCTACGGGAGGCAGCAGCTAAGAATCTTCCGCAATGGACGCAAGTCTGACGGAGCGACGCCGCGTGAACGATGAAGGCCGTGAGGTTGTAAAGTTCTTTTCTAGGGGAGGAATAAGGGTAGCAGGGAATGGCTGTCTGATGACGTGAACCTAGGAATAAGCCCCGGCTAACTACGTGCCAGCAGCCGCGGTAACACGTAGGGGGCGAGCGTTGTTCGGAATTATTGGGCGTAAAGGGTGCGCAGGCGGCTTGCAAGTCTGGTGTGAAATCTTCCGGCTTAACTGGAAAGACGCGCTGGAAACTGGTTAGCTTGAGTACAGGAGGGGGAGTTGGAATTCCAGGTGTAGGGTGAAATCTGTAGATATCTGGAGGAACACCGGTGGCGAAGGCGATCTTCTGGCCATGTACTGACGCTGAGGCACGAAGGCGTGGGGAGCAAACAGGTTTAGATACCCTGGTAGTCCACGCAGTAAACGATGTACACTAGGTGGTGGGTGGTAGCACTCAGTACCGAAGCAAACGCATTAAGTGTACCGCCTGGGGAGTATGCTCGCAAGGGTGAAACTCAAAGGAATTGACGGGGGCCCGCACAAGCGGTGGAGCATGTGGTTTAATTCGATGATACGCGAGAAACCTTACCAGGGCTTGACATACACAGGAATGGGTGAGAGATCATTCAGCCCTTCGGGGTCTGTGTACAGGTGCTGCATGGCTGTCGTCAGCTCGTGCTGTGAAGTGTTGGGTTAAGTCCCGCAACGAGCGCAACCCCTGCTATCTGTTGCCATCAAGTAATGTTGGGGACTCAGATGGAACTGCCGGTGACAAACCGGAGGAAGGTGGGGACGACGTCAAGTCATCATGGCCCTTATGTCCTGGGCTACACACGTGCTACAATGGCCGGTACAAAGCGCAGCGAAGTTGTGAAGCGGAGCGAATCGCAAAAAGCCGGTCTCAGTACGGATTGGAGTCTGAAACTCGACTCCATGAAGTTGGAATCGCTAGTAATCGCGCATCAGCATGGCGCGGTGAATACGTTCCCGGGCCTTGTACACACCGCCCGTCACACCATCCGAGTTGGGGGCACCCGAAGTCGCTAGTCTAACCGTAAGGAGGACGGCGCCGAAGGTGTGTCTGGCAAGGAGGGTGAAGTCGTAACAAGGTAGCCGTACCGGAAGGTGCGGCTGGATCACCTCCTTTCTAATAAGAAAGGTTCATCTTGTGCATTCACAGCATAAGATTCTAATTGGCCGTTGGCCAAACCCCTTATACTCCTCTATTCCTTCTCTTCTTTGCTATGTCTGTTTGGGCCTGTAGCTCAGGTGGTTAGAGCGCTTGCCTGATAAGCAAGAGGTCACAAGTTCAAGTCTTGTCAGGCCCATTGAGTAGTGAGTTCAGTGGCTACGATTTATAACGCTTGTACGTGCTGAACTTGCAGGTACGAGACAACTGTTTTTTTACATAACTAGCGTAAGGGATTGACATAAACATATGGTCAAGCGAATAAGGGTCCACGGTGGATGCCTTGGAGCTACCAGGACGAAGAAGGACGTGATTAGCTGCGAAAAGCCGGGGGGAGGAGCCAATATCCTATGATCCCTGGGTGTCCGAATGGGGTAACCCGGCGGTTATGGATGGCCGTCATCCGTGCACGAACACATACTGTGCGGAAGGGATACGCGGGGAACTGAACCATCTAAGTACCCGCAGGAAAGGAAATCAAATGAGATTCCCGTAGTAGCGGCGAGCGAAGTGGGAAGAGCCTAAACCGACATCGTGTAAGCGTCGGCGCGTTGCAATGTTGGGGTTGCGAGGTTGCATCTGGAGGTAAGCCGATTTCCCTCGCGCAGTGATAAACTCAAAGTATAGTCGAATGATCTGGGAAGGTCAGTCACAGAGGGTGAAAGCCCCGTAGGCGAATTAGTTTGGGCTGCGTGGGATGTGATACTCAAGTACAGCGGGGCACGAGAAACCCTGTTGGAATCTGGGGGGACCACCCTCCAAGGCTAAATACCTGGTAGCTACCGATAGCGCATAGTACCGTGAGGGAAAGGTGAAAAGGACCCCGGAAGGGGAGTGAAAGAGAACCTGAAACCGTGGACTTACAAGCGGTCAGAGCCTTGATTAAGGGTGATGGCGTGCCTTTTGTAGAATGAGCCTGCGAGTTATCGTATGCAGCGAGGTTAAGAGATAGGAGTCTTGGAGCCGTAGGGAAACCGAGTCTGAATAGGGCGATTAGTTGCGTGCGGTAGACCCGAAGCCAAGTGATCTATCCATGTCCAGGCTGAAACCTGAGTAAAATCAGGCGGAGGGCCGAACCTAAATCCGCTGAAAAGGGTTGGGATGAGGTGTGGATCGGAGTGAAAGGCTAAACAAACTTGGAGATAGCTGGCACTCCCCGAAATAGCTTTAGGGCTAGCCTTGCACGGATTGTTGCGGAGGTAGAGCACTGGATGGATGAGGGCCCTTCACCGGGTACCGAGTTCAACCAAACTCCGAATGCCGCAATACAATGTGCGGGAGTCAGACTGCGACTGATAAGGGCCGTAGTCGAGAGGGAAAGAGCCCAGACCGTTGGCTAAGGTCCCCAAGATACGCCAAGTGGGAAAGGAAGTTCGATTGCGAAGACAGCCAGGAGGTTGGCTTAGAAGCAGCCACTCCTTCAAAGAGTGCGTAATAGCTCACTGGTCGAGTAGTCGAGCGCCGATAATGTAACGGGGCTAAGCGTATCACCGAAGCCGCGGCATAGCGCCTATGGTGCTGTGGGTAGGGGAGCATTCCGTGTACGGATGAAGGTAGTGCTGGAAGCCTGCTGGACGGAACGGAAGAGAGAATGCAGGCATGAGTAACGAAAAGACGGGTGAGATCCCCGTCCGCCGAAAGCCTAAGGTTTCCAGGGTAAAGGTAATCTTCCCAAGGGTTAGTCGGCCCCTAAGGCGAGGCTGAAAAGCGTAGTCGATGGGAAACGGGTTAATATTCCCGTACCTCTTTGTGTTTCGAAGGAATGACGCATAGGGCGAAGCGCGGCCGGGTGATGGAGTCCTGGTCTAAGGAATCGAGCTGTTGAGGTGCTAGGCAAATCCGGCGCTGAGGCGAGGTGCGAATGCGAGCTGATGCTACGGCAAAGCGAAGCGCGTGGAGTCGTCGTGCCAAGAAATAGTTTCTAAGGTAAGACACAAAGGGACCGTACCGTAAACCGACACAGGTAGGCGAGCTGAGAATGCTCAGGCGCACGGAAGAATTCGCGTTAAGGAACTCGGCAAATTGCATACGTAACTTCGGGATAAGTATGGCCGTTGGGGGAGCAATTTCCTGACGGTTGCAGTGAAATGGCCCAAGCGACTGTTTACCAAAAACACAGGTCTATGCGAACCAGTGATGGGAAGTATATGGACTGACACCTGCCCGGTGCTGGAAGGTTAAGAGGAGTCGTTAGCGCAAGCGAAGCGATGAATTGAAGCCCCAGTAAACGGCGGCCGTAACTATAACGGTCCTAAGGTAGCGAAATTCCTTGTCGGGTAAGTTCCGACCCGCACGAATGGTGTAACGATTTGGGCGCTGTCTCAACGCGAAATCCGGTGAAATTGTAGTATCGGTGAAGATACCGATTACTTGTGGTTAGACGGAAAGACCCCGTGAACCTTTACTTTAGCTTGGTATTGGAACTTGGATCAGGATGTGTAGGATAGGTGGGAGGCTAGAAGCGTGGTCGTTAGGCTGCGCGGAGCCGTTGGTGAAATACCACCCTTTCTGTTCACGTTTCTAACGCTGCCCATGAATCTGGGTAGCGGACAGTGCCTGGTGGGAAGTTTGACTGGGGCGGTCGCCTCCTAAAGAGTAACGGAGGCGCGCGAAGGTCACCTTAGGACGGTTGGGAATCGTCCGGCAAGTGTAAAGGCACAAGGTGGCTTGACTGCGAGACTTACAAGTCGAGCAGGTACGAAAGTAGGTCTTAGTGATCTGGCGGTAGCGAGTGGAAGCGCCGTCACTTAACGGATAAAAGGTACTCCGGGGATAACAGGCTGATCTTGCCCAAGAGTTCATATCGACGGCAAGGTTTGGCACCTCGATGTCGGCTCATCGCATCCTGGGGCCGGAGCAGGTCCCAAGGGTTTGGCTGTTCGCCAATTAAAGCGGTACGCGAGCTGGGTTCAGAACGTCGTGAGACAGTTCGGTCCCTATCTGCCACAAGCGTTGGATGTTTGAGGGGTTCTGCTTCCAGTACGAGAGGACCGAGGTGGACGAACCTCTGGTGTACCAGTTGTCGTGCCAACGGCAAGTGCTGGGTAGCCACGTTCGGAAGGGATAACCGCTGAAAGCATCTAAGCGGGAAGCCCTCCTCAAGATGAGACATCCCTTGCTCTTTAAGAGCACTAAAGGATCCAGAGAGAATATCTGGTTGATAGGCTGGCGGTCTACGTGTGGTAACACATTCAGCCGACCAGTACTAATATGCCGTGAGGCTTGACCATATGTTTATGTCAGTCCTGTTTCGTTTCAGTCTGATCGGCTTGTTGGCACATTTGTGAAACACGCTCATTCAGATTTGATCCGGTGGCCACAGCAGAGGGGTCATACCCGTTCCCATCTCGAACACGGAAGTCAAGCCCTCTTGCGCCAATGGTACTGCTTAAGTGCGGGAGAGTAGGTAGCTGCCGGATCTTTTTTTGTCTTTTTTTTCTTTAAGCTAACACGACATGGGCTTTCCCTCTTTGTTTTGCACTATAGAGGGCCCTGTCGGTCCGCTTAAACAGCGATTCAAAGGAATCATCTGGTTTAACCATGGTAAAACCAATGCTTACTGAGATAAAAGCCATCCCTTTGTCTTGGGGAATCTTATTATTAATTTCGCTACATTTAAGCGCAACGTATTCTTGGGAAGGGGCATTGGTGAAATAAATGCAAAACTCATCACCTCCCATTCTTCCTATAATATCGGATGAGCGAAAGCAGCTGCGTAAAGTGGCGGCAACAGTTTGTAAAATGAGGTTGCCATGCAGATGCCCATGAGTATCATTGATTAGTTTGAATTCATCACAATCCAGCAAAATAAAGGCATCCGCCGCTTTATGTTGAGCCAAGTGTCTGTCTATAAGCTGCTTGGCAGTCATATAGTTATATAAGCCGGTTAACCCATCAAATTGTACCCGATGAAGCAACTCTTCTTTTTCTGAAACCTGCTTGCTGACATCCACTAGTTTGCCGATTGTCTTTTCACTGGTGTTGAATCTGATTAGGGAGAAACTTCCCCAGCGGTCGGGTAGGGGGAGTTTTACCACATCCTCTTGTGGATTTGGATGAGCTAAAGCATCCTTAATAATGGTTCTGGCTCGATTGAGCTGTCTGCCAAAAAGGAGGGTGCTTTTTTGGGAAAGAAACAACACCTCGCTTTTGGGATCGTAGTCGAACAAATATTCGTTAGAGAGATCTGAAAGAGCCTGGTACGTCTCATTTTGTTTTCTCAGGCGCTTATTTGCTTTGAACGTGGAGATGACGCTCAAAAGAAGCACTACCGAAATCAAAAGGATGAGCAACCCGATTTGTATACCATACTGTCCCATAATCATGGAAACGGTAACGGTGGGTTCAACTTTAGAGGCAACTGCTGAGAATAAGAGCCTGCATTTCTTTGGAATCAATTGCCCCAATGGCTTTGTTAATAATGGAAAGCAGCAACTGCTCGCCAGATTTGACACCGATACAATAATAGCGGGTCTCAATAGGCTGAGGGATGGTCACTAAATTTTTTATAGCCGTTGCGCAGCGTATAATAAGCTAGCGAGTACGCATTGGAGTATCCGTAGTCGGCCTCCCCTTTTTCCACTGCCGTAATGCTTTTTTCTCGGCTGCTGTAAAAGCGGGCTAAAGAAGCCTCGACTCCTTGTGGCAGACTGCCTCCTTCGTATGTGGAAAAAATCTTTCCGCTCAAATCATCGGCAGTGAGGTGCCTGTTGATAAATAAAAGGGTATCGGTTGTCAAAAAGGGGACAGAAAGCTCAATTGAAGGGGCTACAATAGTGCTAAACAGCCCAACAATAAGGGTAGGATCGCTATTTAGGAGCTCAGAAGTTGAATCGTAGAGCTGATAAGAAAAGCGCAAACCTGTTTTGCTTTGGATTAATTGCAAGACATCATAAAAGATTCCCGCCGGCTCCCCCTTTTTTCCTCGATAGGAGTGAGGGGCCGCTTCAGAGCCGGAGGCAGCAGAAATGAGGCCGCTATTGGCAATGTAAGCCTGCTCTTCGGCTGTGAAAAGATTAACGTCAGCGCTAGAGTTACCAAAAAGAGGAACTATGCAAGTAGCTAGCAGCAAGACGATAACACTCAGGTGTTCTCTCATTACAACAGAACCTTCATCTAAAAGAGTTTGGATTATGTACTGAATCCATTTGTGTATCAAAAGGTATTGTACCAACAGATAGTTGATTGAGCAACAACAAGAGTCCGCCATACTCAAGGAGTGCCACCTTGAAGAACCTCGCCTATTTGTCTATGATGTGGTACATTTTGTAAAAATTGGAGGGTAGTGGGGCTGTTATGAGCATTTCGTTGAAGCACCTAGTGCGATCGTACGGCGCTTTGCATGCCGTTAATGACATTAGCCTCACTATTCCGCCTAATACGGTGTATGGAATTATCGGCAAAAGCGGAGCCGGAAAATCGACATTAGTGCGCCTCATTAGTTTGCTAGAACGCCCCGATCAAGGGGAGGTTTATTTCAATGATAAGCGGGTTGATAACCTGCCTAAAGAGCAACTGATAGCCCAAAGGCGGAAAATTGGGATGATTTTCCAGAACTTCAACCTCTTTAGTAGCCGCAGTGCAGCCCAAAACATTGCCTATCCGTTGGAAATTTGCGGTCATGATTCACACTACATAGACCAACGGGTCAAAGAGTTACTGACTTTGGTGGGATTAGAAGGCCGAGGCAAAGCTCCCATCAGCACTCTTTCAGGCGGGCAAAAACAACGAGTGGCTATTGCCCGCTCCTTGGCCAATAATCCTGATATTCTTTTTTGCGATGAAGCCACCAGCAGTCTCGATCCCCAAACCACTCGCTCAATTTTAACGCTCATCGGCGATTTACAAAAGAAAATGGCTTTGACGGTGGTTATGATTACCCACCAGATGGAAGTTGTCAGAGACGCCTGTGAATATGTTGCGGTACTTGAAGATGGGATGGTGGTGGAAAAAGGGAAAGTTGCCGACGTGTTTTCGCGTCCCGTCTCTGCCACCACAAAAGATTTTTTGGCCCATTTGGCTCCCGTTATCGAAAAAAAGAGCGATATTATCCGCTGGTCCGCTGAAGGAGGGGCGTTACACGCTACGCTTCAGAGGAGAAAAAACAGGCGAGCCGGTTCTCAGTCGTGTTCAAAAACAATTTGATGTTGAATTTAATATTCGAGCTGGGGGAGTGCAGAAAGTAGGAGGCGAAGAGGTGGGAACCCTCATTTGCGATATCATTGGACACAGCGATGAAGTTGACAAAGCCCTTGCCGCTTTGCAACACTATGGCGTTACAGTCGAAGAGGAGGGCCAAGAATGAGTACTTTGTTCACCCTAATAGGCAACGCCACGGCCCAAACACTTGCCATGGTTTTTGCTTCAACACTCTTTTCTTTGTTGCTGGGATTGCCGCTGGGAATTCTGCTTTGCATCACCGGTCCCGAAGCTCAGGGGGGAATTATTCCCAAACCACTTTTGAACCAAGTTTTGGGGCGAATTGTTAATATTTTACGCTCTTTTCCTTTTATTATTCTTATGATTCTGCTGTTTCCCCTTTCCACGAATCGTGGTGGGAACCAGCATCGGTACTACGGCTACCATCGTACCGTTGAGTATTGCAGCTGCCCCATTTGTGGCAAGAATTATCGAATCGGCAGTTAAGGAGGTGGATCCGGGGGTCATTCAGGCCGCCCGCGCCATGGGATCTACCACAATGCAAATTATTATCAAGGTGTTGATTCCAGAAGCGATGCCCGCCTTAGTATCGGGAGTGACGCTGACAATCATCAACCTAATTGGTTATTCGGCTATGGCCGGAGCAATCGGAGGCGGAGGGCTGGGCGATTTGGCAATCCGCTACGGGTACCAACGCTTCCGCTCCGATGTGATGCTGGGTGCAGTTATCATTATTTTGGTCTTAGTCGAAGTTGTGCAGGTTATAGGCAACAGCATAAGCGCCCGAATGATGGCTCGCCGCTAACCCCTGCATCAAACACATACAACATTCCCTATGGTGAAGGAGGATAGAATGAAACGAATTTATGCAATTGCATTAGTCTTAACACTGGTGGGAGCTCTGGCATTTGCTGCCGGGTCCAAAGAGAGCGTTAACACACTGACAGTCGGTGCGACTCCCGAGCCGCACGCCACATTTTTGAATTTAATCGTCGATGATTTGGCTGCCCAGGGAATCACCCTGAAAGTCGTTGAGTTCACCGATTATGTTACTCCCAACAAAGCCTTGGAAGAGGGGCAGATTGATGCCAACTTCTTCCAGCATATTCCGTATCTTGAATCGTTTAACCAAGAGCAGGGGTATCATTTGGCCAATGCTGGGGGCATTCATATCGAGCCTATTGCTCTGTATTCACGCAAGTATGCCAGCGTCGATGCACTGCCGGCTGGTGCGACCATTGCCATCCCCAACGACCCGACCAACGGTGGCAGAGCCCTCTTACTGTTACAAAGTGCTAATTTGATTACCCTTAGCGCCGATGCCGGTATTACGGCCACAGTTTTCGATATCGTCTCTAATCCCAAGAACCTCAAGTTCCGCGAAATTGAGGCAGCATCGCTACCGCGCGTATTAGCCGATGTGGATGCAGCGGTTATCAACGGTAACTACGCCTTGCCGGCAGGATTGAAGGCCAATCAAGACGGACTGGTTATTGAAGGAGCCGATTCTCCGTATGTCAACGTTGTTGCAGTACGGCAAGGCAGTGAGAACGATCCGGCTATTAAGGCTCTGGTGAAAGCTTTGCAAAGCCAGAAAATTAAAGATTATGTTAATAAAACCTATCTTAACGGAGAGGTTGTTGTCGTCTTTTAAGACGGCAAGATGTGCTTCACTGTCGCAGGAGGAACAGCCATGCTAACCCTTGTTATAGGAGCTGCGGTGTTCGGAGTCCTGGCGACAGTGTTGCTTTCAATTGTCAATTCATTGTTCATGCGTAAAGCTTTGGAGAGGATGCGAAGTGAAATCGCCTCCTCTTTACAAAGCTCGCAGCAGCATGTGATGAATTCTCTGACACAATTAGCCTCCCTTACCCAAAACCAACTTGATGTTGCTTTACGCCAAAATATTACGCAAGCCGATAAAAGCGCTGCTCAATTGGAGCAGATGCGCACGCTCATTGATAGTAAGTTGGAAGCCATTCGATTAGATAATCAGCAAAACTGGAACAAATGCGGGCCACTGTTGATGAAAAGCTCCATCAGACATTAGAAAAGCGCCTGGGAGAATCGTTTAAAATAGTCAGCGATCAGCTTTCGGTGGTCAACAAGAGCCTAGGTGAAATGCAAAGTCTTGCCGATGGGGTCGGAGATTTGAAGCGGGTTCTGACCAACGTCAAAAGCCGCGGGATGCTCGGTGAGTACCAACTTCACGCTATTTTGCAAGATATTCTCTCTGCTGAGCAGTATGCGCAAAATGTTGTCACCAAAAAAGGGAGTAGCGAACGGGTTGAATTTGCCATACGCCTTCCGGGCAAACACCAGGAACCCATTTGGCTTCCCATTGATGCCAAATTTCCCAAAGAAGATTATGAGCGCTTATTGTTAGCCCATGAAAAAGGGAATCTTGAAGAAGCCGAAACGTATCGCAAAGCCATCGCAACCCGCCTTAAAACAGAAGCCAAAACAATTGCTGCCAAATACATTGATGTGCCGCAAACCACCGATTTTGCCCTTCTTTTCCTCCCTTTGGAAGGATTGTATGCCGAAGTGCTCAGTATTCCGGGGTTAGCTGAAGAAATCCAAAAGGTCCATCGAGTTGTCATTGCCGGACCGACAACACTAACTGCCTTGTTAAGCAGTTTGCAAATGGGCTTTAAAACGCTTGCCATCCAACAGCGATCAAGCGAAGTCTGGCGCATTTTAGCTCAAGTAAAAACAGAATTCAGCCGTTTCGGCGTGTTGCTTGAAAGGACCAAAAAGAGACTCGGTCAAGCCTCCGATGATCTGAATCTAGCCTACCGGAGAACTGAACATATTCAAAAACGCTTAGTTTCGGTGGAAAGCGATTCTTTGTTGTCCATCGAAGAGGAGGAAGATGCATGAAATCATTGTACAAAAGAAGCTTGCTGAGTCTTGATGACTACACAAAAGAGGAGATTCTGTATCTCTTAAAACTCTCTCATACGTTGAAAAAAAAGAAGCAAAAAGGGAAGAAAGGGAATCTTTTGCGAGGAAAGAATATTGTCCTCTTATTTGATAAACCCTCAACGCGCACCCGGTGTGCTTTTGAAGTGGCAGCATTTGATGAAGGGGCACAGGTTACTTACCTGACAAACAGCCAAATGGGGAAAAAAGAGTCGATTGAAGATACGGCTAAGGTGCTGGGGCGCTATTATGATGGGCTGCAGTATCGGGGAAGCAGTCAACAATTGGTAAAGCAGTTAGCTCAGTATGCCGGTATTCCCGTATGGAATGGGTTAACCGATGTTGATCACCCCACCCAAGTACTTGCCGATTTTATGACTATCCAAGAACATGTTAAAAAACCGCTGGACCAAGTGAAATTAGTCTATGTCGGTGATGGGCGCAACAATATGGCCAACGCTCTAATGATAGGAGCAGCAAAAGTCGGAATGCGCTATACCATTGCCACCCCTCCCCTCACTACGGCCCGAGCTTCTTGCCAACGCTTCTGGAATCTCAGTAGTCACTGACCCTTTTGAAGCAGTGCAACAAGCCGATGTGATTTACACCGATGTGTGGGTCTCCATGGGAGAAGAGGGAGAGCTCGAAAAGCGGATTCAGCTTCTTAAGCCGTATCGGGTGACTATGGAGTTGCTGCAAGCCTCAGGCAATCCCTCGGTTATTTTTCAGCACTGCCTGCCGGCGTTTCATGATGAAATGACAAGCATCGGAGCCGAAGTGAAAGCACAATACGGTCTTAAAGAGATGGAAGTTACTGATGAAGTATTTCGCAGTCGCCATTCAGTGGTCTTTGATGAGGCGGAAAATCGCTTGCATACAATTAAAGCCATCATGGTCGCTACGATGACTCGATAAGCGTTTTGTAAAACTGCATAGCTAAGCCAAGATTCTTCTTACTCAGCCTCTCATCGGGGCCGTGCATCCGCTTTAGTTCGCCGCTGTTCATCTGAAACGGAGTAAAGCGGTAAACGCACTGCGACAGGCGCTCATAATTCAGCGCATCGGTTCCCCCGGTCATCAAAAAGGGGAGGGCAAAAGCCTCTTCAAAAGTGCCTCCGATTACCTGTTTCAGAAGATCAAACCACCGAGTATCGACAGAAGAAGGAGAAGATATAGCAGAGCGGCGAATCACAGAAAGCTCAACCCGCCTCTCATTGATTCGCTTGTGCATCCACTTGAGTATCTGGGACTCGGAAGTACCGCTAAGGAGGCGCACGTTGGCCACAGCATTCGTTGTTTGGCTTATCACATTGGAGACGTCGCTGCCTTGGAGCATTGTTACACTGCATGTGGAACGGATAAGGGCGTTCAGCTGGGGCTTTTTGCCAAAGAGGTGAAAAAGAAAGGGACTAAAAAGGGCGGGATGGAGTAACACGATTGCCAAAGGGAATGAGGCATATTGGCCCAAAGAAGAGAGCATCAACTTTACCGTGGGACACAGGCGCGCTTTGGGACGACTTGATTCAACACGCCACACTGCCTTGGCTAAAATTCCTGCCGACGTGGGGTTATTGGGATTGGAGGAGTGTCCTCCCTCTTTGGTGCATTGCAGCTTTACATCAAGGTCCTGTTTTTCCGCAATTCCTACCACGGCAGCCGGATTTCTCAGTCCGCCTAAAAAATCGGAAGCAACGATACCCCCTTCATCCAGTACATAAGCAAATCTAAGGCCCAAAGAGGCTAAAGAAGCGGCAATCTGAGTTGCCCCGTGGGAACCTCTGATCTCTTCATCACAGCCAAAAGCAATGTAGTGGCTCCTTTGTGGAGTAAAACCCTCGGCAAGCAGTTTTTCAATTGCTTCACAGATGGCAATCAGCGGTCCTTTGTCATCAAAGCTCCCACGCCCCCAAATATAATACCGGTCAATCTCCCCTTCAAAAGGTTCGACACTCCAATCCTTCTGCTGGGCCGGAACAACATCTTGGTGAGCTGCTAAGAGCACCGGTTCCAAAAGAGGTTGTTTCCCCTCCCAGAAAAAAACGAGATTTAGTGTACCGCACTCCAAGGGCTTTAGATTGGCATGCAAAAGCGGATACTGATTACGAAGCAGATTGTGGAGCTCTCTAAAAGGGGCAGCGCTTGTCTTATCCCATTGATGGACAGCAATGGTAGGTAGCTTTACGGCAGCACTTAGGTGTTGGGTTGCCGTATAAAGTTCTTCTTGGCTAAAAGAGAAAGGGGCTACTTTGAACTTTTTTTTAGGACTCTTTTTTCTTTGGTAAGCCGTGCTTGTTAGAAGGAAGATAATGAGGAGGGCAAGAGCAAGGAGAATCAATGTCGGCACTTCGCTTTCCCTTCCATGCAAATTGCGTGGTATAATCTACAATTCTATGCTACAGTGTAGCATATAACAACGGAAGGGGAGTAGATTAAAAGCCGGCATGCCAAAGAAAATCGATCATGAAGCCAGAAAAGAGAGAATTTTGCAAACGGCTTTGAAAGTCTTTGCACGCGAAGGATACAAAGATGCGAACCTCTCCTTGATTGCCTTGGAGTGCGGAATTTCTCGTCCCACCATTTACCAATATTTTAGAGACAAAGAAGAAATCTACTACTTTGCTGTTAAGTTGGTCACCGGAAGGATGTTCTTTAAGTATGCCGAGTACGCTTGGAACTCCAACGACCCGATTATTAAAAGAATAGCCACTATCTGTGTGGACATCATCGATACGGCAGTCCGCCACAAAGCGGAGCTGACTGCGTTAATGGATGTGATGCTTCAGCTGAAAAAAGAGGGGCTTGTTTTTTCCGATGTTATTCTTAAGCGGACAGTCAAACTCCATATTCTTTTTAAACGCCTATTACGATTGGGAATCAGTGAACAGGTGATTGTAGAATGTGACATTAATCGTGTCACTCAGCATCTGGTCTTGCTACTTGAATCTTTTTGCTTCCATTTAGCCATTTTAGAAAATTTTGATCATGAAGGATCCAAAGAGGTCGTCCATAATTACCTTGAATTCTTAAAACCCAAGCGAGATCGTAACCCCATCATGTAATTTCATTTGCCGAATATCTTTTCTCTTTTTATATTAGTGGTGGATGTACCCGTACAGAAAAAGGACTCATTATGAATTTTGAGAAGATGACCATCAAGTTGCGTGAAGCGATTCAGTCATCTGATTCGCTTGCCCATCACTACAATAACCCTCAAATTGAGCCGGAGCATATGTTCTTGGCTCTTTTGCAGCAAAAAGAGGGGCTTTTGCCACCGCTGTTTGACCGCTTAGGAGTCTCGTATGCTATGTTGGCTACCGAAGTGCAGCGCCTTATTGAAAAGCTGCCCAAAGCCTATGGGGCGGCCTCTCAACGCTCTTTATCACCTGCATTAAGCGATATCCTGTATGAAGCTGAAAGCCAAAGTGCTTTGTTTAAAGATGAGTATATCAGCGCCGAGCACGTTTTGCTGGCACTGTTGGAATCCTCAACCCCTTTGGCAAACCTGCTTAAAGACAAAGGTGTCGATAAAAACAGCGTCCTCTCTGCTTTGCAACTGGTCAGAGGAAGTAACCGCATTACCAGTGAAAATCCTGAGGACCAGTACCAAGCGCTACAAAAGTATTGTAAGGATATGACGGCTTTAGCCCGCCAACAGAAACTTGACCCAGTTATTGGTAGAGATGAAGAGATTAGACGGGTAATGCAGGTCCTTTGTCGAAGGACAAAAAATAACCCGGTAATAATCGGCGAACCTGGGGTAGGTAAAACAGCTATAGTTGAAGGGTTGGCTCAACGTATTGTGAGTAAAGATGTTCCTGAATCGTTAGCCTCAAAACGGTTATTGGCTCTCGATTTGGGGGCCCTGATAGCAGGGGCCAAATTCCGCGGTGAATTTGAAGAACGACTGAAATCGGTTATCAACGAAGTCATAGCCTCAGATGGAGAAATTATTCTCTTTATTGATGAGCTGCACACCTTAGTGGGAGCCGGGGCAGCTGAGGGGTCAACTGATGCTTCTAACCTTCTCAAACCGGCTTTGGCTCGAGGAGAGCTGCGGGCAGTGGGGGCAACAACGCTGGATGAATATCGTAAGCATATTGAGAAAGATAAAGCTCTTGAAAGACGTTTTCAGCCTGTTTTTACCCATGAGCCCTCTGTTGAGGACACCATTGCAATCCTTAGAGGATTGAAAGAGCGCTATGAAGTGCACCACGGAGTACGGATTAAAGACGAAGCCTTAGTTGCCGCAGCAGTTCTCAGCGATCGGTATATCACAGCCCGTTTCCTTCCCGATAAAGCTATTGACCTTGTCGATGAGGCGGCCAGCCAATTGAAGATGGAAATTGAAAGTCAGCCCGAACAGCTTGATGCTGTTGAAAGAAAGATTTTGCAGTTGAACATTGAGCAACAAGCGCTTGCCAAAGAAAGCGGAGCCGAATCGAAAAAGCGGCTGAAAAAAATTGAACAAGAGCTGGGCGAACTGCAAGCCCAACGTGATACCTTGCACACCCAGTGGGAGAGTGAAAAAAGCGGCATTGCAACCATCAGAGAACTAAAAGCACAGCTTGAGCAGCTTAAGTTGGAAGAAATCCAAAGCGAGAGGGACGGCGATTTAGCCAATGCGGCTAAAATAAAGCACGGCTTACTGCCGTCACTGACCAAAGAAATTGAGACCCAAAGCGAGCACCTATCTCAAAATCAGCAAGGTGAAAGGCTGCTGCGTGAAGAGGTTTCCGATGATGATATAGCCCGCATTGTTTCCAATTGGACCGGTATTCCGGTAGCTAAAATGCTCTCTAGTGAAATGGAAAAGTATGTACAGCTGGAGAAAATTCTCAGTCAGCGGGTTATTGGTCAACAAGAGGCCATCATTGCTGTCAGCGATGCCATTAGACGCAACAAAACAGGCATCGGCGATGAACGGCGGCCTTTAGGCTCTTTCTTATTTGCCGGGCCCACCGGGGTGGGAAAAACTGAATTGGCTAAAGTGCTGGCCTCATTTTTGTTTGACAGTGAAAAAGCGTTGACTCGGATCGACATGAGCGAGTATATGGAAAAATTCTCTGTTAGCCGCCTCATTGGAGCTCCTCCGGGGTATGTGGGCTACGATCAAGGGGGGCAATTAACTGAAGTGGTACGTCGTCGCCCTTACTCGGTAATCCTCTTTGATGAAATTGAAAAAGCTCATCCCGATGTTTTTAATATCCTGTTGCAAGTTTTAGATGATGGGCGACTGACTGACGGACAGGGAAGAGTCGTTGACTTTACCAATACCATCATCATTATGACAAGTAATTTGGGCAGTGATGTATTGTTAGGTGCTTCGACCTTTGAAGAGGCCAAAAAAGCTGTTCAGCAGGTTATTTTCTCCTCTTTCCGCCCCGAGTTTATTAACCGCATCGATGAAATTATTGTCTTTCACCGCTTGGGCAAAGAAGAGATTGCTACGATTGTCAATTTACAGTTGGAGGTGCTCAAAGGACGCTTGGCCCAAAGAGGAATTGGGCTTGAGTATGGTCCTGAGGCAACTGCTCTTATTGCCGATGCCGGCTACGATCCGGCTTTCGGAGCTCGGCCAATTAAGCGGGCTATCCAGACATTGGTAGAAAATCCCCTGGCCAAAAAAATACTGACTCAGGAGTTTACCGAAGGAACAACGGTGAACTTAGTAGCCGGTAAAGAGGGGATTATTGAGCTGCAAAAGAGCTAAGCAGCTGCTCATACTGGTCTGTGGTATCGACATCGGTAATCCAAGCCAGATCATGATCTTGTAAGTTCAACACCTTGCGATAGCTAAGAAAGCTTCGCATGGTGGCAGTTTCATCAAGTTCAAGAATCAGCGGCTTAAGGTGAGCTTTGCAGAGTACCGGGTGCCCGGGAGTGCCGCTATAGTGGGGGCGCACCGCCTCAAAGGAGCCCAAATGCGCAGCCAAAGTATCGTAATGATGTTTGGTAATCAGGGGGGCATCGGCTACGGCAAGGGCAAAATCACTCCCATTGTTAACAGCGGTTAGCCCCAGCTGTGTTGAAGAGAATTGTCCTTTGTAAGGATGCATATTATGAATAAGCATTAAATTGGGGTCAGAGGGGAGAAACGGAATCATCGCATTAGCTTGATTACCGAGTACAAGAATAACCTCTTCAGAAGCCTCCAATGCTGCTTCTAAGGCCCACATAAAAAGGGGCTTTCCCCCCAAAGGGAGCAGCAGCTTAGGCTTGTGCATGCGCTGCGAAAGACCTGCTGCAAGCAACACCGTAACCATGATGGTGAATGTACCATGATTGCACAAACAAAGCTATCAGATTATACTCGCAGCCATGATTGCCACCTATATTAATGCTCTTGCAGTAGTGCTTGGTTCGCTAGTGGGACTGTTTATTGGCAAACGACTGAATGAGCAGTTTAAAGAGCTTATTTTTATCTCCTCGGGAATTGTGACGCTCGTCATTGGGGTGCAAATGGCGCTGATGACCAACAGCTTCCTTGTATTGCTCTTTGCCATTGCCATCGGGGGCTTTGTGGGCTACCTCATCGGCATTGAAGATGCAATCTTATCGTTGGGTCATTGGATGGAAAAAAAGACCTCGTACAAAACAATGAGTGACCAAGGAGCTAATGGTTCTTTTTTTGCCCGGGGTTTTCTAAGTGCATCGGTTTTGTTTTGTAGCGGAGCGATGACTGTTTTGGGCTCTATATCAGCGGGAACAACCGGCGATTATACTCTGCTGTTAATTAAGTCGGTAATGGATGGCAGCATGGCAATTGTTTTTGCGGCTGCCTATGGGCCGGGGGTAATGGGAGCAGCGGTTGTGGTGCTTGTCTATCAGGGGTTTTTCACCCTTGCCGGGCGTTTTTTGGCTCCGCTGATGGGAGAGTCGGGGTTGGCCGAGCTCTCTGCAAGCGGGGGAATTCTGCTGATTATGATTGCTTTCAATTTGCTAAAAATGAAAGAATTCAAGACAGGGAATTTTATCCCTGCCTTGTTGTTTGCCCCTCTTTTAAGCAAAGTCGGGGCTCTGATTGTTTCTGCACTTCCTTTTTTACAGTAGCTATTTTTTACGGGCGCTAAGAAGCGTCGAGCTCGAAGATTCATCTTTTTCAACAGGACAGGGACGCACTTTCCAAATATCATTGGCATACTCGGTAATGGTCCGGTCGCTGGAAAATTTCCCCGAAGATGCAATGTTAAGAATCGCTTTTTTGGCCCACTGGTCTTGGTTGCTGTGATACAGGAATGTTGCCTCGCTATGAGCGTCGGCATAGCTGCGCAAATCGGCGAAGTGGAAGTAGCGATCGTGTTCCAACAATGAGCGTTTCAGTGGCTCAAAGATGTGGGGTTCTCCGATATTGAAAAAACCGGAAGTGAACAATTCTACCGCATTTTTGATTTCCTGATCGCGGTTAATCCATTGCCATGGATCATAATTGCCTTGCATCCGGGCAATTTCTTCTGCTGAGTGACCAAAAATAAACATATTCTCCCGCCCAGCTTCTTCGGCCATTTCAATGGTGGCTCCGTCCATCGTGCCGATAGTCAGCGCACCGTTACACATGAATTTCATATTACCGGTTCCTGATGCTTCAAAGCCCGCTGTTGAGATTTGCTGGGACAAATCGGTGGCGGGAATCAAGTATTCGGCCATTGTCACCCGGTAGTTGGGCAAAAAATGGACGTTCAATAGGTGATTGACCTCTGAGTCGTGGTTGATGGTGCGGGCGATGTTGTTAATCAGCTTAATCGTGAGTTTAGCATTCACATACCCGGGGGCTGCCTTACCTCCGAAGATAAAAGTAGTCGGCGGAAATTCTTCTGCTCCTCCTTCTTTGATTTTGTGATAAAGGAGCATGATATGCAGAGCATTAAGTAACTGCCGCTTGTATTCGTGGATTCGCTTGACTTGGACGTCAAACAGGGTGTTGGGATTCATATCGATGTTGCAGTCACTTTTGATGAACGAGACGGCCCGTTTTTTGGCCTTCTCTTTGATAAGGAGAAAGTCATCGCGAAATGCTTTGTCCTGAGCAAAGGGTTCAAGATCTCTGATGCGCTGGTAATCGGTAATCCACCCCTCTCCAATAGCTTCACTGATTTTGGCTGCCAAAAGAGGATTGGCTGCTAAAAGCCAGCGGCGCTGGGTGATACCGTTGGTTTTATTGTTAAAGCGCTTGGGAAAAACGGTGGCAAATTCACTAAACATATGTTGGGCCAATAAACGGGAGTGGAGGGCCGCCACACCGTTGGTAGAGTGAGAGCCGCAGATGGCCAAATTGGCCATTCGTACCTGCTTTGTTTCTCCCTCTTCAATAATGCTGATTTTCTGAATAACTTCGGGATGAAGAGGGAAAAAGGAGGCGGCATGCTGTAAGAAGCGGTGGTTGATTTCATAAATGATTTGCAAGTGGCGAGGTAAAATTGCCTCCATCATTGGTACAGGCCATTTTTCAAGGGCTTCAGGCATAAGAGTATGGTTGGTGTAGCCCATTGTTTTGACGGTAATTTCCCACCCTTGGTCCCATTCCAGCTGCTCTTGATCGACTAACAGGCGCATCAATTCGGCAATTGCCAAGGAGGGATGGGTGTCGTTAAGTTGGATGGCAGCGTGCTGGGGCAACTGGTTCCAATCAGAATGTTCGCGCTTAAAGCGCCTGAGGATATCGGCTAGCGAACAGGCGACAAAGAAGTATTGCTGCTTTAAACGTAGCTCCTTGCCCATGTATAATGTGTCGTTGGGATAGAGCACTTGGCTCAGATTTTCAGCCACTATTTTGGAGCGAACAGATTCGATGTAGTCGCCCTCATTGAATTCTTGGAAGTTGAATTCTTCAGTTGCTTTGGCACTCCACAGCCGTAAGGTGTTGATGGTAGTGCCCCCATAGCCGACAATCGGCATGTCGTAGGCAATTCCCTCTACCTGCTCAGAAGGGTTCCACAGATAACGGTCTATCCCCTCCTCTCGATGGGAGCTCACTGTTCCTCCAAAGCCCACCCGATAAATAATGTTCTCTCGGCGAATTTCCCAAGGATTGCCATGGCGCAGCCACGAATCGGGTTGCTCTGTTTGCCATCCGTTTTTAATCTGCTGTTTGAAAATACCGTAGTTGTACCGAATGCCGTAGCCGATGGCAGGCAAATCAAGAGTTGCCATAGAATCGAGGAAACAGGCAGCCAGTCTGCCCAATCCTCCGTTGCCCAATCCAGCATCCGGCTCTGTTTCAATAATCTCTTCCAAGGCATAGCCAAGGGAGGACATTGCCAAACGGGCTTCGTTATCAAGTTGCAAGTTAATAAGATTGTTTGTCATAGCCCGTCCCATGAGAAACTCCAAAGAGAGGTAGTAGACCCGCTTGGCTTTAGCTTGGCGCTGAGTGGAACGGCTGCGGTGCCACTGATGAATAATGCGGTCGCGAATAGCCAATGCCAAGGCTGTGTAACGGGCAACGTCGGTATTATGGTGCTCATCTGCATCGAGCGAATATTTAAGGTGTTCGGCAAAATCAAGAGCGATGGCTTCTTTGGTTCTGCTGATTCTGGTATCAAGGGTTGTGTTTCCCATAGTGTTCCTCTTGTCGATGAATCTTGGGCCATAGTAGCTTAACAGAGGCAGTGAATCAACCTTGGAGGGACGAATTGGTCAAATCGTATTGACAAAAGAGAAGTGATTTGTTACGTTGACGGGTGCTCGCTTGCGCATGCATCCTAAGTGTGCCTATGCGCTGATGGCTAATTGCCCTTGTAGCTCAGCTGGCAGAGCACCACCATGGTAAGGTGGGGGTCATCGGTTCGAATCCGATCGAGGGCTTTTGTTTCGATACAAGAACGCCGGATTTCACCGGCAAGGAGTAAAGTAATGGCTAGCAACAAGAAAAAGGGGCCGGTAGAAAAGATTGCTCTTCAGTGCTCCGAGTGCAAGCAAAAGAATTATACTACAGAGAAAAACCGCAGGAATATCCCGGGGAAGCTGGAACTAAATAAATATTGTCCATTTGAGCGAAAGCATACCCTTCACCGCGAGGCAAAAGTAAAATAGCCTTTTGAGGCGGCAACGGGGGATGAACAGGCCAGTAGCTCCAATGGCTAGAGCGCTGGTCTCCAAAACCAGATGTTGTAGGTTCGAGTCCTACCTGGCCTGTCCGTCTCCTGTAAGGAGTGGTAGATGAAGAAGATGTTTCGTTATTTCAAAGAGTCTTACCTCGAGCTGAAAAAAGTAGTGTGGCCCACTAAAGAAGAAGTGGGTGTCTCCACTAAAGTGGTACTTATTTCTACAGCTGTCTTCGCTCTGGTCCTCGGTTTGGTTGATTTCCTGCTGGTGCAGGGGGTCAATCTGCTGTTTTAGGAGCATGCATGGCTAAGGGCTGGTACGTTGTACACACCTACTCAGGGTACGAAAATAAAATTGAGAAAATTATCCGCAAGATCATGGAAAGCGATACGCAGTTCAGCGAGGTCGTCTCCGATGTCAAAGTTCCTACCGAAGAGGTAGTTGAAGTTAAAGACGGTGTGAAAAAGACCGTCAAGCGGAAAATCCTTCCCAGCTACATTCTCGTGCAAATGGATTTACCCGAATACCAGTGGGAGTATTTTTGCTCACAAATTAAGCGGATTCAGGGGGTGACCGGCTTTGTCGGTTCTGTTGAGGGACGTAAGCCCACACCGCTGACCAATGACGAAATTAAAAGCATTCTGCAGAAGACGGGAGAAATCAAGTCGGAGCGGGTGCTGCGCCCCAAGCAGTCTTTCAGCCAGGGCGAACATGTGAAGATTATCGAGGGGCCCTTCGAAACGTTTACCGGAACTATCGAAGAAGTTAACCTCGAAAAGGGGAAGCTGCGGGTCCTTGTGGGGATTTTTGGCCGCTCAACCCCAGTGGAAGTCGATTTTCTTCAAGTCGAAAAGGTATAAAGTAGCTTGAAGTGTTTTTTTACATACTCCCCACCAAGAATTAAAAATAGCTTGGTAGGTGGGAGCCTTCTCGTTGAGAAGGCGTTTTGACCAGCGTGGAGAAAAACCACGTAAGGAGAGAGGAATATGGCAAAAAAGAAGGTGACTGCAGTCATTAAATTGCAGTGCCCCGCTCAAAAGGCAACGCCTGCGCCCCCCATCGGACCCGCTTTGGGCCCCCATGGTGTAAGCGCACCGCAGTTTGTCCAGCAGTTCAACGACAAGACAAAGAACATGGAAGCTGGATTGATCATACCGGTAGTCATTACCGTGTATGCCGACCGCTCATTCACGTTCATTCTCAAAACTCCGCCGGCAGCAGTGCTTATTAAGAAAGCTTGCGGTATTGAAAGCGGTTCGGGGGTGCCCCATACGCAGAAAGTGGCGAAGCTGAAGCAAGACCAGTTAACTGAGATTGCAAAAACAAAACTTCCCGATTTAACTGCCATCGACATTGAAGCGGCAAAAAAGACAATTGCCGGAACAGCCCGCAGCATGGGTGTTGAGGTGGAGGCGTAAATGGCACACGGAAAGAAATATAAAGAGGCGGCAAAGCAAGTCGACCGCACCCAGCATTATCCTTTTGAGGAAGCTGTGGCTTTGGTTAAAAAAATAGCGTTTGCCAAATTTGACGAAACAGTTGAAATCTCCCTTAAACTCTCTTTGAAAAAGAGTCAGTCGGTGCGCGATACGGTTGTTTTGCCCCACCAATTCTCAGCTGAGAAGAAAGTGCTGGTTTTTGCTAAAGGAGAAAAGGCACAAGAGGCCCTCGATGCGGGAGCCACCTATGTTGGCGATGTTGATCTTGTGGAAAAGATTCGCGGCGGATGGATGGATTTTGATGTGGCAGTCGCCACTCCCGATATGATGAAAGATGTGGGACGCCTAGGGCCTATTCTCGGACGCAGAGGCTTAATGCCCAACCCCAAAACGCAGACAGTCACCCTCGATATTAAAGGGGCCTTAGCTGAGCTGAAACAGGGGAGAGTGGAGTTCCGCTCCGATAAAACGGGCGTTGTCCACCTGGCAATCGGCAAAGTCTCCATGGATGATCAGCAAATTGTGGAGAATGCACGTGTTGTTATCAACGAAGTAGTCCGGCGCAAGCCCGCCGACGCCAAAGGGGATTTCCTTAAAAGCGTAGCGTTGGCTTCCACCATGGGCCCCGGCGTCATGATTGACGCACGTGAGAGCTAAAAGGAGCATGAGCATGGCTAAATTTGAAGCCCGCAAGGCACAATATAAAGTAGATGCGGTCAAGGAAATGACCGAAGAGTTCTCACAGTACGATGGCTTTATTTTTACCGATTACCGCGGAATGACCGTTGAGCAAATCACCGATTTGCGCTCTCGTCTTAGAGATAAAGAGGCGGCTTACCGAGTAGTAAAAAACCGGTTTGCCAAGATTGTGATGAACGACATGGCTTTTTCGGGAGTCGATGAGAATCTTATCGGACCGACGGCCCTGGCAATGAGTAAAGGGGAGGACGCCTCTAATGCTGCCTCAAAAATCCTCTACGAATTCGCCAAGAGTGCTCCGCTTGCTATTAAGGGAGCTTATATCGATGGTAAGTTGTTTGATGCTTCTGAAATTGAGGCATACAGCAAACTTCCCACCCGTTTAGAACTTATTTCTATGGTCATGGGGACCATGAAAGAACCGTTGGCAAAACTTGCTCGAACCTTGCAAGCCTATGCCGATGCAAAAGAGAACAACTAATACGGTATTAGTCTTCACGTTAGCGTAGACATGCTACTACCGTTGCAAACAGAAGGAGAAGATAATATGGCTACTAAAGAAGAAATCTTGGAAGCAATCGCCAATATGACCGTGATGCAGATTAGCGAGCTGGTCACTGCCATGGAAGAGAAGTTCGGTGTCACAGCCGCAGTTCCTGTTGCAGCAGCCGGCGCAGGCGCAGCCGCAGCCGAGGAAGTCGAAGAGCAGACTGAATTCGATATCATCCTCAAAGGTGTTGCCGATGGCAAAACGATTCCTGTTATTAAGGAAGTCCGTGCTATCACCGGTCTTGGACTGAAAGAGGCCAAAGACCTCGTTACAGCGGGCGGCGCTATCAAAGAGGGAGTCTCTAAAGAGGAAGCTGCAAGCCTCAAAGAGAAGCTTGAAGCTGCAGGCGCTACTATTGAAGTTAAATAACTCGATTTTTCTGTACGTATACGGGCCATCGGCCCGAGGGACCAGCCACCGGAATTGTTCCGGTGGCCAGTCGTGTCTGCTACATTCCGATGTGTATCAAGGTGTTAAAAGCTTGCTGCACAGACCTTCCGGAGGGTGAAGAATGGTTGCCAAAGGCAATTCTATGAATCGAAAGTTCGTTGGGAATCACATCAAAGAGGTGTGCGAATTACCAAATCTCGTCGGCATTCAGCTTGAATCATACGATAAATTCCTCCAACTCGACCGACAAAAACAGGGTCTTGAACCCGATCCCAACTCAGGTTTGGAACAAGTGTTCCAATCGGCCTTTCCTATCGAAAGCCAAAACGGGGAGATGTGCCTCCATTATCATGGCTACACAATTGATTACGACAACACCAAATTCTCCGAAATCGAATGCAAGCGGAAGGGACGCACTTTCTCAGTCCCCATTAAAGCTACTATCAGCTTAGAACTCACCGCTACCGGCGAATTGCGCCAAAGAGAGATTTTCTTTGGTGACATCCCTTTGATGACCGACCGGGGAACATTCATCGTCAACGGAGCCGAACGGGTCGTCGTCAGCCAGATTCACCGCTCTCCCGGAGTCATTTTCTCCAATGATAAAGGGGTCTACTCCTCACGGATAATTCCTTATCGTGGATCTTGGCTCGAATTTGAAATTGAAAACAAGAAAAAGGAGCTGATCTACACTAAGATTGATCGCAAGAAAAAAATCTTGGGGACTCTCTTTTTACGGGCTATCGGTCTTGATTCCCGCCAAAAGATTGTTGCCAGCTTCTATAAGAGCAAGACAGTCGAATTATCCAAAGATGTGCCAGGCCAACAATGAATTTGTCGGCGCTATCGCCTTTACCGATATTTATTCGGCAAAAGGGGGCAAAAACGCCAAGAAGCTGTTAAGAGCAGGGGATGAACTATCTCCCACCTATCTTGAAGCTTTAGTAAAAGAGGGAGTTCTTTCCATTCAAATTATTGATGAGAACCACCCCGACTCGCTGCACTCGCGGATGATTATTAACTGTTTTGAAATTGAAGATGCCAAATACACTCAAGAGGGCAACGATGAACCGTTGAAAGAGGATGTTCTGGCTCCCATTTACGCTATTTTGCAGCCGGGTGAAATGATTGCCATTGAAAGAGCCGAAAAAGATTTGCCAGATCTCTTTTTCTCCAGCCGCAGATACGATTTGGGCAGTGTCGGACGTTATAAGTTCAACAAGAAATTTGGACCCGAACAGGAGGGGGATGATGAAGAGGCCGATACCAGCCTGACCGTTCTTACCCCTGCCGATATCACCAACACAATGGGCTTTCTCATTAAAGTCTACATCGGTGAAGAGAACGTTGATGACATTGACCACCTTGGCAACCGGCGTGTTCGCTCAGTAGGCGAGCTGCTGCAAAACCAGTTAAGTGCTGCTTTTGCCCGGATGGAGCGCATTGCACGTGGAGCGGATGAACTTAGAAAGTAACCAAGTAAAACCGCAAGATTTGATCTCCATCAAACCGATTGTTGCCGCTATTAAGGAGTTCTTCGGTTCCAGCCAGCTAAGCCAGTTCATGGACCAAGTTAACCCACTTGCCGAGCTGACTCACAAACGCCGACTCAATGCTTTGGGGCCGGGAGGGTTGTCTCGTGATCGGGCCAGCTTTGAAGTGCGCGATGTCCATTACACCCACTACGGTAGAATGTGTCCCATTGAGACCCCCGAAGGACCGAATATCGGGTTGATTGTCTCATTGGCCAACTACACCAGAGTAAATAAGCATGGGTTCCTTGAAAGCCCCTATTTAAAAGTAGTCGATGGTAAAGTGACCAGTTCGTATCGGTATCTTGATGCCAATGACGAAGAAAAATTCTTTATCGCTCAAGCTAACTCAAACGTCGATGAGCAAGGGAATTTCCTTGATCAAGACATCCCTGTGCGCCGCAGCGGCGATTATACAACGCGCACACCCCAAGAGGTACGTTATAAAGACGTCTCTCCGATGCAGGTTATCAGCGTAGCAGCCTCCTTGATTCCATTTTTGGAGCACGACGATGCCAACCGAGCCTTGATGGGCTCCAACATGCAGCGCCAGGCTGTTCCCTTGCTTTTCCCTGAGGCCCCGTATGTGGGAACAGGGATGGAGGCTCGAAGCCGCTTATGATTCGGGTGTGTTGATTAAAGCCAAACGAAGTGGAACTGTTTCGTATGTCTCTTCAACTCGCATCGACATTACAGTCGAAAAACCGGAGATTGAGGGTGAAGTTGATACCTACACGGTGCAAAAATTTGAACGGGACTAACCAAGATACCTGCTTCAACCAAAAACCGATTGTTGTCTTAGGACAAAAAGTTGAGCAAGGAGAGGTTATTGCCGACGGACCTTCAACCCAAAACGGAGAGTTGGCATTAGGGCGCAACATCCTCGTCGGTTTTGTTCCTTGGAACGGCTACAACTATGAAGATGCGGTGCTTATCAGCGATGCGAGTGGTCAAGAGACGATATCTACACCTCCATTCACATCAAAGAGTTCACCACCGATATTCGTGAAACGAAACTCGGTCCTGAAAAACTGACTCGCGATATTCCCAATACCAGTGAAAAAACACTGGAGCAACTCGATGAAGATGGGATTGTCAGAATCGGTTCGGTTGTCCGCCCCGGCCATATTTTGGTGGGGAAAGTGACTCCCAAATCTGAATCGGACACAACTCCCGAATTCAAATTGCTTAACTCAATTTTTGGCGAGAAGGCCAAAGAGGTACGCGATACCTCGCTTAAAGTACCGCATGGCACCGAAGGGACTGTCATCGACATCCAAAGGCTGAAGCGCAGCGAAGGGGATGAATTGCCCCCCGGAGTCGATGAGATGGTCAAAGTCCTCATTGCCCACCAAGCGCAAATTGCGCCAAGGAGATAAAATGGCAGGCCGCCACGGTAACAAAGGTGTTGTGGCCCGCGTATTAGCCGAAGAGGATATGCCTTACATGGCCGACGGCACTCCGTTGGATGTGTGCCTCAACCCCCTGGGAGTTCCTTCGCGGGATGAACTTGGGGCAGTTGATGGAGACACAGTTGGGATGGGCTGCCCATGAGTTGGGAGAATGGTACTCTTCTCCTGTGTTTGAATCGGCTTCTATTGAAGAAATTGAAGCTAAAATGAAAGAGGCTAATTTACCCATTACTTCCAAAGCAACGTTGTATGACGGTAAAAACAGGTATTCCTTTTGTGAATCCTGTGTTCTGCGGTCAGATTTACTATCTGAAGCTCCACCACTTAGTTGATGATAAGATGCACGCCCGTTCCACCGGTCCTTACTCATTGGTCACTCAGCAGCCGCTGGGAGGAAAGGCCCAATTCGGAGGACAGAGACTGGGAGAGATGGAAGTGTGGGCTCTGGAAGCCTATGGAGCTGCTAACACGCTGCAAGAGCTTTTAACCATCAAAAGTGATGATATGAACGGCAGAGTGAAAAATTTACGAGAGCATCGTCAAAGGCGAGCCGGCAACTAATGCAGGCATGCCCGAGGGCCTTCAATGTACTGGTCCAAGAAGTTCGCGGATTGGCTCTCGACATGTCGGTCTATGACTCAAAGGGACGACAGGTCCCGTTGACCGAACGAGATGAAGAGTTGATTAACAGACGCACTTCGACGAACTAAGCAGGAGCATTCGGATGAAAGAAATTCAAGATTTCGACAGCATCATGATTAAATTGGCCAGTCCCGAACAAATTAAGGACTGGTCGTATGGTGAAGTAAAGAAACCGGAAACTATTAACTACAGGACTCTGCGACCGGAGCGTGATGGACTGTTTTGCGAAAAAATCTTCGGTACCACTAAAGAGTGGGGGAGTGCTACTGCGGCAAAATTCAAATCGATTCGGTACAAAGGAGTCATTTGTGACCGCTGCGGAGTTGAAGTAACCCATTTTAAAGTCCGCCGTTGAAAGGATGGGCCACATTGATTTGGCCTCTCCAGTCTCCCATATTTGGTATTACCGCTCAGTTCCCTCGCGCATGAGTCTTTTACTCGACATTCCGCGCACTGCCTTGCAGTCGATTCTCTACTATGAAAAATATGTGGTGGTGAACGCCGGAGAGACAGAGCTCCGTTATAAACAGCTGCTTAGCGAAGATGAATACTACCAAGCCCGCGAGCAATACGGAGAAGCTTTTCAGGCTATGATGGGAGCCGAAGCTATTAAGATTCTGTTGGAGAATCTTGATTTGGAAGCTCTTTCGACAGAATTGCGAGAGACGATGATTCTTAAAGGGGAGAAGACCGATAAGCGTCTTTTGAAGCGAATCGAAGTTGTGGAGAACTTCCGTGACAGCGGAAACCGCCCCGAGTGGATGATTCTTACCGTTATTCCCGTTATTCCCCCCGAGCTGCGCCCTATGGTGCAACTTGATGGCGGACGCTTTGCAACCAGTGATTTAAACGACTTGTATCGGCGGGTCATTAACCGCAACAACCGTTTAACGCGCTTAATGTCGCTCCATGCTCCCGATATCATTATTCGTAATGAAAAACGGATGTTGCAAGAGGCAGTTGATGCCTTGTTCGATAACTCCAAGAAAAAAGAGAGTAGTCAAAGGAGCCTCCAACAGACCGCTTAAATCGCTTTCCGATATGCTTAAGGGTAAACAGGGACGCTTTAGACAAAACCTGCTAGGTAAGCGGGTCGACTACAGCGGACGATCGGTTATCGTTGTTGGCCCTGAGTTGCGACTGCACCAATGCGGTCTGCCTTCCAAAATGGCCTTGGAGCTCTATAAGCCATTTATTATGAAAAAAACTGGTCCAAAAAAGGGATCGTTTATAACATTAAAAAAGCCAAAACTCTTGTTGAACAAGAGACTCCCGAAGTCTGGGCAATTTTGGATGAAGTAGTTAAAGGACACCCGGTGCTTCTTAACAGAGCTCCGACGCTTCACCGCTTGGGTATCCAAGCTTTTGAGCCGGTGCTTGTCGATGGTAAAGCTATTAGATTGCACCCCTTAGTATGTCACGCTTACAACGCTGACTTTGATGGGGATCAAATGGCTGTGCACGTACCGCTGACTCAGGCAGCCCAAATTGAGTGTTGGACTCTAATGCTTTCGGCTACTAACCTTTTAGATCCGGCCAACGGTAAACCGATTGTATTCCCCTCTCAGGATATGATTATGGGAATCAACTACCTGACTCGGGAAATGAAAGGAGCCAAAGGAGAGGGGCGGTTTTATGACACCCTTTCTGAGCTGATTGTTGCTATTGAAGCGGGAGCTCTTTCCTACAATGCTTTGATTAAATACCGCCTTGGCGACGGCACTCGGGTGGAAACAACTCCCGGGCGGGTGATTTTCAACTCGAAAATGCCCAAAGAAATTCCTTTCCAGAACGTCTGTTTTGGCGATAAGGAGCTTAAGAAGCTGGTTGGGGATGTGATTCAGAATCAAAAATCCTCAGTGGCCGTACAAATGCTTGATTCCATTAAAGATATCGGCTTTTTGTACGCAACCCTTTTTGGCACAACAATCGGTCTGAGCGACATGATTATTCCCAAAGCCAAGAAGGAGCTGGTTGAACTAGCCGACCAAAGCCAAGCCGAAATCAGAGAGCAGTACCGCCAAGGGCACATCACCCACGATGAGCGTTACAACCGAGTCATTGAAATTTGGAGTAAAACAACCGAAGACATTGCTTCTTCATTGATGGATGAATTGCGGACAAGCCAAAACGGCTTTAACCCCGCTGTTTTTGATGGCCGACTCGGGTGCCAGAGGTTCTAAGACCCAGATTAGGCAACTTGGTGGGATGAGAGGTTTGATGGCCAAGCCATCAGGCGACATTATTGAGTTCCCCATCCGTTCCAACTTTAAAGAGGGACTGTCCATCATCGCGTTTTTCATCTCGACCAACGGAGCGCGTAAAGGATTAGCCGATACGGCCCTAAAGACGGCTGAAGCAGGCTATTTGACTCGTAGGCTCGTCGATATTGCTCAAGATGTAGTAGTCAATGAAGAGACGACTGCGGTACCATTAACGGTATTGAGCGGATGGCCATGAAAGATGGCGATGACATTGTTGAGCCTC
Source organism: Sphaerochaetaceae bacterium (assembly GCA_050950025.1). Classification (GTDB taxonomy): domain Bacteria; phylum Spirochaetota; class Spirochaetia; order Sphaerochaetales; family Sphaerochaetaceae; genus JBMNGW01. The sequence continues at coordinate 79,822 of JBMNGW010000013.1, read as the reverse complement.
TTGCCGGAGAGAATCATTGGCGTTACACCCTTGAAAAAGTGAAGCATCCGATTACCGGAGAACTGATTCTCGATGTTAACAACGAAATCACTGCCCAAAAGGCACATGAAATTTGAGGACTCGGGTATCGAATCGGTTCTTATCAGAACGGTGCTTACCTGTGAAGCTCATCATGGTGTTGTGTCGCAAGTGCTATGGGCGGAACCTGGCACCAACAGACCGGTAGACATCGGAGAGGCGGTGGGAATTATTGCTGCCCCAATCCATTGGACAACCGGGAACTCAGTTAACGATGAGAACGTTCCACATCGGAGGAACTGCCACCAGCGGCGGAGAAGATAACCGCATTGCGTTGCACCATCCGATTATGGTGAACAACATTACCGGCTCAATTATCGAAACCAAAGATGGCTCTCGTCTCTTTACACGTAAAGGGCATCTCTACTTCTCCCGCGTTATGAGCGAAGTGGCTCCCAAAGGGGAGGTTCAGATGCTTGTTGAAGACGGAGATCGTGTCTTTGTGGGAGCACCTTTATATAAGGATGCCAAAGGCAAAGTCATTGCTTCCGACAAAATCGGTATTGTGCAGCACTACGATAAAAAGATTATCATCGTGGCCCAAGAGCAACGGCTCGATATCCCCAGCGGCTCGGAGCTGAAAGTAAAAATCGGCGATTATGTGGCTCAAAATGCAACTGTTGCCGTTTTCGATCCTTTCAGTGAACCAATTATTGCTGAATTTGATGGGAAAATCGAGTTTTATTGACATCAAGCTTGGTACGACGCTCAAAGAGGAGATTAACGTCGAAACAGGCGGTATTGAGAAAAAGATTACCGACCACATTAGTGAAACGTTGCAGCCTCGTCTTGCCATTGTCGATGAAGACAAAGAGGTGCTGACTACTTACTTCTTACCTGCTTCCAGTTATCTGAACATTGAGGATGGAGCTAACGTAAAAAAGGCGCCGCATCCTTGCCAAACTGCTTAAAGAGAGTGTGAAGACTAAAGATATCACCGGAGGTTTGCCGCGGGTTGGAGAGCTTTTTGAAGCTCGTCGGCCTAAAAACCCTGCAGTATTGGCCCAAGTAACAGGTATTGTTAAATTCGGTCCTGTGGTTAAAGCCAAACGAGTTGTTCTGGTTGAGGATGACTACGGACGGGAGTTCAAACATCAGGTTCCGATGGCTAAGCATTTGCTGGTTCGCGATGGGGATCATGTCGAAGCGGCTGAAAAGCTCAGTGACGGTCCCATTGACCCCCATGACATTCTTGAAATCTTAGGTGAGAATGCTCTGCAGTCATTCCTATTGGATGAAGTGCAAGAAGTGTATCGATTGCAGGGAGTAAACATCAACGACAAGCCACTTGGGAGTGGTTGTTCGCCAGATGCTGCGCAAAGTGGAAATTGTTAACGTTGGCGATACGAGCTTTATTCATGGCGAACAGGTCGACAAGTACCGTTTCCATGAAGAAAATGAACGGGTTATCCGCGAAGGAGGACAGCCTGCTGATGCGCGGCCTATGCTGTTAGGAATCACCAGAGCTTCCCTAAGCATCGACTCATTCATCTCGGCTGCCTCGTTCCAAGAGACAACCAAGGTCTTGACAAATGCTGCCATTGCTGGTAGTAGAGACGTGTTGCGCGGTCTGAAAGAGAACGTCATCATTGGCCACCTCATTCCGGCAGGAACCGGTATGAAACGCTACAGAAACATTAGGGTGAAAGAAGATAGCCCCATTGATCTGGGTGAAAAAGTACAGTCGCTGATGGGCTCTCGCCGCCAAGGATTGCTTGATGAAGACGAAGAGTTTGATCCAAGCGATTATGAAGAAATAGTTTCCGAAGGTGAAGCCTCCGATGATGAAGAGGACGACCTGTAGGTCCTCCTCTTCTTTCATCGCTGAATGAAAGAGAAGGCTTTGCATGCTGACTTTGGAGATTAAGATACATCGCAAGCCGCTTGCGGCTGTTATGAAGTTAAAAAGGGAGTGTATCGAAAGATGCCTACGATTAATCAGTTAATTCGCAAGGGGAGAAGCACCCGGGCCAATAAGACAAAGAGCCCAGCGTTGCAAGGGTGTCCCCAAAAACGAGGCGTATGTACGCGTGTTATGACCCGTCACGCCCAAAAAGCCAAACTCTGCCTTACGGAAAGTCGCTAGGGTGCGCCTTTCTAACGGCATTGAAGTTACTGCCTATATTCCCGGAGTGGGGCATAACCTGCAAGAGCACTCAGTTGTCCTGATGCGCGGAGGCAGGGTCAAAGACCTTCCCGGAGTTCGCTATCACATTGTGCGTGGAGCCAAGGATACTCTTGGAGTAACTGATCGCAGAAGCAGGCGCGTTCCAAATACGGTGCGAAAAAGCCCAAGGCTTAATGGAGGCGGACAATGGCTAGAAGAACAATTGCTCCCGTAAGGGAAATTTTGCCCGATGCTGTGTACGACAGTGTTGTGGTGGAGAAGTTTATCCGCAGAATGATGTTTGACGGCAAAAAGTCGTTGAGCACCAAAATCATTTACGATGCCTTGGAGACCGTCAAAGAGAAAAGTGGCGAAAATCCGCTTGAAGTCTTTTTGAAGGCCCTTGAAAATGTCAGGCCTGTGGTAGAGGTAAAATCGCGCCGCGTCGGTGGTGCTACCTACCAAGTTCCTGTTGAAATCAAGGAAAACCGTCGCGAAGCTTTGGCTATGCGCTGGATTATTACGGCGGCTCGGGCTCGTAACGGCAAATCGATGAGCGAAAAACTCTCGGCTGAATTGCTTGATGCGGTAGCCAATACTGGTGCTGCTTTCAAGAAAAAAGAAGATACCCACCGGATGGCAGAGGCCAACAAGGCTTTTTCTACCCATAACCGGTAGGACAGACTGTGCAAAGGCGCCATTATCGGCGTCTTTTGCTTGTCCACAGAATGTTTGCAACAGAAGAGGGTTTACAGGTTGACACAACTGGGCAAACTCTCTATATTTGCAAAGGCGTCCGCGCATCGGATTGATTTCCTTGCGGCGCTGTCAGAGCCAAACCGATTGTCCTGATTAACACTGGATGATAAGGTGGTTCCAGGCTGCAGATTTTTTATAATTCTGTACTATGTCGGAGGGCTAAAGGCCCTTTCGACCTCTGGACCCCTAGTTATCGTTATCTAATCGACCATCTGTTTGTCTCTTTGTGCTGAAGCTAAAGGCGTCTTGCCTTTATGGAACATGATACAAATTTTTTGTGATACAGGTTGTCACAAGGAGGAACTGATGGCTAAGGAAAAATTCAACAGAACAAAGCCACACGTAAACGTAGGCACCATCGGTCACGTTGACCATGGCAAGACTACTCTTACTGCTGCAATCTCTATGTACTCCGCCAAACAAATGGGCGATAAAGTGATGAGCTACGAAGAGATTGACAACGCTCCCGAAGAGAAGGCACGGGGAATTACCATTAACACCCGTCACGTCGAGTACCAGAGCGAAAACCGCCACTATGCTCACGTTGACTGCCCGGGACACGCTGACTACATCAAGAACATGATCACCGGTGCTGCCCAGATGGACGGTGCAATTCTCGTTGTTGCCGCCACCGACGGTGCCATGGCCCAGACTAAAGAGCATATCCTGCTCGCCCGTCAGGTTGGAGTGCCAACAATCATCGTGTTTGTTAACAAAGTTGACCAAGTCGACGACCCCGATCTTATTGAGCTTGTTGAAGAAGAGATGAGAGACTTGCTGACTCAGTACGGTTTCGACGGCGAAAATACTCCAATCATCAAAGGTTCTGCCTTTGAGGCAATGGAGCATCCCGATGATCCTGAAAAAACCAAGTGCATCCACGATCTCCTTGAAGCCATGGACACCTACATTCCGCTTCCGCCGAGCGCGATGTCGATAAGCCGTTCCTCATGCCTATTGAAGACGTCTTCTCCATCAGCGGCCGCGGAACTGTTGTTACCGGCAGAATTGAGCGCGGTATCTTGCATGTGAACGATCCTGTGTCGATTGTCGGTATCAGACCAACCAAAGACACCGTTTGTACCGGAGTTGAGATGTTTAACAAGTTGCTTGACGAAGGCCAAGCCGGAGATAACATCGGCGCTCTTTTGCGTGGAATTGACAAGAACGATGTATTCCGCGGACAGGTTCTGGCTAAGCCCAAGACAATCACTCCCCACCAGAAGTTCAAGGGGACTGTCTATGTGTTGAGCAAAGAAGAGGGTGGACGTCACTCCCCATTCTTCTCGGGGTATCGTCCCCAGTTCTATTTCAGAACTACCGACATTACCGGTACTGTTAACCTGCCTGAAGGCAAACAGATGGTACTCCCCGGTGACAACACCGAGATTGAAGTTGAGCTGATTCACCCCGTCGCCATGGACAAGGGCTTGAGATTTGCTATCCGCGAAGGGGGCAAAACCGTAGCTTCTGGACAGGTCATCGAGATTATCGAGCAATAAATGCTATACACCTTGCTCGCACCTAGTGTGCGAGCAAGACTTGTTTTTTGGAGGAATGATGGCTAAGGATAGAATTCGGGTACGGCTGAGAGGTTTTGACATCGAGCTGGTTGAGCAGAGTGCTAAAGCTATTGTAATGACAGTGGTTAAGTCTGGTGCCAAAGTCTCTGGCCCCGTACCCCTGCCGACTCATATCAATAAATTTACTGTTCTCAGATCACCTCATGTGAACAAAAAGTCCCGCGAACAGTTCGAAATGCGGACCCACAAGAGACTGATAGACATTCTGGACCCCTACATCGAAAGTTATGGACGCCCTGATGAAGCTGGAGCTTCCTGCCGGCGTTGATGTAGAGATTAAACAGTAACAGTTGAGGTAAGAGATGTTAGGGCTTATCGGAAGAAAGTTAGGAATGACGCAGGTGTTTGATGCTAATGGCGTACTTACTCCTGTGACAGTGATAAAAATAGAGGACAACGTTGTCGTTGACCAGCGAACAGTAGAGAAAAATGGCCTACAGTTCCTGTGTGATTGGCTCTTTCGACAAGAAGGCAAGCCAAACGACAAAACCGTATGCCGGCCAATTCGCCGATGTTTGCACCCCTAAAAAGACCCTTGTGGAAATGAGGGATTTTGACCGCGAGACGGCAGTTGGGGATGTACTTGGCGTCGATGTGTTCAAAGACATCATGTATGTTGATGTTGTGGGAACTTCCAAGGGTAAAGGCTTTCAGGGCGTTGTGAAGCGGTACGGATTCCGCGGGGGCAGAAAAACTCACGGATCGAAGTTCCACCGTCATATTGGTGGAACCGGCATGTCTACGAGCCCCGGCAAAACCTTCAAAGGAAGGAAAATGGCGGGCCGCATGGGCGGCGATCAAGTCACCGTACAGAATCTTCGCGTTGTGCGAGTCGATGAGGAAAAAAGCGTATTGCTCGTCAAAGGCGCCATTCCCGGACCTGCTCAAAGTGTCGTCCTCGTGAAACAGGCGAAGAAGAAGTAGAGGCGAGAAATGAAAACAAAGGTCTTTTCAATACAGGGAGAAGAGTTACGCACGATTACTCTCAACGATGAAGTCTTCAACCGCGAAATCAGCGACGGCTCAATTTACCACGCAGTGAACAACGAGCTTGCTAACCGCAGAGTCGGTACTGCAAGCACTAAGACTCGTGCCGAAGTGAATTACAGCAACGCTAAGCCCTACAGACAAAAAGGGACGGGCAATGCTCGCGCCGGAGACAAGAAGTCGCCTATTTGGGTAGGAGGGGGGACCGTTTTTGGACCCAAGCCTCGTGATTACAGCTATGTGCTGCCCAAGAAAGTCAAAAGGCTTGCCATGAAATCACTTCTTTCGCTTTCAGTGAAAGAAGAGAGGCTGGCTGTCGTTGAGGACTTTTCCATAGAAAGCGGAAAAACCAAAGAGCTTGCCCAGATTGTGCAGCGCTTTGTCACAGACAACGGACGCACTGTTCTGATCCTGAAGGACGATGATGCAATGCTGCGCCGTGCTGCTAGGAACATTCCGTATCTGAGAGTTCTTTCTTACAACAGACTCTCAGCCAAAGAACTGCTGTACGGCAAGAAAGTGTTGATGCTCGAAGGCGCTGCCAAGAACCTCAACGAGTTCTACGGCGATACACAAGGGGTTTGATGTGAGAGCAGATCAAGTAATCATTGAACCTGTGCTGACGGAGAAATCCAATCTGGCACGGGAAGCGGAATCTAAACGATATACATTCAAAGTCGATCCGAGGGCCAATAAGTATGAAGTGATGGCAGCAGTCAAAGAGCTGTTTGGTGTCCTGCCGCTGGCATGTAATATTATCAGCGTCAAAGGCAAGCCCAAATACACCCGTGGTAAAGGCGGTCATATCCGCGGTACCACAGGCGATTGGAAAAAGGCTATTGTTACTCTGGCTAAAGGCGACGTCATTCAGGCGATTGAAGGACTGTAGGAGGTAGACATGGCACTGAAGACTTATAAACCACATACCCCTGGACTGCGCCAGAAGACAACCTTGGTGTTTGATGAAATCACCGCCCAAAAGCCTGAAAAGTCGTTGACAACCAAGTTGCACCAAAAAGCAGGGCGAGACGCATTCGGTCGCGTTAGCGTACGCCGACGCGGAGGGGGACACAAAAGAGCCTACCGCATTATCGATTTTAAACGCGATAAGCACGGCATTCCGGCAACTGTCAAAACGATTGAGTACGATCCAAACCGTTCGGCTAATATTGCTTTGCTTGCCTACGCCGATGGCGAAAAGCGCTATATCCTTGCCCCTAAGGGGATCAAAGTCGGCGCCAAAGTTGTCAGCGGACCAAATGCACCGCTTGATATCGGCAATGCTTTGCCGATGAAAAATATTCCCTTGGGACTGACAGTGCACAACGTGGAGCTCCAACTTGGCAGAGGCGGACAACTAGTTCGCAGCGCTGGTCTTGGTGCTACGATTGTGGCCAAAGAGGGTGATTATGTGACTCTTCGTCTCCCCTCAGGCGAGATGAGGATGATTTTTGGTGAGTGCATTGCAACATTGGGGGCATTGGGTAATGACGATCATATGAACGTTACCCTTGGTAAGGCTGGAAGAGCCCGCTGGCTCGGAAGACGACCGAAAGTACGGGGAGTTGCCATGAACCCCATTGATCACCCCCATGGTGGTGGTGAAGGGAAAACCTCTTCAGGAAGGCACCCTGTAACTCCGTGGGGAGTTCCCACGAAGGGCTATAAGACACGCAAGAAGAACAAGCCTTCGGGCAATTTCATTGTTAAGAAGCGGAAGTAGGAGTAGAGAAAGTGGCTAGGTCAATCAAAAAGGGTCCTTTTATTGAGAAACGACTCTACAAGAGGATCGCTGATGCAAGCAAATCGGCCCAGAAGCCGATGATCAAAACGTATTCCCGCACCTCTACGATTATTCCTGAGATGGTAGGTTATACGATTTCTGTCTATAACGGCAAAACGTGGGTGCCGGTTTTCATCACTGAGAACCTGGTAGGCCACAAGCTTGGAGAGTTCGCTCCGACGCGAATTTTCCGCGGGCATGCCGGATCTGACAAGAAGGCTAGAAGGTAGTAGGTGTTGCATATGGATGATAAGAAAGGTTTTAGAGCAGTTGCAAAGTATTTGCCCTCTTCTCCTTCCAAGGTTCGCCCTGTTGCCGATTTGGTACGGAGCAAGCCCTATGTAGAGGCGATGGCAATCCTTGAGGCAATGCCCCAAAAAGGAGCCGTGCTCATTAAAAGAGTTGTCCAGTCGGCAGCAGCTAATGCCATCAGTCAAAACAGAAGGCTTGATGAAGAACAGTTGGTCATTGCCAAGCTCTACGTCGATGATGGTCCTCGCATGAAGCGGGTGTGGCCGCGTTCACACGGGCGCCGCGACATTCTTTTGAAGAGGCAGTGTCACATCACTGTTGTGCTTGATGAAAAGGTGGGCAAGTAAATGGGTCAGAAAGTTAATCCGATAGGACTTCGTTTGGGAGTCAATAAAACATGGAAATCGAAGTGGTACGTCGATCCCAGAGAGTATGCTGCAACGCTGCACGAGGATTTGAAGCTCAAAAAAGTGCTTCTTTCTTGTCCCGAAGTGCAGGGAGCTGAAATCGCAGACGTCGAGATTGTTCGTAAGCCCCAGCGTGTTTCTCTGACCATTTCTACCAGCCGTCCCGGCATCATCATCGGTTCCAAAGGAGCCAATGTGGAAAAATTGGGAGCCAGGCTGCAAGCTGTTACCGATAAAAAGGTGCAGATTAAGATTAAGGAGATTAAAAAGCCCGAAGCCGACGCACAATTGGTCGCCTTCAATGTAGCTCGACAGCTCTCCAACCGCGGCTCGCACCGCAGAGCTTTGAAAATGGCTATTTCCAAAGCCATGCAAGCCGGAGCCCAGGGAATTAAAATTAAAGTTTCCGGACGCCTTGGCGGTAAAGAAATTGCCGGTTCCGAATGGCTGAAGGATGGAAGAATCCCGCTGCACACCCTGCGCAGCGACATCGATTACGGGTTTGCCGAAGCGAAAACTTCGTTTGGCACCATCGGGGTCAAAGTATGGGTTTACAATGGGGAGATTCTTGATAAGTCGAAGAAAGACGATGCTGGTCTGCTGGTGCGTAAAAGCGCACGGGAGCGGATTGAGGGCGTCGAGACAAGGAGTTAATGCATCATGCTGAGTCCTAAGAGAATCAAATATAGAAAGAAACAGAGAGGCAAGACGGACGGAGTCGCCTACCGGGGAAATTTCCTCGCTTTCGGAGACTATGGTCTGGTGGCGGCTGAGCCTAAATGGATTACCAACCGCCAAATAGAGGCTGCCCGTATTGCCATGACGCGCCACATCAAGCGCGGAGGTAACGTCTGGATTCGCATATTCCCCGACATGCCGTTTACTAAAAAGCCTGCAGAAACGAGGCAGGGTAATGGTAAAGGGAACCCGGAAGGGTGGGTCGCCGTTGTCAAAACCGGTGCAGTTATGTTTGAGATGGGTGGTGTTCAGGAAGATTTGGCACGCGAGGCGCTTAGGCTGGCTGCTTCCAAACTTCCCATTAAAACCAAATTCATCACCAGAAGGGAAGTGGAGTAGGTTATGAAACATTCATTTACTGATTTGACCTATGCAGAATTGGTAGCCAAGCGGAATGAACTGCGCACAGAGGCTTTGAACCTGAGGATGGCAAAAGTGCTTGGGCAGGTGGAAAACCCCCTGGCGATTCGCACTACGCGTCGCAGCATCGCACGGCTGAACACCCTCATTCACGAATATGCGCTAGGCATACGCACGAAATCGAAATAAGTGAGGCATGTATCCAATGGAAGCGAATAAGAAACGGTTCACCGGATTGGTGACGAGCGACAAGATGGACAAGACAATTGTCGTCTCCATCTCAACACGACGGCTGCATCCTCTGTATAAGAAGTATGTGACCCACACCAAGAAAGTGAAAGCGCACGATGAGAAAAACGACGCCCACATTGGCGATACGGTCAGAGTCGTCGAATGCCGACCTATCAGCAAAGACAAATGCTGGCGGTTAGAGCAGATTATTGACCGAGCGAAGTAGGCAGGAGCAACGTTATGGTACAGATGCAATCATATTTGAATGTAGCGGACAACAGCGGTGCCAAGCGGGTGCAGTGCATCAAGGTCCTTGGCGGGACCCACCGATATGTAGCTGGCGTAGGCGACATTATCGTCATTGCAGTTAAAGATGCTCTTCCCAACGGCGCCATTAAAAAGGGTGATGTGCTTCGAGCTGTCATCGTCCGTACGAAAAAAGAATACCGCCGACCTGACGGTACCTACATCAGGTTCGACGATAACGCCTGTGTCGTTATCGATGCCAACAATAACCCGCGCGGAAAGCGCATCTTCGGCCCGGTTGCCCGCGAACTTCGCGACAGCGGCTTTGTGAAGATTGTTTCCCTTGCGCCGGAAGTGTTGTAGGAGTTTGAGAAGATGAAACTGAAGAAGAATGACAACGTCAAAGTTCTGGTGGGCAAGGATAAAGGCAAAAGCGGCCGCATCCTCAAAATTGATCATGAGAAGCAGCGGGTTGTCGTTCAGGGTGTCAACATGGTCAAAAAGACGATGAGAAGGCGCTCTGAACAAGACCAAGGTGGTATCAAGGAAATTGAGGCGCCGATTCATGTCTCCAATGTCGCTTATGTACTCAAAAGCGGGGAAACGTCCCGTTTGGGAGCAAAGTTTGACCAGAAGGGGAACAAGGTCCGCTACGCCAAGAAAACTGGAGAAGTGATCTGATGGGAAAAGTTGTACCAAATTTAAAAAAGAAATTTGTGGAGAAGGTTGCTCCCGAGCTGTTTACCGAATTCGGCTACTCCTCCAAGATGCAGGTTCCAGCCCTTGAAAAGATCTCGGTAAGCGTGGGAGTGGGAGATGCCATTCTTAACAAGAAGCTTCTCGAATCGGCTGTGAAAGAGCTGGAATTGATTACCGGCCAACACGTTGTGAAAACAAAAGCTCGCAAATCGATTGCTAACTTTAAGCTCAGAGAAGGGATGGAAGTCGGGGCGATGGTTACGTTGCGAGGAGACAATATGTGGTACTTCCTTGAGAGGTTGATCAATGTGGCATTGCCGCGGGTAAAAGACTTCAGAGGCGTCAATCCCAACGCTTTTGACGGAAGAGGAAACTTTGCTTTGGGTATTACCGAGCAGATTATCTTCCCTGAAATTGATTACGATAAAATTGAACGGGTAAGCGGTTTGAATGTTGCTATCGTGACCACAGCCAAGTCGGATGAAGAGGGACACGCCTTGCTTAAGAAACTTGGCATGCCGTTTGCGAAATAAGGTGGAGTAGAGAAGATGGCGAAAAAATCTTTGATTATCAAGGCAAATAGAGAGCCTAAATACAGCACCAGGGCCGTCAACCGCTGTAAAGTTTGCGGTCGACCCCGGGGATATATGCGAAAGTTCGAAATGTGCAGGATTTGCTTTCGAAAACTCGCCAGTGAGGGACAGATCCCTGGCGTGACTAAATCGAGCTGGTAGGAGATAGACATGGCTATAAGTGATCCTGTTGCCGATATGCTGACCAAAATCAGAAATGCTAGCATGGCTAAGCATGAGAAGGTTGAAATATCCGCGTCAAAAATGAAGCTTCAGATTGTAAAAATCTTAAAGAACGAAGGATACATTAAGAATTTTAAGAAGGTTGTCACCAAAGAAGGATTCAATGTTATCCGAATCTTCCTTAAGTATGACGATAATCAGAACCCGATTCTCCACGGTATTGATAGAATTTCTACTCCCGGTAGAAGAGTCTATTCGGGATACCGTGAAATGCCGAGAGTCTACAACGGCTATGGAGTCGTGGTTGTATCTACCTCTGATGGCGTTATCACGGGTAAGAAAGCAACTGAGAAGAAGGTCGGTGGTGAACTGATCTGCTCAATTTGGTAAGGGGTGGACTATGTCTCGAATAGGTAAATTGCCAATTGCAGTGCCCAAAGGAGTCACCGTCAAGGTTGATGGCGATGCGGTCTTGGTTGAAGGGCCTAAAGGAAAAGCGGTCCAGAATTTCCGCCCCGAGGTTGAGATTGCCGTCTCTGCCGATCAGGTGGTGGTGAACCGCAAAGAAGACACCAAAGAGGCCAGAGGGTATCACGGTCTGTATCGTCAGTTGGTGCAGAACATGGTTGTCGGTGTGTCAAATGGTTTTTCAAAGAAACTGTTGATTAACGGAGTCGGCTACCGTGCCGAAGTGAAAGGTCAGATTCTCCTGATGAACCTCGGCTTATCGACTCAGGTTGAGTTTCTCATCCCCTCTGATGTGCAGATAGTCTGTGAGAACCCCAGTACTGTGGTTGTCTCGGGAATCAACAAACAGCGGGTTGGCCAAGTGAGTGCTGAAATCAGATCGCTGCGTAAGCCCGAGCCTTATAAAGGAAAGGGAATCAAATACGAAACCGAGACTATTCGGCGCAAAGTCGGCAAATCGGGCGGCAAAAAATAGGGCAGGATGAGAGATGAGCAGAGTTGAAGATAAAAACAGAAAGCGCGCTAGGCGCAAGATTCATATCAGAAAAAGCATCAGTGGTACTGCCGCACGTCCAAGGATGACGGTGTACAGAAGCAACCATCGCATGTACGTGCAGGCGATTGATGATGTCAGCGGCCACACATTGGCTTCTGCCAGCTCCATGGAGCCTGAGTTCAAACACCTGAAGAACAACGTTACTGATGCCGCAATCATCGGTGAAGCCATTGGCAAGCGGCTGCTTGAAAAGAACATCGACACTGTCGTGTTTGATCGCAATGGGTACCTCTTCCACGGTATTGTTAAGAGTATCGCAGACGGTGCACGCAAAGCCGGAGTCAAATTCTAGGGGGATATGGTGGATAGGTCAGAAAGAAACAAAGAAGGCGAGTTGGTCGAGAAATTGGTCAAACTTAATAGAGTCTCCAAAGTCGTCAAAGGCGGAAGACGTTTCTCTTTTTCCGCTCTTGTCGTTGTCGGAGACCAGAATGGCAAAGTCGGCTACGGCTCGGGAAAGGCCAATGACATCACCGAAGCGATTCGCAAGGCTGTCGACAAGGCAAAAGAGAGCATGTTTGTCGTGCCGATGTCCAAAGCAACTATTCCCCATGAAATCATCGGCGATTTTAAAGGTTCCAGTGTTCTACTGCGGCCTGCCGTTCCCGGAACGGGAGTTATTGCCGGGGGAGCTGTGCGCCACGTGATGGATGCCTGTGGTATTAAAGACGTATTGGCCAAATCACTGGGATCAAAAAATGCTGTTAACACAGTCAAGGCAACATTTGTCGCTTTGGAGCAGCTGTTTGATGCCAAAGAGCTGGCAAAGAGCCGGGGCAAAACGCTCGGCGAGATGTGGGGGTAGTCAATGGCTAAGGCTAAGGCAAAGAGAATTAAAATTACATTGGCTAAAAGCGTTATCGGAAGCCTTCCCGCTCAAAGAAGGACCGTCAAAGCTCTGGGGCTTGGGAAAATTGGTAGCTCGGTTGAGCATAATGCCGATGCGGTTATTTTGGGAATGGTCCGTGTCGTTTCCCACCTAGTGCAAGTCGAGGAGATGTAACATGGGACGGATTAAGGTGCCCGAGGGCGCTGTGACAAAAAAAACAATTGTTGGCCGAGGGGCCGGCTCCAAAGGCCGCACCTGTGGCCGAGGTGATAAAGGGCAGAACTCCCGCACCGGCGGTGGTGTACGCTCCGGATTTGAAGGAGGGCAGATGCCCCTCTACCGCCGCATCGCTCGACGGGGTTTCTCCAATTATCCTTTCAAGCAGGAGTATCAGGTTGTCTCTTTGGACGACATTTCGGCTCTGTTTGAAGAGGGAGAGGTCGTCGATCTTGCTGCACTGAAAGAGCGAGCTTTAGTTAAGGGTGTTCAATCTCAAGCCAAAGTTCTCGCCAATGGAGAGTTGACGAAGAAAGTCATCTTTGAAGGGCTCAAGATATCTGCTGCTGCACAAGAAAAAATTAAAGCAGCGGGTGGAGAAATCAGATAAAAGAGGATTGTGATGTCTAACTCCATAGTGACTATGTTTAGAATCGAAGAGCTGCGAAAGAAGATTTTATGGACTTTCTTTATGCTTGTAATCTTCCGTGTAGGGGCTTTCATCCCCATTCCGGGAATTGATCCGCAAGTGCTGAAACTCTATTTCCTCTCGCAAAGCAATTCGAGTACCATCGGATTGACTGAGTATCTGAACTTTTTTGCAGGGGGAGCATTCTCCAATTTCTCAGTGTTTATGTTGGGTATTATGCCCTACATCTCCACTCAGATTATCCTGCAGCTTCTGATGCTGGTAGTACCCAGCCTCAAAAAGCTCACTGAAGATGCATCGGGGCGCAAGAAGATGCAGCAGTACACCCGCTACGGGACCGTTCTCATTTGTTTGATACAGTCCTATGTGGTTACGGTGTATGCCAAATCTATTCCCAACGTCATGACGCTGGGTATCGGTCCCTTTACGGTAATTGCCATGCTTTCAGTTACCACCGGAACAATGTTCTTAGTGTGGGTTGGCGATCAGATTACCCAAAAAGGGATTGGCAACGGCATTTCACTGCTGATTTTTGCCGGCATTGTCGCCAGAATTCCCAATGCTCTTGTAACGTTGTTCAGAAGCGTTCAAGCCGGAACGCTGAATCCCATTGTTGTTATCGTCGTCTTCGTCATGTTCGCGGCAGTCGTGGCGTTGGTGGTTTACGAGCAGCGGGGACAGCGGAAAATTCCGGTTCAGTACGCCAAACGGGTTGTCGGTCGCAAGATGTATGGTTCACAGAGCACCTACATCCCTTTCAAGATTAACCCATCGGGAGTTATTCCCGTCATCTTTGCATCGGCGCTCCTTTCGTTCCCACTGCAGATTGCCTCTTCATTGGGTCCGAGAGTCCTCTGGTTGCAAAGAGCAGCTAATTGGCTTAACCCGCAGGGTACCCCCTATCTGATCATCTACACCCTGCTGATTATTGCATTTGCCTTTTTCTATACGCAAGTAAGTCTCAATCCGATTGAGATTGCCAAGCAGATCAGAGAAAACGGCGGATCGGTTCCCGGTGTTCGCACCGAGAGACTGGAAGAGTACTTAACGAAAGTCCTCAACCGGATTGTTCTGCCCGGCTCCCTGTTCCTTGCATTCATCGCCCTGATCCCCACGGTGGTCCAGAAATTCTTCCACTTCCCAGCCTCGGTGGCTATGCTCCTTGGCGGTACCTCGCTGATCATCATGGTCGGCGTCGATTTGGATACCATGAGCCAGATTGAGGGAATCATGAAGATGCACCACCACGAAGGGATTACGAGCAGAGGCAAGATCAAGGCAAGGAATTTATAGGAGAAGTAGAGATGAAAGTACGGGCAAGTGTCAAACCGATGTGTGACAAATGCAAAGTTATTCGACGTGCCGGGGTGGTTCGCATCATCTGCGAAAATCCCAAGCACAAGCAGAGACAGAGATAACTAGGAGGCCAGTTCATGGCGAGAATTGCAGGTATTGATTTACCTAACAAAGCGGTCAAGATTTCCTTGACGTATATTTACGGAATTGGTCAGTCCTCCGCCTTGGAGATTTGCAAAAGGGCCAACATCAATCCCGACGAGAGAATGAACAATCTCTCAGCCGATGATGTGAACGAACTGCGCAAGCTCATTGAAAACGAGTATAAGGTGGAAGGGCGGCTCAGAACAGAAGTCGCTCTGAACATCAAGCGCTTGATGGACATTGGCTGCAACCGTGGATTGCGCCACCGCAAAGGATTGCCGGTGCGCGGACAGCGGACAAAAACCAATGCCAGAACCCGCAAAGGCCGCAAAAAGACCGTCGCCGGTAAGAAGAAGTAAGGAGTAGCAAGGTGGCTAAAGCAAAACGCAAAGTCAAAAAGACGGTATACGAAGGAAACGTCTACATTCAAGCAACGTTTAACAATACTATTGTGACGGTGACCGATGTGGCAGGAAATGCTGTTTCTTGGGCCAGCGCCGGAGGTTTGGGCTTTAGGGGTGCCAAAAAGTCGACCCCTTATGCTGCTCAAACAGCCTGTGAAACGGCCGCGCGCAAAGCAATCGATTACGGATTGCGTGAAGTGCACGTTTATGTGAAGGGACCGGGTATCGGCCGTGAGTCTGCTATCAGGACCCTTGGTGTGCTCGGGCTGAAAGTAAGGAGCATCAGAGACGTTACTCCTATCCCCCACAACGGATGCCGCCCACGCAAAACCAGACGAGTATAAGGAGCAGATGTAACAATGGCTAGATATACAGGACCAAAATGCAGATACTGCCGCGCAGAGAAGACTAAGCTGTTCCTTAAAGGAGAGCGGTGCCTCTCTGCCAAATGTCCCATTAACAAAAAGAATTCGGGAACTCCGGGCAAGGATCCCCGCGCTCGACAGAGAAAAATGACCGACTACGGGTTGCAGCTGCGAGAGAAGCAGAAGCTTAAAAGAATGTACTGTCTGTTGGAAAAGCAGTTCAAACTGACATTCAACGAAGCTGCCAGAATTCCCGGAAAGACAGGTGAGAACCTCATCATGCTACTGGAAAGAAGATTAGACAATATTGTCTTTAGGCTCCATTTTGCCGCCAGCCGCAACCAAGCTGCACAGCTGGTGAACCACGGCCATGTCTTTGTTAACGGCAAACGAGTCAATATTCCCTCTTACCAGGTAAAAGTCGGTGATGAAATCTCTTTGGGAGCCAATGGTCAGAAAATGCTCATAATTAAGGAGAATCTGAAGGAGTACTCAAAAAGCGGAGTTTCTCCGTGGCTCTCCCTCAATCCCGATACCATGAAAGGGACGTTCTTGGCAGTTCCAAGACGCAATGACGTTGCTGAAGTGGCTGCCATCAACGAGCAGTTAATCGTTGAGCTCTATTCTCGTTAAGGAGTAAACATGGCACGTAAAAACCTGATGAAAGGATTTAAGAAGCCTAAAGGGATTACCTTTGAACACAGTCATGTGGAGCCCGATGCGGGTAAGTTTATTGCTTACCCCTTTGAACGGGGCTTTGGCACGACTATTGGCAATACCCTTAGAAGAATTCTCCTCTCTTCAATTCAAGGATACGCCGCGACAGCCGTGAAGTTCACCAGTTTCAACGAAGAGGGAGTCCCTCACCTTATCTCCAGTGAATTCGAATCGCTGCCGGCAGTGGTTGAAGATATTCCCGACATCATCGCTCAAATTAAAAAATTGAAGATTAAAATGCCTGAAGAGGTAGAAGGAATTGTACTGCTGATTGAGTGCAAGGGGCCGGGAACCATAACAGGCAAAGATTTGGAAAAGAACAATATCGAAATCATGAACAGAGATGCCGTATTGTTCACCATGATGGATGATGCTCATCTGGAGATGGAACTGCAAATTGATTTGGCCAGAGGATATGTCCCGGCCGAAATTAATGAAAAGTACATCGAAGAAATTGGTACTATTCCTATTGATGCCAACTTCTCCCCTGTTGAGCGAGTGCAGTATGCCATCGAACCAACACGTGTGGGACACCGCAGCGATTACGATAAGCTGGTGCTCGATGTGTTCACCGATGGTACGATCTCTCCCGAAGATGCTTTGGCTGAAGCAGCTAAGATTGCCAAGGACCACTTTGCCATCTTCATTAATTTCGATGAGTCCTTGATAGACAGTGGGGACGAAGTCGATGAGGAAGAGGAGCGCATTAAGAAGCTGCTTAACACTTCGGTCGAAGAGCTTGAGCTGACTGTCAGATCGAGCAACTGTCTGAAGAACGCCAACATTAAAACAATTGGTGATTTGACGAAAAAGACTGAAGAAGAGATTGCCAAAACGCGGAACTTCGGTAAGAAGTCGCTTTCGGAAATTAAAGAAAAGCTGAAAGAATGGAACCTGAGCCTTGGGATGACCGACTACAGTGTCCTGAAGGAATCAATTAGAGTACCAGAGAACAAGGAAGAAGAGGATGAAGCATAGAATTGGATTTAATGCGTTAAGCCGCCGCAGCGGGCAACGCAAGGCGCTTAAGCGCAATATGGTGACCTCGCTTTTCAAGTATGAGCGCATTGAGACGACCAAAGCGAAAGCCAAGGAAGTTCAAAAGATGGCCGAGAAAATGATTACCCGCGCGAAGAACGATTCGGTTCATGCTCGCCGCCTCATTGCTCGTGATATCAACGACAAAGCGATTTTGGCTAAATTGTTCACTCAGATTGCTCCGCTGTACGATGGTCGTAACGGTGGTTATACCCGAGTACTCAAAACAGGCTACCGTCAAGGAGATGCTGCAGAAATGGCCATTTTGGAGCTGGTTGTCAAAACAGAAAAGCCCAAAAAGAAGGCGAAAGCTGAAGCCAAAAGCAGTAAAGAGTAGATATACTAAACAGAGAGACACTATCAGAGGCCGCTGGATAATCAGCGGCCTTATTTATTGTACACCAAAGAATAACAAATCGCCTCTTTGAAAAGAAATTGGCCTTCACTTGACAATGGTACATCCCTTTCGTATTATGGTTTCATTACAATGGAGGAATTACCATGAATGTTTTAGTAGTAATTCCTCTTTGTCTAGGTAGTATAATTCTAGGTTGGCTAATTCGTTGGATGTATGCGAGGTTCAAGCTTACCTCAATTGAACAGAAAGCTGTGAGATTGAATGAGGAAGCGATACGGGAAGCAGAAACAAAAAGTAAAGAGCTTCTAATTGAGACTCGGGATCAATTGTTAAAAGAGCAGCAGCAGCAAGAAAGAGAGGCTCGAGAACGGAGAATCGAGTTTCAGAGAACAGAACAAAGACTGTTGAAAAAGGAAGAAAATTTAGAACGAAAGCAAACAGAACTAGAGGCCCATCAGCGGCAACTGACAGACAAAGAGGCAGAGCATGCCCAAAGAGAACAAACTCTTACCGAAACGGAAGAGAAATGGGTAGCTGAATTAGAACGGGTAGCTAGGATGAGCACCGATGAGGCTAAGCAAGCCATCATAGAATCGATGCAAAATGACGCCAAACGCGATGCCCAACTGATTATCAATAAAATTGAGCAAGATGCTCAGATGAAGGCCGACAAACTGGCCCGAGACATCATCGTCACCTCAATCCAAAGACTGGCAACCGAAGTTAGCTCGGAAGTCACCGTCACTACGGTGAGTTTGCCCGGTGATGAGATGAAAGGACGCATCATTGGTCGAGAAGGAAGGAATATTAGGACCTTAGAGACGCTCACAGGCGTCGATGTCATCATTGACGACACCCCTGAGGCTGTTGTCATCTCATGTTTTGACCCTATCCGCAAAGAGACGGCACGAGTTGCACTTGAGCGCCTGGTGCAGGATGGACGCATCCACCCGGCACGAATTGAAGAAGTTGTGGCTAAAGTCAGTAAAGAGATTGGTCGCGTCATCCTAGAAGAGGGAGAGAAAGTTCTTTTTGATCTTGGTATTCATAATATGAGCCAAGAGATGGTAAGGGCTCTTGGTAGACTCCATTTTAGGACCAGTTACGGGCAGAACGTTTTGAACCACTCCAAAGAGGTGGCCATTTTGGCCGGTATGATAGCTTCTGAGGTGGTGCCGACAGAGAAATTGCCCGCCGCGGCGGACTGCTTCATGACATTGGCAAAGGCATTGAATCAGACAGTGATGCCAACCACGCCGAAATGGGCGCCGATCTGGCTCGCAAACTTGGGGAGGACCCTCGGGTTATTAACTCAATTCTTTCGCACCACAACGATATTGAACCCTCTTGTGTGGAGTCGGTTATTGTTCAAATTGCCGATGCTATTTCGGCAGCTCGTCCCGGAGCACGGCGCGAGACTTTGGACAACTATATCAAGCGTCTTGAGAGCCTTGAGCATATCGCCGAAGCTTTAATGGCGTTGAAAAAGCCTATGCCATCCAAGCAGGACGCGAGCTGAGGATACTGGTCAATAATGACAGCGTCTCTGACGACGGAGCCAAAGAGATTGCCAAAGGTATTGCCGGTCGTATTGAGGCCGAACTCCGTTATCCCGGCAGAATCAAAGTCACCATCATTCGGGAGATGAGAGTGGTGGAATACGCTCGTTAAGAAAAGGATTCTATGTCGAAAGAGAAACAACTTACAGCTCTGCTGCTCGGAGATGTCATTGGACAGCCGGGGAGCAGGGCTCTTTTTATCGGGTTGCCTCAATTAATCAAATCGCTAAGAGCCGATTTTGTCGTGCTTAATGGCGAAAATGCAGCTGATGGGTTTGGTTTGACCGAAAACCTTGCTCGTCAATTCTTCTCCTTGGGAGTTGATGTCATTACCAGCGGTAACCATATTTGGCAAAAAGAGGAGCTCTTACCATTTTTAAAAAGCAGCTCCAGAGTGTTGCGACCTGCCAATTATCCAGCTAAAGCTCCCGGTAAAGGGCATACAATTGTCGAAAAAGGGGGAAGAAAATTCGGTGTGGTTAATTTGCAAGGACGCCATAATATGGTACCGATTGACTGCCCCTTTCAAGTCGGAGCAGCCATTGTCGATAAAATGGTCAAGGAGACTCCCCTCATTTTTGTCGATTTCCATGCCGAATTGAGCCAAGAGAAAGAGGCTTTGGCCCATTATTTGGACGGTAAGATTTCAGTGCTCTGGGGCACTCATACCCATGTGCAAACAGCCGATGAAAAAATTATGCCCCAAGGGACTGGTTATATCACCGATGCGGGAATCTGCGGACCGCTGGAGGGAGTGATTGGATCTGATCCCCAGATCTCTATTCGCCGCCAACTAACGCAAATCCCCCTAAAAAGTGTCATTGCCGATGCGCCCTCATTTTTACAGGGACTTGTGTGCACAATTGGTGAAAAGAGCGGCAAAACCCTCTCTATCAAACGCTTAAGCCAAAGCTTTGGAGTATGAAAAGTGAGTAGCGAAATGATTCCGCTGCTACAGCTTTTGCAGCAAACCTTCCCCGATAAAACTAAAGAACAGCTGCAAGCATATATCGCATGCCGCCAAGTGCACATTGACGGTCATACCGCCACCAGCGACAAAGAGATGTACAGTGAACACAGCAGTGTTAGCCTCCATATTCCCCGCTATGTCTCTCGGGGAGGAGTAAAGCTTGAATATGCTCTTGGGGCATTTGGCGTTGATGTTTCAGATCTAGTGGTCCTTGATGCCGGATGTTCCACAGGCGGTTTTACCGATTGTCTTTTGCAACACGGTTCTAAGATGGTCCATGCGGTGGACGTGGGATACAATGTACTTGATTACAAATTACGTAGTGATCCACGGGTACAGGTCCATGAGCGAACTAATATTATGAACATTGGGACATTGGAGCCGCAGTGTGCTTTGGCAGTAGCCGATTTATCGTTTCGTTCTATTACCAAGGCAGCTTCCCACATCCTTTCGCTTACGACTAAACAGATACTGATTGCTCTTATTAAGCCACAATTTGAAGTACCCAAACAAAGAACCGATTTTTCTGGAGTGATTCACGATCCTTGGCTGCTGCATGATGTTCTACTGAACGTCTATCGACAATTGAAAGCTGAGGGGGTAGGCGTTGAACACCTTGTTGAATCTCCCATTAGGGGCAGAAAAGGAAATCGAGAATTTTTAGCTTTGCTAAATAAGGGAGAAGGGCTTTCAGAAAAAGAGTTTGTGGCCTCTTTTACTGTTCAAGAATCTGACCTTCAACCAAAATAATAACTTCTTTTATAGAACTTTGAGTCAATAGGGTCTTTGTGATTTGAGCAATACGCCCCTCATTCTGCAAATCAAGGGGGTGAGATGCAAGAAAGTGGTGGTCTAGATCAACAAAGGCAACTCCAACAGAGACAGTAAGACCCAGCAAAAGGGTATCGGCTGGGATAAAGGTGATTGCCCCTTGGGCCAAAGCTGAAGCCGGCGGACCGTCAAGAAGTGTTTCAATAAGGCCATGGCGCAGCGAGTCTCCCTCTAAGGGGACAGAAAAAGGGTGTAGCTGCCAAAATTGTTTTGACTCGTCGTAAAGAGGGAAGTAGACAGAGGCTACCCGCACTGTCGGCTCTTGGCGGCCACTGTGTATAATTTGGCCTACTTTGGCCTCAGAAACCGCCGTTTTAATCCGGGGAAGCAGCGCAACAGTCAGCAGTGCCAATAACACAATAGTGAGTACCCAAGCCCACACAAACGATAGTTGCCGTTTTTTTTGACTCTTTGTCTCCATGAACTGAGCATACAACAGAACCGATGTCTAGTGGGAGCCTCTATTTACACGGTGCAAAAAACCCCGTATGATACAGCCAGCTATGAGAATAATGAAGGGTATCGCGGCCTCAGGAGGCATCGGTTTTGGCCGTGCTTTCACCTATATTCACGAAAAACTCGTGGTTCCGCACGTGGTAATCGGACCTCAGCAAGTCGAAGCCGAAAAAAACCGCTTTCACAAAACGCTGAAAAAGGTTGCCGATGAGCTACAGCATCTGAACGGTTCATCGGAAAAAGAAGACCATAAAAAAATCCTGGAAACCCAATTATTAATGCTCAGTGACCCCGAATTTATAGCTGCCGTAGAAAAAAAAATCGGCGGGGACCACATCTGTGTCGAATGGGCTGTTAAAAGTGTCGTCTCCCACCATATAGCTCAGTTACAGGCTGCCGAAGATTATATGCTTCGAGAACGGAGTACCGATTTATATGATATCGGCTGGCGGGTTATCAGAAAAGCACTTGGGAAAAAAGAGATGGAGCTGGATGCCAAAGGAGAGGATATTGTTTTGGTAGCCGATACCTTGCTCCCCTCTGAGGCTCTGAGTTTGCATCGGATGCAGGTAAAAGCTATTGTGCTAAATGTTGGTGGTAGAACCAGCCATGTCTCCATTTTAGCCAGAGCACTACAAATTCCCACTGTTGTCGGCTTAGCCACCATCACCGATGAGGTGCAGCCGAATGATGAAATTATCGTTGACGGAAACAGAGGCGAAGTCATTGTCCGTCCCACCAGCTCATCGGTGGAAAAAATGAAAAAGCGGTATGAGAAATGGGTGGCGCATGAGCAGTCGTTGCAAGATTTAGTAGGATTGCCGACAGTTACCTTAGACGGTCACACTATTTGTCTGAAAGCCAATATCGAAACAATTGATGAAATTGAGACTGTGGTGCAAAGCGGTGCAGCCGGTATTGGTTTGTTCCGCTCAGAATTCCTTTTCCTCAAACCCGGGGGCGCCAGTGAACAGGAGCAATTTGAAGCTTACAAGCACGTTCTTAGGCAGATGGAAGGGATTGGCTCGGTGACGATTAGGACCATCGATGTGGGCGGAGATAAAGTGATACCCGGGATGGAAGAACTGGGCGAAGAGAATCCAATCCTTGGTTGGAGAGCTGTCCGTTTTTGCCTTGCGCGCCAAGATATTTTTAAAACACAACTGCGGGCCCTTTTGCGAGCCAGTGCCTACGGTAAACTGAAGATTATGTTTCCGATGATCAGCGGTCCTGAAGAACTTGAGAGTGTGTTGGAAGTCTTGGAGCACGTTAAAGAGGAGTGTCGCACCTCAGGGGTCCCTTTTGATGAAGAGATTAGAATCGGAACGATGATTGAAGTCCCTTCAGCTGCTTTGTGTGCCGATTTATTGGCCCCTAAAGCCGATTTCTTCTCTATCGGAACAAACGATTTAATTCAGTACACTATAGCGGTCGACCGGGGCAATGAGAAAATTGCCTATTTGTATCAACCGCTGCACCCCGGGGTACTTCGGCTGCTGAAAATGGTTGTCGATAAGGCTCATAAAGGGGGAATTCCGGTAGCAATATGCGGAGAGATGGCAGGCGATCCTCTGTTTACCGTGTTGCTCTTGGGATTGGGGATTGATGAGCTGAGCATGTCACCCCAAAGCCTGTTGGAGATCAAAAGCATCATCCGTTCAATCTCGTTAGCAGATGCCCAAAAGCTGGCTAAGAAGGTGATGGAAATGGACTCCTATGTCACTATCAACGCCTACGTAAAGGAATGGATGCATGAGACATTCGCAGATATCTACCCTGCCTGAACGCAAACTACCGACTGTTGCCATTATCGGGCGACCTAATGTGGGTAAATCGACCCTCTTTAACCGCCTCATCGGCAAGCGGCGCTCTATTACCGATCCGACTCCCGGTGTCACTCGCGATCCCATTGGCCAAAAATGGTTCTTACAGGGTAATCCGGTCTTGCTGATTGACAGCGGAGGAGTGAAGCTCGATCAAGAGGGTCTCGATTATGTCGTGACGCAAAAGAGTCTTGAGCTCCTTAAAGATGCCGATGCCATCATTTTCTTAATGGAAGTTACAGAAGTTACTGCCGAAGACCAGATGCTTATCCAAACACTTCGCCCTTTTTCTGATAAAACCATTTTGGCTGTTAACAAAGTCGATAACCCGATGCGTGAAGATTTGGTGTGGGACTACCACCGGTGGGGGTATCAACGTGTTGTTGGCATCTCTTCTGCCCACGGTATCGGCATTGAAGAGCTGGAAGAACACCTTCTTACCATGCTCGACCTTGTTGAAATCTTTGAAGATGAGGAGCAAGAGGAGGCCATTCATTTAGCTATTTTAGGCAAACCCAATACAGGCAAATCGACGCTCACAAATATGCTCACCGGCAAAGAGACCTCCATTGTTAGCGATATCCCCGGTACAACTCGCGATGTGGTCATCGGTTCGTTTGCTTATAAAAACAACCGCTTTCATGTACTCGATACTGCCGGCATCAGACGCAAAAGTAAAATTGAAGAAGATGTAGAGTATTACTCAGTCAACCGGGCAATCAAAAGTATTGATGAAGCCGATGTTATATTACTGATGGTCGATGTGATTGAAGGGCTCTCTGAGCAGGATAAGAAGATTGCTCAGTTGATTGTCAGACGGGGCAAGGGAATTATTCTTATTCTCAATAAGATTGATAAGCTTCCGCCGATGGGCAACCAATTACAGGCTATTAGCGACCGGGTCCGGTTTCTCTTTCCCATCCTCTCTTTTGCCCCAATGATTGCCATCAGCGCTCTAAAGGGAACCGATGTGACTAAGATGCTCGATACGGTCCTCAGTGTACACAAGCAGCTTAACAGGCGTGTGGAGACGGCCGTACTGAACGACCATATCCAAAAATGGCAACAGGAGTACCAGATTCCTCGCGGCTCTAGCGGACATGTTAAAATGTATTATGGGACCCAAGTCAGTGCTCCTCCGGTGCGTTTCCTCTTTTTTGTTAACCGCAAAAAAGATGTGCCTGCCACTTACTTGCAGTATCTGAAAAATAATGTGAGAAGAGATTTGGGCTTTAAAGACATCCCGATTGAAATTGAACTCAAAGAGCGAAGACGTAACGCTCCAATGAGGCGCTCATGAAGCAGGTGAAAGCTGTCTGCTTCGATATTGACGGTACGCTGTATCCCAAATGGCAGACGAATTGGAAATTACTGAGTTCTTTGTTTCCCTCCCCCTTGTTGGCTTTTCGCTACAATGCGTTTAGAAAAGAGGTACGTAAACCCTCTTTTCAGCACGAAAAAGAGCTCTCTTTTAGAGAACAGCAGGCACAGTGGATTAGCAAAGGACGCAACTCAGAAAAAATAAAGATGCGCATTGAGCAGCAAATGTATGCCACCTGGAGAAAATCATTTGCCACCCTTGGGCCGTTTAAGCATGTCAGAGAGACTTTTGTATGGCTTAAAGAGGAGGGCTTTAGCATTGGAGTTCTTTCTGATTTTCCTATTGAAAATAAACTTGATGCCCTCAAAGTAGCAGATTTAGTTGATTATTCTATGTGCAGTGAAGAATCAGGGTATCTAAAGCCTCATCCGGCCCCTTTTTACCAGCTCTGTGATGCCTTGGATATGCAAGCTCATCAGCTGTTGTATGTTGGAGACAGTTGCTTTAAAGATGTCCAAGGAGCAGCTAAGGTGGGAATGAAGACCTGCTTTTTTACTTCTCGGCGGCATGTAACGTGCAGCCAAGCCGATATGATGTGCAGCAGTTATATTGATTTGCAAAACCAGCTCAAGCAGCTGCTTGCGTAGGAGGTGAACATGTGGGAAGTGCTTCCTCTTCTTTTATCAAGCGGACTTTTTTTGCTCACCCTTATCATCATCTTTGCTTTGCGGGCGGCCGATAATAGAAATCATCGGTTTGATGTCATTAAACGGAAAGTCGCCCAATATCTTGCTGATGTGAAACGTTCTGAAGATCAGTTTAGAGAGAATGCAGCTTTTATAGGAGAAAACATTGCCACCCATAAAAAAGAGGTGGAACAGGTAGTATCGACTATAGCGGCTGAGCGCACGCTGATTTTCTCCCATGCCGAAGATTTGAAAAAGATGCAACACAACCTAGCCGATTACCGCCAGGTTCTCCAACAGCTCAGTAGTTTGACAGACAAAGCTCAAATACGCACTGAAACAGTTAAGCAAGACATTGAGCTGATCGACCAAGCCAAAATTGATATGGCTCACCAAGTGGCGCAATTGCAAAATGCCACAATTGAAGTTAACACCCTCTTAGAGCAGTTAAGTCAACAAATCGCTGATTACAGCTCAAATATAGCGGCAATTACCCACAGCTCTACCACAGCCTTTGAGCAGGAATTGGCAACACTCTACAACCGTCGCATTGAAAAAGCGGATGAGCTTTTCCAAGCAATGATAGGCTCTGTCGCCCCGATTCTTTTGGAAGTCGATAAGCAAACTGATCAGCTAAATACAGTGGTGCACACCCTTTCCCAGAAGGCTAAAGGGGAACTAACTGAGCTGCAAACAGCTGTTGATGCAGTGGATTTACATGAAAAGAGCCTAGCATCTCTTGCTCAGCAAAAAGAGGAAATTAGCGCTGCCATAGGTGAATTGATACGTGAACGGGACTCTTTGCACGATGATGTTACCCGGCTGCAAACCAAGAAGGAAAGTCTGCAAGATGAGCTAGGTGGGGCTTTGGAGGAAATGCAACGTTTGCAACAAGAGCAGGAAAAACAAGAATTATTGCACCGTTTAGCAATTGATAATCCTGAGTCCTATGCTGGAGAAGAACAAGAGCCTATTATAACAGAGACAGCCACAGAGCCAGTTTTATTTGATGGTTACCACGAGCTGGAACACCACAATCAAGAGCATCAAAGACAGTGGAACTGGCAGGATGAGCCAACTTTGGCAGAAGAAGAGGGCCTTGAGTTGGATCCTGGTGATGAGTACCAAGAGGTTTTAGAAAACGACTTTGATTCTTCGGACTTGACCGATATCCAAGAAGAGGGCGAATTACATCCCTTTGATTGGGACGATGATCTTGAGGATGAGCAGCAAAGCGGACAGGCAACAGAGTGGGACGAAGAGCCCTTTGAGCAACATGATTTAACATCCCTTGATTGGGATGATGAGTATGAGGACTCAGAAGAGACGGAAGAAGAAAGATTTGTTGCCCAAAGCAAGGTGCCTTTAGCCCGCATTGAATCCGATTATTATGAGGCCGAAGAAGACGAAGAAGAGATTCCCCTTGATGATGAGTTATAGGTAAGCTTTTGCCATCAGGCGGGGGCCTTAAGGGCTTGACGGTCGTCTGTACCATGATTATGTTAAGTGGGAAAGCCCTCAAAACAGAGGGTGATTTAGTCAAAAAACAGTGAACATCTACTCACAAAGTGGGAAATATATAGAGGCAAGGTTTGTGTGACGATAGTATGGAAAAAAAGAGCATAAGTAACAAAGACGAAAGTGAGCTGAAAAGCAGTGAAGCGGCCCAAGAGGCCTGTGCAGAACAGAGCATCTCTTTGGAAGTACGCATAGGCGAATTGGAAGAGGAGAATCGCCAGCTTTCTGAGCAATTGGAACAACAAAAAAGTGAGTTTGTTCGTAAAGCTGCTGATATGGATAACTACCGCAAGCGCTTGCTGCGTGAAAAAGAGGCAGCAGTGCAATTTGCTAATGAGCGACTGATTATGGATCTCATTCCTTTGATTGACGACTTTGAACGAGCCATTGAGGCGGGACAAACGTCTGCTGATATCGACTCGTATGCCGAAGGGGTAAAGCTGATTCATAAGCAATTCCTCGATTTGCTGGGTAAATCATGGGGCCTTAAGCCAATGAATGACATTATTGGCAAAGAGTTTTCACCTCATGATCATGAGGCGATGATGATGGAGGAGGGACCCCAGTGGGAGACCGAGACCGTCCTTGCCGAATTGCAAAAGGGTTATTATCTTCATGATAGGGTTTTGAGAACAGCTAAAGTGAAGGTGGGCAAACCTCAGTAACTCATTTGTAGTGAACTTTTTAAAAGGAGGGATTGTCCCTCCACTTTGTAATTGCGTGTTTCAAGGAGAATATAATGGCTAGAATAATTGGAATTGACTTGGGTACAACCAACTCATGCGTAGCTGTCATGGAGAACGGCGATGCAGTTGTAATTCAAAATGCAGAAGGGCAAAGAACCACTCCTTCCATTGTCGGTTTTACGGCAAAAGGGGAGCGCCTAGTTGGACAGCCCGCTAAAAACCAGATTGTAACAAACGCTGAGAATACCGTTTATTCCATTAAGCGGTTCATGGGAAGACGTTTTAGCGAGATTCCTTCAGAGATCTCCAAGCTGCCGTATCGTATGATTAGCGGCCCTTCGGAGGATATTCGTATCTCTATCAGAGATAAAGAGTATTCTCCTCCCGAGATTTCTGCAGCGATTTTGCAAAAAATGAAACAGACGGCCGAAGATTATCTTGGTGAGACAATCACTGAAGCTGTCATTACCGTTCCCGCCTATTTTAACGATGCTCAGCGCCAAGCAACCAAGGATGCCGGAAGGATTGCCGGATTGGAAGTCAAGCGTATTGTCAACGAGCCGACTGCAGCTGCTTTGGCCTATGGGTTGGGTAAAGATGCCAACAAAGAGGAGAAGATTGCTGTTTACGACCTTGGCGGTGGGACCTTTGATGTTTCTATCCTTGAGCTTGGCGACGGTGTGTTTGAAGTTAAATCGACCAACGGGGATACCCATTTAGGCGGAGACGACTTTGACCAAAAAGTTATTGATTGGCTTGTCGAAAGCTTCAAAAAAGAGACTGGCCTTGATTTAGCAAAAGATAAAATGGCCATGCAGCGGTTAAAAGAGGCAGCTGAGAAAGCTAAAATTGAGCTCTCTAGCACAAAGGATACATCCATTAACCTACCGTACATCACAGCCGATGCATCAGGGCCGAAGCATCTACAGATGAATCTCTCGCGTGCCAAGTTTGAGCAGATGGTTGCCGATTTGGTGGAAAAGAGTCGTAAACCCTGCCTTAACGCACTTAAAGATGCGGGATTAAGCCCCAAAGACATTGATGAAGTCATTTTAGTCGGCGGCTCAACCCGTATTCCTGCCGT
Source organism: Sphaerochaetaceae bacterium (assembly GCA_050950025.1). Lineage (GTDB taxonomy): Bacteria > Spirochaetota > Spirochaetia > Sphaerochaetales > Sphaerochaetaceae > JBMNGW01. The sequence continues at coordinate 51,082 of JBMNGW010000013.1, read as the reverse complement.
GCAGAGCATCGTCAAGGAAATCTTCCAAAAAGAGCCTCATAAAGGGGTGAACCCCGATGAAGTTGTGGCTATGGGTGCTGCCATACAAGGTGGTATTTTGGGAGGGGATGTTAAAGATGTCTTACTCTTAGATGTTACTCCGCTCTCTTTGGGAATTGAGACCTTAGGCGGTATTTCTACCAAACTCATTGAGCGCAATACCACAATCCCAACTCGCAAGAGTCAGATTTTCTCCACGGCAGCCGATGGGCAGACAGCTGTATCCATCCATGTGTTGCAAGGAGAGCGGGAGATGGCCAGCCAGAACCGGACCTTGGGTAAATTTGATTTAATCGGCATTCCCGCCGCCCCGAGGGGAGTTCCCCAAATTGAAGTTGCATTTGACATCGATGCCAACGGTATCGTCCATGTCAGCGCTAAGGATTTGGGAACAGGTAAAGAGCAGAAGATCAGAATCGAGTCCTCATCGGGTCTTTCGGAGCAGGATATTGAGAAAATGGTCAAGGATGCTGAAATCCATGCTGAAGAGGACAAAAAAGAGCGCGAGAAAATTGAAGTGCGCAACGAAGCTGACAGCATGATGTATACCACTGAGAAATCCTTGAAAGAACATGGCGATAAAATATCGGAAAGTGACCGTAGCGCTATTGAAGAGGCATTAGAGAGCTTGAAACAAGCCCTCTCTTCCGATAACCTTGAGGAGATTAAGTCGAAAACCGAGACACTCCAGCAAGCTGCCTACAAATTGGCAGAGGAAATGTACAAATCAACAGCTGCCGACCAGCAAGCTCAAGATGATGATGCATCCGACTCTTCTGACCAAGACAAAGGGGATGATGGGGTGGAAGATGCCGATTTTGAGGTAGTCGACTAATCTCATCAAGCTGAAGGAAGTAGTGTACCGTGGCTAAACGGGATTATTATGAAGTCTTGGGAGTTCCCAAAGGATCTTCCCAAGACGAAATTAAAAAAGCGTATCGAAAACTAGCTATTGCCAACCACCCCGATAAAAACCCGGGTGACAAAGCTGCCGAAGAACGGTTTAAAGAGGCCAGTGAGGCCTATGAGATTCTTAGCGATGCCGAAAAACGGCAAGCCTACGATCAGTATGGGTTTGCCGGCGTCGAAACAGGCGGACCGCAAGATTATACTAATGTGTATCGTGATTTTAGCGATCTGTTTGGCGGGGGCGGCTTGGGAGACTTCTTTGACTCCTTTTTCGGAGGGGGAGCTCGTACATCGCGCTCCTCTCGAGGTCCGGCAGTGGGCTCCAGTTTGCGCTATGATGTGGAAATCGATTTCAAAGAGGCCGTGTTCGGCACAAAAGTGGAAATTTCGTATACCCACCAAGTTCATTGCTCCGTCTGCAAAGGTAGCGGTGTAAAAGCGGGATCGGGGAAGAAAGTGTGTCCCACCTGCAATGGCGCAGGACAAGTGCGGCGCAACTCAGGCTTTTTCTCAATTGCTTCTACCTGTCCTACCTGCCACGGCGAAGGACATATCGTTGAGAATCCGTGCACCGAGTGTCACGGCAGCGGTTTAATGCGTAAACAACAGAAGCTGAAAGTCACCATTCCTGCCGGAGTCGATACCGGCAACCGTATTTCCTTGGCCAATATGGGTGATGCGGGGCCTAATGGCGGTCCTTCGGGTGATTTGTTTGTCTATGTCAATGTCCGTCCCCACCCCTATTTTGAGCGCTCAGGTACCGATTTGTATATGCAAATTCCCATTTCCATGACACAAGCTGCTTTGGGAGCCGATATCGAAGTAATGACTATCGATGATGTGAAGGTGAAAGTCACCATCCCGGCGGGGACTCAGCACGGGAAAATGTTGCGCCTGCGTAACAAAGGAGTTCCTAAATTACGCGGTTCATTGGAACAGCGGGGAGACCAATACATCAGAATTGTCGTTGAGACGCCCAAAAAGCTCAGCAGGGAGGCTAAGAAAGTAATGAACCAATTAGCTGAGGTCCTTGGTGAGAACAAAGCTCCCGATCCTGTCCCTTTCACTGAATAAGGGGTTGGCATGAAAGAGCGAATTACCGGCTTCCATGCTATTGAAGAGGCTTTAAAAAGTGCTGGGGCCAACAGCATTCTCTATCTGTGCCGCAACCAAGAAAAACGGAACAGCCGCCTTGAATCGCTTGCTAAAAACAACCCCAATGTTCGCATCAGAAAGATTGCCGCCATTGAGATGGACCGCTTAAGTGGTACCCCTGATCATCGGGGGGCATTGTTGGAGCTATCTAGTGCCAATACCACAGCCGCACCGCAGTCAGTCAGTGATTTCCTTGCGACAGTCAAAGAAGATGAGAAATCACTTGTGGTTGTGTTGGATGGAATCACCGATGTGCACAACCTGGGGGCAATCCTAAGAAGCTGTGACCAATTTTCTGTCGATTTAGTTGTTATCCCCCAACGCCGAAGTGCTCAGCAAAGCAGCGCCGTTCACCGCGTTTCCAGCGGTGCTTCTCAGCATGTTCCGCTTGTTAGTGTTTCTAACATTGTCAGGGAGATTGAGCTGTTGCAAAAAAATGGCTACTGGGCCTATGGAGCCGACATGGAGGGGGAGAACCTCCATACAACACGCTTTTCTGATAAAACTGTCCTCATCTTAGGATCGGAAGGGGAAGGATTGAGTCAATTGGTGCGCAAGCGGTGTGACTATATCGTCTCTATTCCTACCACAGGGCACATTGATTCGCTGAATGTATCGGTTGCTGCGGGGATTCTACTGTACGAGTTCAGGCGCCAAAAACGTTAGTTCTCAAAGAATTTATTGCCGATGTCGTTTCTGTACCACGAGCCGTCAAACTGCACATTGTGGATGTAATCGTACGCTTGTTTGTTAGCTTCAATGATGTTTTTACCAATTCCCACAACAGTGATATTTCTTCCTCCAACGGTCACCGTCTCTCCCTCTTTATCCATAACAGCGCCATAAAATACTTTGGGCATGGAGGAAAAAAGGTTGGTTCTGATCAAATGAGCCAGCGGTTGGACCTTTTTGCCAATAATCGGGTCTTGGGGATACCCCTGACTTGCCACTACAACAGCCACTGCCGATTTGGAAGAGAGCTCCAATTCGAATGTGCTTAAAGTATCTTGCTTCATAGCCTGAAGGATATCGATGATATCTGATTTCATCAGCGGAACAATGGCTTGAGTGGCAGGGTCGTTGAAACGGACGTGGTAATCGACAAGCACCGGTCCTTGATCGGTAATAATAAGGCTGAAAGTGAGCACCCCTTTGTAGGCAATTTGCTCAACTTGCATTCCGTAAAGAGTCGGTTCAATAATCAGTTCGTCAATTTGTTGCAACACATTTTTAGGAAGCGGCACTGGGCAAATCGACCCCATGCCTCCGGTAGGCGCCCCCAGGCCTCCATCTTCACTTTTAGTATAATCGGAGCTAAGGGGGAGTTTTAAATAACCGTTATTATCAGTAAAGACTGTGACGGTAACTGAAAGACCGTCGACATGGTTTTCTAAAATGAGGTTGTCATTTTTCAGAATTCCCTTACCAAAATTCATCAGTGTCTCATAATCGCTGGAATCGACCATAATGCGACTGGGAGCCATGGCATTGCTTTTAAGGACAAAGTTTTCCCCTGGGTGGCGACCGAGAAACTCTGAAAGGGAAGCTTCATCACTAAAAAGGCGGTAAGCGGGAGTGGGGATGTTGTGGCGGCTGGTAAAGTTGCGGGCAAAATGGCGGTCCCCTTCCAGCTTCAATGCGTGGCTGGGTGCTCCGAAGGTAGCAATACCTCGGCTGTTAACATAATCGATGACGCCGGTGAACAAAGGAGCTTCGGTACCGACAAAGACAAAGTCAATCTCATACTCCTTGCATGCCTGCCAAACCGATTCGCACGAAGAGGGATCGATATGGGGCAGGTTCACGGCAATCTCGGAAGTCCCAGCATTGCCTTGGGCAATGTACAGACCCGTTATTAGTTTACTTTGAGAAAATAACCATGTCATGGCATGGTCTTTTGCCCCCGAACCCAACACAAGAACTCTCATGAACACTCCTTCATGTATCCCTTTGCAGGATAGAAGAAAAGTACCATGTATCGAAGAATAAGGTCAACTCAAGCCCAAAGGTAGCAAAGAGCAAGCCTCCTTGTACTCTGCGTAGCTGCGTGCTTGTACCAAGGCCTGTTTAACTGAAGAGGAGCCGGGAATCCCTTTAACATAATGGGCGGCATGCTTACGCATCAGAGTACATCCGGCCTCTTCTCCCACATCCTTAATGAGAAGGTTCAGATGCTTAAGAAGCATTTGAGTGCGCTCAGAGGCAGTAGGTAACGGCGGTAAGTGTCCTGTTTGTAACAGCTGTCGACTTTGAGCAAAAATGAAAGGGTTGCCTAAAGCGCCGCGAGCGAACATGATGCCGTCGACTCCTGTTTGTTGCAGCATCTTTTGGGCATCTGATGGGCTAAAAAGATCACCTGAGCCAAACAAAAGAACATGTGGGGCAGTTGCTTTTAGGTAAGATTTCAAATCAGCCAAAGCTTCCCAGTCGGCTTGGCCTGCATAGCCCATTGTCTTGGTGCGGGCATGCATCGTAATCATAAGAGCGCCGCCTTGCACAGCTGCGTCGGTTGTTTCACGGTAGTTGATGCTCTTAGCATCCCAGCCCAGGCGAATTTTTACCGACACCGGAGCTAAGCGGGCTTTGGTCATCACCGAGACAATTTCATAGATTGTTTGAGCAGAGCGTAAAAGAGCAGATCCGGCTCCTGTTTTAATTACTTTGGGCACTGGGCAACCACAGTTGATATCGATAAGAGCAACCCGGTGATGGCTCAAGTTCTCTAAAGAGCGCTCAAAAACAGAAGCCTTGGGACCAAAGAGTTGTACTGCCAGTAACGTTTCGTTATCGGCGGGCCGTAAAAGGAGTTTTGTCGGTTTACTGTTGCGCGCCAATCCTTCGGCACTCACCATTTCGGTGTAACTAAGATTAGCTCCCTGCTCAAGAGCTAAAAAGCGCATTGATCTGTCAGTATAACCGGCTAAGGGGGCCAAAAACAGGTTCCCCTCTATGTGAACCGGCCCGATGGTAATCGGGCGGTATAAGCTTTGGGTGCTCATGAGTATTAATCTTCGGTGTTAAGGTGAAAGGCTCTGAGGCTGTTGTCGAACATCGCAGCGGCAGTCTCTTCCAATGAAAGGCCTTTGATGTCGGCAACGGCTTGGGCCGTTTCAACCAAGTAGGCCGGTTTGTTTCTTTTGCCTTTGTAATTAGCCGGGACCATGAACGGGCTTTCCGATTCAATGAGAATCCGATCTAACGGAAGGTTAAAGATTGTTTCATGTAAGTGACGAACGTTCTTGTAAGTAATGTTACCGGCAAACGAAAAGAACATCGGCAGATCCAAAGCTTCCATGGCAAACAGCCAATCTTCACTGTAGCAGTGAAAGATTCCTCCCTGTTCGCCTAAGCGGGTCTTTAGGATGTCCAAAATGTCTCGGCCTGCTTCCCGGTTATGAATAATGACAGGAAGTTTGAGGTTGCGGGCGATATCGAGCTGGTGGATGAACAATTCGACTTGCGAGTTTTTATCGCCGTAATTGCGATAATAATCGAGTCCTGTTTCACCAATGGCAACAATGCGCTCATATTTAGCAAATGAAAGGAGTCTATTTTCCCAATTGAGGCCGGGATTAGTCACCTCTGAGGGAGAGACTCCGACGGCATGATAGACATCTGTGGCTGTGCGCAAGTTATTATAGACCTGTTCAAAGTCGTGCAGGCTATTGCAGATGCTTACAATATGAGCAACAGATTTTCGTTTTGCGAGTTGGATGATGAGCAATTGCTCCATCTGGTCTTCATGTATCAAGCCTATATGGGCGTGAGTATCGAATAATTTCATGGTTTTTCCACTTGTTGATGAGATTTTCTATCTCTATGATGCTATACCGAAGATAGCATGAAGGACGGGGGTCGTCAAGGAGATATTATTTGACAAGTAGCCCCACTTGTGATAGCGTATACTATCGTTTTAATTAAACTAATACTATTCTACTTAAGAAAATAAGGATACGAATGAAAAAGAGCAAAAAGTTCCAAGAAGGCTCAAAGGTGCAGTCGACACCAGAGCAGGGATATGTCTATATAGTTAAGAACGCTTCATCCAATGAACTTTCAGTCTGCGCTAGTAACTCTCCTTTACAAAGGGGAACACACATTATTGCCCCTTGTCGCTACGGTGCCGATTATGCAGTTGTTGTTGGCTCGGCTGCTTCTATGGGGATGTATGAGCCGGGGTCATCTGAAGTGCAGGGAGCTTGTCTCCATTTTCATAGTGAAGAAAGTCCCGATTGTCCCGAATGTCACCACTGTCCGCAACCTGAGAAAGAGGGAGTAGAGGAACCGATTGAGCTTTCAGGTGATGTTGATTGGATTGAAAGGACGGCAACCGAAGAAGATTATCAGCGCTATCTTGATTTGGTGTCGATGGAAGATGAGGCGTTGGTGCTTTGCCGAGAAAAAGTGCAGGAGCACAATCTCGATATGAAATTGGTCGCAGCCCATTATTTATTTGGCGAGCCAAAAATCATTTTCTTTTTCACTGCTGCTAACAGAGTCGATTTCAGAGATTTGGTCAAAGATTTAGTCTCAATTTTTAAAATACGGATAGAGCTGAGGCAAATCGGAGTCCGCGATGAATCGCGGGTGCTTGGAGGATTGGCAGTCTGCGGACGCGATTTCTGCTGCCACGCCATTACCGATAAAATGAATCCAGTTTCGATTAAAATGGCTAAAGAGCAAAACCTCTCTTTGAATTCAACAAAAATTTCGGGTCCTTGTGGACGATTACTATGCTGTTTATCGTACGAGTATGATTTTTACAACGAGGAGAAAAAGCGGCTCCCGTCTGAAGGCAGTCGTTTGAAAGTCCGCCATGAGTTGATGAAAATTACGGAAGTAAACATCCTTTCTAAGCGTGTTTCGCTAATCGGATCAGAAGGCAGGTATCTGACTATTCCTTTCTCTTCCCTTTTTTACAACTCTGATGCCTCTCGTTGGGAGATTGAGAAAGCGTATCTTGATGAGTTTCTTGCAACCTAAGGCTCCTGTCGTATTGACCGATTTTATGGAGTGTGATATTTTGTGTATCCGTTGGTTCAGAGATACAAATAATTCCCTTGAACTTATATAATTGAGAAACCTTTGGAGGTATCACGTGCTAAAGACAAGTTCGGCTGCCAAAAGAGAGCGTCAGAATAAAGCAAGAAGATTGCGCAATAAAGAGGTCAAAAGTTCAGTCCGCACCGCCATCAAGAAATTTCAGCTGGCAGCTTCGGGCAATGAACAAGCCGATCTCGTAAAACAAAAGTTTGATCTGGCTATTAAGACATTGGATTCTGCCAAATCAAAAGGAGTTCTGCACATAAACGCAGTCTCTCGCAAGAAATCTCGGTTGCAGCTGCAGTATAATGCCTACAGCTCTGCAGAGTAACTGATTATCACCGTTTTATGTGAGAAGGAGAGTGGCTATGGCAAGCGATAAATTAACTAAAGCAGAGATCATAGAGAACATACAGTCAAAGCTAGATTTAAACAGGCCTGATGTCCACAGTGTCATCGACGAGTTTTTTGAAGAAATCAAAGGGGGTCTTGAGAAGGACCGAGTTATTGAGCTGCGAGGGTTTGGCACGTTTGAAGTACGCACCCGCAAAGGGCGTGAAAGAGCACGTAACCCGAAAACCGGTGAATTGGTGGCAGTCGATACTCATGGCGTGGCAATTTTCCGCCCCGGTAAAGAACTGAAAGATCTCGTTTGGAATCTTCGCTCCCACGACGAAGAGAACTAATTTTTCCCTGCAGTGAATGCCTATCAAAAACGAGGTTTTCGATCTTATCTAGGGGAAATCCTCGTCTTACTTGCAACGGCTGTCCTGTTTTCCTTTGCATTTCCAGGATTTTTGAGTGAATCGGGGTTTGGCGCCATAGCCTTTGTTGCCCTGATTCCCCTCTTTGCCGTTATTCGCAGCACATCATGGAAAGCTCTCCCCTTTTACGGCTTTTTGTTTGGCTTCTCTTTTTATACCTGCTTCAACTATTGGCTGACCACGTTTCATCCGTTGGCCATTTTGCTGGTTCCCATTATCAAAGGGGCAGAGATGGTCCTTCTCTTTCCTGCCCTCAAAGCAGCCGATCGATGGTTTAAGCGCTACGGATTTGCCTTACAGGCTCTTATTTGGGTCGCTTATTCGTATTTGAGCCAGAGCTGGTTTGCCGGCTATCCGTATGGGACTATCTCTTCGGCAGTCTACACGTTCTTGCCATTCATCCAAATCGCCGAATTTTCTGGAATCTGGTTAATTACTTTTATCATGATTCTTCCCCAAACTTTTTTAGGACGATATGTTGCCGATCAGTTCACTTCCCAACGGAGCAATTTTGGACAGTTTTTACACCGTTACATTGGGTGCATCATCTCATACGGAGTGGTGTTGATTGCCGTTTTCATTTTCGGTTTTGTCCGCTTAGCACAGTGGACAGATAAGGAACCCGATTTGAACTGGCGTGTTGCCACTGTTCAACACTCGGCCGACTCTTGGAAGGGGGGATACGACACCTACAAGCGCAATTTCAACGCTTTACGGACGATGAGCTTGCAGGCTTTGGCTGAAAACCCCGATATGATTTTGTGGTCAGAAACAGCGTTTGTCCCCTCGGTGTATTGGCATACCACTTACAAAACTGACGAAGCCACCTCTGAGTTAGTCGATGAGTTTGTCGCTTTTGGTAAATCGCTGCCGGTACCGCTTTTAACCGGTAATCCCGAAGGGGTCATTAAAGATGCTTCTAAACCCCCGCTGAATGCCGACGGAACGTGGAATAGAATGGACTACAACACTGTCATTATGTTTGAAAACGGAGAAATCAAAAGAACCTACCGCAAACAGCACTTAGTCCCTTTCACTGAGCACTTTCCCTATGAAAAATCACTGCCTTGGCTTTACAGACTTCTGTTGGCTAACGACTATAATTGGTGGGAAAAAGGCTACGATCCGGTTGTCTTTGAAACCGATGCACATGTGAAGTTCTCCACTCCTATCTGTTTTGAAGATGTCTTTGGCTATTTGGCAGCCCGGTTTGTCCGTAACGGAGCCGATGTTATTGTCAACATGACCAATGATAGCTGGTCGGGAGCTGTATCGGCTGAAATGCAACATTTGGCTTTGGCTGTGTTTCGCTCGGTTGAGAATCGTAAGTCGACAATCAGGGGAACCAACTCGGGAATGACTGCCTTGATTACGCCAACAGGGAAAATTGTTGATCCTATGCCCCCCTTTGTCAAAGGGTGGAAAATATATGATGTACCTATCTATACGAGCAACAAACACACGTTTTATACGGTGCATGAAGATATTCTGGCTCATATTGCCATCTGGGCAAGCGGAATGCTGTTAGCTTTTGGAGCACTGGGGTGCGTGGTGAAACTAAGAAAAAGAGGATAGCGCATGGCTAACGGATACGCCACTGTCTCGATTTTTATCATTGGAACTGAAATAACGCGAGGTATCATTGCCGACAGGCATGGGCAGCTTATTGCTAAAGAGCTGACCACTATTGGGTACCATATTCACCGAATTACCATAGTCCCCGATGATGGGTCCATTGCCCCGTTGTTAGCCAGCTGCGTTAAACGCTCTGATATTGTCATTCTTACCGGAGGGTTGGGACCAACAAGTGACGATATGACGCGCCAAGTCGTTGCCGATATCGCAGGTGTCCCCTTAATTCAGGATGAAGAGGCTTTCAACCGGTTGTATGAACGATTAGGGGAGCGCAGTTACGGAGCAAACCAGCGGCAAGTGATGTTTCCTGCCGGCTTCCATGTCATTGAGAACCCCAAAGGGACGGCTCCTGGGTTTTGGGGAGAAATTACAGTCGAGCAGCAGAGGCTTGTACGTATCTATGCCATGCCCGGTCCGCCGGTAGAAATGCACGAGATGTTCTACAATAAGATTCTGCCTGCATTGACTAAGTTGACAGGCCATGAAGGGGTAGGCAGGGCTGAGTTTTCCAGCTTCCTGACTCCCGAAGCCCGCTTGGAAGATATCTGCAATGAGCTTTCCCATGCTGAAATTTTGTGGGGCACCAGAGCTCAGGAACATCGGATTAGTCTCTATCTAAACGGTAGTACTGCAGAAAAACGCTCACTTATGGCCAATCAGGTTGGCAATCGTTTAGGTAAAGGGCTCATTTGGGAAGGAGATAGACAGGCAGTCGATATTTTAGTTGACCATCTGAAAGAACAACAGCTGAAAGTTGTCTGTGCCGAATCCTGTACCGGAGGTTTTTTAGGCAAGCTGCTCACCGATGAAGCGGGCAGTTCGGCTTGGTTTTGGGGTTCGTTAGTTACCTATGCCAATGAAGCCAAGCAGAAAATCTTGGGCGTTCCTGCCCAAGTCATTGCTGAAGATGGTGCGGTTTCCCAAGCGAGTGTCCAAAAAATGGCAGAAGGAGCTTTAAAACTCTCGGATGCCGATATCGCTATTGCCGTATCAGGGATTGCAGGTCCCGAAGGTGGATCAGAACAAAAGCCGGTGGGAAGCGTTTGGTATGGTTTTGCCGCCCCCAACAAGCCCACAGCTGCCGTTGAAGTCCGTTTTTCGACCTATGGCCGCTCTTCGGTGCGCAGAAGAGGCTCTGTGGCCGCCTTTCTATTGGCTTACTTTTATCTAAAGGGGGCCGACTTGCTTGACATCGTCAGCACCTGGCAATATATTTAAAGTGTCCAGCGGGATTCCAAGGTCTCTTAAGTAAAAGAATTCCTGCGAAAATCATAAACAAGATTAGTATTAGCAATTCCGTATGGATGTAATTCTTTGGAGAAGATTCATGACATTAGAATACGAGCATGCCCCCGATTTGTTTGAAAATTCAGACAACGATCAGTCTGATATCCAAAAACCGGCTAAGCGCGTGATTAAACGGCGTGTGGTAGAAGCAAGTCCGCAACCGACGGTTAAACCGGCGGAAGCTGAAAGCTCACCAAAGCCCCCCGCAAAAAAACGCGGCAGGCCTCCCCGCAAAGCTGCTGCCGAGGCACCTGTGGCTGAACAACCTGTTCGCACCGCCCCCCCTGCGGTAATCCACCGCAATAATAATCAACAGCGTCCGCCAATGCAAAACAACCGCCCCAAGCCCAATATGAACAAAGGCGGTTATCAACAAAGACAAAATAATCGCCCCTCTGTAGCAGAAGAGAGTACCGTTGAGTACTACATTGACGATCCGGGCACTGCTCAGATTGTTGTTAACGATTTGTCGATGATGACACTTCCCGCTTTACGACAGAAGGCAGAGGCATTTGGTGTTGGGCGTGATGTTGTTTTGGATTTAAAGCGGCAAGAGGTAATAGTTGAAATCCTCAAGGCCCACTGTGCCACAGGCGGAGCTATCATGGCTTACGGTGCCTTGGAAATACTGCCCGACGGCTATGGATTTCTCCGCTCGCCTCAAAACAACTACCTTAGCGGACCGGAGGATATCTATGTCTCCATTTCCCAAATAAAGGCACTGAGTTTAAAAACAGGCGACACGGTAGAAGGGCAGATTCGTCCGCCAAAAGATGCCGAGCGCTATTTTGCTTTGATTAAAGTCAAAACTATCAACTTCGATAAACCAGAAGTTGCCCGAGCTCGAGCTGCTTTTGACTCGCTTACACCTTTGTACCCCGATTCTCGATTGAATCTGGAAACAGCTGAAGGCGATATCTCCACTCGCATTATCAATCTTTTTTGTCCCATCGGCAAAGGACAACGTTCTTTGATTGTTGCCCCCCCTCGGGCCGGAAAGACCATCTTGATGCAAAAAATTGCCAACGCTATCACAGCCAACCATCCTGAAGTCTATCTGATGGTATTGTTAATTGATGAGCGTCCTGAAGAGGTCACCGATATGCGCCGTACTGTTAAAGGAGAGGTCATTGCCTCTACGTTTGACGAGCAGGCCACCCGGCACGTTTCGGTTGCTGAAATGGTGATTGAAAAGGCCAAGAGATTGGTGGAGCACAAGCGCGATGTTGTCATTCTTTTAGATAATATCACCCGTTTAGCGCGAGCTTATAACCAGACAGTTCCCGCCTCAGGTAAAATTCTTTCAGGCGGAGTCGATTCCAATGCTCTGCACAAGCCCAAACGGTTTTTGGGAGCAGCTCGTAATATTGAGCACGGTGGCAGTTTAACGATTATTGCCAACGCTTTAATTGAAACAGGGTCGCGCATGGATGAAGTAATCTTTGAAGAGTTCAAAGGGACAGGAAACAATGAAATCGTCCTTGACCGCCGTATGGCCGAACGCCGTCTGTTCCCCGCCATTAATATTAAAAAGTCGGGGACTCGGAGAGAAGATTTATTGCTGACAAGTGAAGAGGCTGCAAAAATCTGGGCCTTACGCAATGCCATCAACCCGATGGAAGATATTGAGATGACGGAATTGCTCATTGACAAAATGAAGAAAACAAAGAATAATGAGGCGTTTTTGCGTTCCATGAATACTGGAGCCGTCTAAAGTGAACTCGTCCCCCTGTCAAGGTTCAGTCCGTAGCAGTGGGCAGCAGATAGATCTGGAGGATAACGATATGAAAGAGGGAATCCACCCCAAATACATGTTGACGAAAGTTACGTGCGCTTGCGGCAACGAGTTTGAAACAAAATCGACGTTGCCCAACATGAGCATTGAAATTTGCAACGCTTGCCATCCGTTTTATACCGGAACACAGAAGCTGGTTGATACAACCGGAAGAGTGGAGAGGTTCAAAAAGAAATACGGCCTTTCCGATAACTAAAGGTGTTGTTCACCGTTTCGCACAGACCGCTTCGACATCCGAAGCGGTTTTTCGTTGCAATCTCATACCTGATGCCATACTATTGATGCATAAAGGATTATATGAAGCAGTTAGCGGAACTACATCGAAGTGAATATGAACAAACCCCCGCAATTGTGGTGAGAGTTCCTGGAGTTTATACCCTGTTGGGTGAATTTGCCGATTTTTGCATGGGCCACACCCTTTGCGGAGCCTCTTCTTCCATGCTACAGGTGGCTATTTCTGCCCGCAGTGACCAAAGTGCCCGTCTGTTTATTGCCCCTCTGAAAGATCGTAAACGATTCAGCTTGCAGACACTTAAGTATCGGAGGGAAGACCGCTGGGCTAATTTTGTCAAAGGGGTTGTTTCAGTACTCAGTAACCGCGGATTCTCCGTTACAGGGTTCAATATGACATTCAGCGGAGATTTGTTGGAACAAGAAGGGGCCATGGTCAGCTCGGCGTTGACCCTTGGATCAGCTATTGCCATCAGAACGCTCTTTCATCCCCAGCTTACATTAGAAGATTGTGCTGCCATTGGGTATTCGGCTCTTTTCTCCTTTGCCTCTGTTCCGTGTCGTCTGGTCATATTTTTAGCCATGATTTACGTTACTCCTCGCCATCTGCTGCTGTTTGACGTCAATCAGCTGAGTAGCGAACGCATTGCCTATGATAGCACCCAAAAAGAGGCCCTCTTTTTGATTGTCGAAAGCCATATCTCTCCGCATGCATTACAAGAGGAGTTGGCAAGCCGCAAAAATGAGAGTAAAGCTGCTTTTGAGAAATTAAAAAAGAATTTTCCCAACCGTATTATTCGCGAACTTGGAGACCAAGAAATTAAAGAGGTTCCCAGTCGTCTGTTAAGCGAAGAAGAGAAACGAATTTGTCTGTACGTCCTCTCTGAGAGTCGCCAGGCTAAGGAAGCAGCCCGTCTTCTTGCACAAAAAGAGATGGTGCTGTATGGTAAAACTCTCAGTAAAGTGCAATCGGGATTGCGGGATGCTTTGGAAGTAACCTGTCCTGAAATCGACTGGCTTTCCAAACGCGCATTGGAAATCAATGGAAGTTTGGGAGCCGTCATGATAACCACGGGATTTAGCGGTTCACTGCTTGTCCTTCTTGCCCCCGATGCCATTGACGTCTATACAGCTCGCATAGAGGAGTATGAACATATTTTCGGTTTTAGGCCTTCGTGGCGACAGTATGTCCCATCTGGGCCGCTAACCATTGAGATAGAGAACTCATGATTATTCTGTTGACAAATGACGACGGCTTCCAAGCCGAAGGTCTAAATACACTGGAGATGGTTCTTGCCCAAGCAGGACATCAGATATGGGTCTGTGCCCCTTCTGAAGAGAGGAGCGCCCAATCCCATGCTATGACCCTAAAAGGAAGGGTCCGCTTTGTCCGCTATGATGAGCGCCATTATCAATGCAGCGGTACGCCGGCTGATTGCATGCTCTATGGCCTACATGGAGAAGCTCTTCCGGTGACTCCCGATCTTATCATTTCGGGAATTAACCACGGTTACAACGCCAGTACCGACATCCTCTATTCAGGGACTGTGGGAGCGGCTCGAGAGGCTGCTTTGCGCGGCTATCCCGCTATTGCTATTTCAGCTCGCAGAAACAAAGATACCAACCTCTATCCTTTTTATGAAGCAGCAACATTTTTGGCCGACCACTTAGATACATTTTTTTCCTCTGTGTTCGCCGGAAGTGATTTTGAACATCAATGTCCCCCCTCAGCCCAACGGGAAATGGGGGGTGGGGAGAGTCGGACAGCTTGAGTATTTGGACCTTGTTGAGCGCAGCAGCACTGCGCGCTCTACCAGTTACGATGCCGCTTCGACTCAATTAGGGTTGGCTTATAACAATCCCGATGCCAATGGTGTGTACATTGGCGATGAATTTTCGTTTGAGCTTAATACAGAGACTCCTCCCACTATTCGTTACAGCGAACTGGAGACTGATTACCATCTGCTGGGCAAAAACATTATTTCTGTGACCCCCTTGGCGGTCCATCCATGTATTGAAGAGCGCTCCATTGGGCCTTTGCAAACGTTGATGAAGGAACAGCAGGTATGAAACGCTCTACTGTGACCTGGGAAGATCGCTGTCTTAAATGCGGTTTATGTTGCTGTGACAAAGTTATCATCGGCAAAGATATCGTGTATATGCTCGATTCGTATTGCCAACATTTTGACCCAAAAACCAAGACATGTACTGTCTATTTTGAAAGATTGGAAAAAGAGGCCCGTTGCCGGCGTGTTACCCGCTTCAGAGCAATGTTTGCCTCCTACCTTCCCGATTCTTGCGCTTATGTACAATGGGCCCGCTCCAAAGGGCTCCGTTTTGCTGCCAAGCGCACTATCCACTACGCCCGCGGAAATTGCGATACGGGCCAAGACGAGGATCCTCACTCTCTGTTTGAACTGGCAAAGTAACTTGACCTTTGAGTTTGTCACACCTATGTTCCAATAAAAGAGAGTAGAGATGAGAAGCGTATATCTAGATAATAATGCAACAACACAAATGGCTGAAGAAGTCATTCAAGCCATGCAAAACAGCATGCGCTTATATGGTAATGCCTCCAGCATGCACCAATTTGGCAGAGAGGCAGCTGCGGCAATAGAGACAGCCCGCCTTCAAGTAGCTCAGATGATCGGAGCTGACAGCGAAGAGATTATTTTTACCAGCGGAGGGACTGAGTCAAATAATGCAGTGCTCTCCTATGCCCGTGATATGATTGACAGCGGATCGCAAAGAAAGCGGATCATCACTTCGACTATTGAGCACCCTGCCATCATTGAAGCCTGCCGCCATCTAGTGAACAACGGCTATACAGTTGATTATGTTCCAGTCGACGTTACCGGAAGAATTGATATGGATCACTACCGCCGATTACTTAGCGATGATGTTCTTTTAGTTTCGATTATGGCGGGAAACAATGAAATTGGTACAATTCAGGACATCGTTGAGTTCACAAGGTTAGCTCATGAAAGTGGAGCTTTGATGCACACTGATGCCGTTCAGGCCATCGGCAAGATGGATGTTGATGTCAAAGCTTGGAACGTCGATTATTTGAGTCTTTCTGCCCATAAGTTTTACGGGTCCCAAAGGGGTAGGCGTTCTTTATGTGAAAAAAGGGACTCCTTTTGGAGCTTTTGTCAAAGGGGGGCCACCAAGAGGAAGGCAAACGGGCCGGCACCTACAGCACAGCTTCCATTGTTGGGCTGGGAGCAGCCGCAGCTTTAGTGCAGTCAACCAAAGAAGAAGAGAGAGAGCATCTGTGGACGTTACGTGAGAAACTGCGCATAGGGTTGTTAGAACGGATTCCCCATGTCATCGTCAACGGACATCCGCAGCACTGTTTGCCGGGGACACTTAATGTCTCTTTTGCCGGAGCAGAAGGGGAGTCTATCCTCCTTATGCTTGATTTGCACGGAGTTGCTGTTTCAACCGGTTCGGCGTGTGCCACCGGCTCTTTGGAACCTTCATACGTTTTGTTGGCAGCGGGGCTCGATATTGAGCTGGCACACGGGTCAATTAGGTTCAGCCTCGGGCGGTATAACAGCGTTGAGGATGTCGATTATGTGTTGGACATTATGCCAAATATCGTAAAGCGGTTAAGGGAGATTTCAACAAGATGAGTAACAAAGCATCTGTTTGGGTATATACGGATACAGTTAAAGAACATTTTATTAATCCACGCAACGTGTGGGAAGATGAGTCATGGGAGGCCGACGGAGAGGGATTGGTCGGCTCCCTAGCCTGCGGAGATCAAATGAGAGTCGGCATCAAAGTCGCCGATGATATTATCACTGATTTAAAGTGGCAGACCTACGGGTGTGCCAGTGCCATTGCCAGTACTTCAATGATGAGCGAAATAGCTATCGGAATGGGTTTGGAAGAGGCCTACATGATGACTCCTGCAGCAATCACCGAACGGTTGGGAGGGTTGCCCGAACACAAGTTCCACTGTTCGGTTCTGGGTGATAAAGCTCTTCGGGCTGCCATTGATGACTATTTAAAAAGGCAGGGGCGAGAAAATAGTTTCAAAAAGAAAGTCGCTAAAATTATTTGTGAGTGCAAGAACGTAACGGATGTGCGTATTGAAGAGCTTGTCAAAAGCGGCGAGGCCAAAACGATTGACCAATTGCGGGATATCACCGGATTTGGGACGGTTTGTGGGAAATGCCAATACAAGGTGCATCAGTTGTTTGATGAGTACAAGCACATCTACAACGTTTAGCACTCAGGATGGAACTCGCTTCCTCCGATAAACTCTCGCAGCAGTGAATCGCTGGGGACTAAATTCGAGGGGATGGGGTAAACATTATCGAGGAACCTCAGGAGCCTGCGAGCCACCGGATAGGCTTCGTAGGCTGCCGGTTTGACTGTTCGTAAAAGTGGTTCGACATACGGCTTTAGCACTGCCAGCTCATAATCAAGGGCGCTGTTTATCATCAGATCGGCCTCATTTTGGTAGGGGAAGATGTGAAGCATCTCTCCCCGTTCCACTGACGGCCACATCTCCAGTGTTTTTTGAGCACTGGTAAAGCGAGTTTTATGATCGCGCACAATCCGTCTGAGAATTCTGTTGTCGGTTGTTGAAATTCTGTTGTGATCGTCAAGATTCAACTGAGTTAATGCTGAGATGTAGATTTTGAAAATTGTTGATTGATCGATATCGGGTGCAAGATTCGGATTCAGTCCATGAATCCCTTCAATGACTAAAATAGTGTCATCGTGCAAGCGCACCGGTTTGTTATCAAAATACCGCTTACCATCACCGCTAAAATCAAAGCGGGGTAAATCGACCTCTGCTTTGCGGTATAAATCGTGGAGATTGCTGCGAAACAACTCTAAATCGAGAGCTTCCAGTACTTCCAAATCGGGTTTGCCGTCGCTGTCCAAAGGCGCTTGGCTTTTGGGCCGATAATAGTTGTCCAAAGAAATTTTAACTGGATTGTATCCCAAAAGCCGTAATTGGATGGCAAGGCGCAACGAGAACGTTGTTTTTCCGCTGGATGAAGGGCCGGCGATGAAGACAACTTTCACGGTATTGCGCCGTACAATGGCATCGGCGATTTCTGATATTTTACGGTGTTGCAAATCTTCGTTCATTCTGATGAAAGTCTCAATATCGGTAGAGCCACATATCTTGTTCATAGCTCCAAGACTGTCAACTTTTAATAAAGCGGCCCATCTTTTGTACTCTTCAAAAATAGAAAAGAGCAGCGGGTTGTCTTTAAACGGCTCCAATTGGAGAAAATTACCCGACAGAGGATAACGGAGCAACATCCCCTTCTCTCCGTAGGGGCGCAGTTCCCACAACTGCAATAAACCGCTTCGATGGAGCAGCGGCTCATAAGCGATATCGATGAAATCGTTTATTTGATAAAGGTGGAGAGTTGGATCGTTGCGATACGATAACAGTAAAGAGGTCGAAGCGTACCCTTTTTTATCGAAGTAAGAGAGGGCATCATTATAGGAAAGACGGATCATCTCAATAGGTAAATCGGCATTGACCAATCGGCGCAGCTCCAGCGAAAGGGCGATTACATCTTCCCGTTTCAACTCCTCCAGTCCGTCGTAGGTATAATAAAAACCGTCTCCTAAGGCATGGCCGATGATTAGCCGGCGCTCAGGATAGAGGCGTTCGCTGGCATAAGCTAATAGATAGCTGAGGCTGTGGCGGTAAATCCGTTTGCCCAAAGGTGAAAAAAGGGGAACCCCTTCAATAGTTGCATCGACAGTGATGCGAGCCCCAAAGGGGAGAATTTCATTGTTTACCCGTAAAGCTACAATGGGGTTTTGTTCATATTTCTGTTCAGGGGCATTTTCATTAACAAGGGAAGTTACGACTTCAGAGACTAGGATCCCGGCGTTCACTTCCACACTACGCCCTTTCACTTGTAACGTAATAAGACTACTCATACTCCCATCCTCGCAAAAGATAGAGCTTCGGTCAATCTCATGCCTGCAACAGAGAGTGCAATTGACACAGGGGCATCCGACCTATAGATTTGTAAAGACAGAGGAGATTCATGAAACATATCGGAGGAGGGCGGGAGTACCTGCTCATCGACCTAGCATCAGAGTCGTGGCAACGAAACTCTTTTGGTGAAGAGGAGCTACTTCTGTACGCCGGAGGCGAAGCGCTGGGACTGGCGCTGTTTCAAAGCCTTGGCGATGATGAAGCGTTACTGCTTGTATGTGGCGCTTTAACCGGTTCAACTTTAGTTGGCTCCGACTCCCTTTCTATTATAGGTAGATCTCCTGCTAGCGGCCTTATAGAAGCTCAAAGCATGCACACTCCTTTTGCTCAGGCTCTAAGTGCCTTGGGGGTGCGAGCTTTGGTGTTGCGCCATGCCTTACGGCGACCGATGAGTCTTCATCTCTACAATGACCGTCTAGAATTTCGCCCATGTGAAAAGTTGGTGGGCAAAGGAGCGGTGAGTACTCATCACCTTTTACTGCAAGAGGGGGCTCTTGCCACCCTAACAATCGGACCGGCAGCAGAAAACGGAGCCTTAAGTGCCTCTATTATCGGTGACGGCAAAAGAACTGAGCGCAGTGGGTTTGGGGCTCTTTTTGGACAAAAGCAAATAAAAGCTATTGTTGTCTCTGAGAGTGGACAGCCGTGCATACCGGCTCAAAAAGAGGCGTTTGAGCAGCTGCAGCAAGCTTTGGGAAAGGCGTTGGCCCGTAGCCCTTTTATTCAAGGACAGAAGTATCAGGGGACACTCGTTCTTATTCCGACTCTGCAAAAATATGGGGCGGCGGCAGTCGATGCGGTGACAAAGCGAACCGATCCCCGCCTGTTTCATTTGGGACCGAAAGAGTGGGCCCGTAAACACCTTTTGGTTACCGATTTTTGCAGTGGCTGCGAATATGGGTGTACCTATAAGGTGATGCAAAGCAACCAAGAAAGTATTCCGTTGCCTTCTGCTTTGTCGGTATTGGCTCTGGGGTCCAACATAGGCAATTATGATCAGGATTTAGTCCTCTTGTGGCATCAAAAAGCGTTGGAATTGGGCCTTGATCCAGTCTCCAGTGGCATGATTATCTCCTCTGAACTGGCTAAGGAGGGGAATCTTAGCAAACCGATTCAGCCAAAGCACATTGAAGAGCTCCTTGAAGCTATCGCGGTAACTAAACTTGTTCTGTCGACTAAAGACGATCACTACTCAGTTGCTGTGGGTGGTAAGCCTATGGCCCCTTACGATCCAAGGGGAGCTTGGGGGCAGGCATTGAGTGTGGGATTGGGAGAAGACTTCCCCTTTGCTGCAGAGCTGCTGTTAAACTGGGTAAAGCCGGCTTCGATTGTCAGTAAAGCAGAATTGGCTGTGCTGCAGGAAAACCTACTGGGGATAATGCGTTCAGTGGGGCTTTGTCCTTTTCTGATGGTGCCTTTGTTGTTGGAAGGGGCTTTTCCTTCACTAATCAGGCCACTGAAAAAAATGCTGGCTCATTACCCTCTTTTTGTGAATAATCTGGCGAATGTAAATCTGATTGCCCGCTTGCTAAGCACCTTTGATACAGTCGCTTTCAGTGAAACGGATGTGATGAATATCGGCAGGCGCAGCGCCTATTTAAAGCGCAGTCTTAATGAAGGGAAGCCAGCATTTCCGGCTCCCATTCCCCAGCGGTTTTTGACTGACCCCGAAAGTAACTTTGCGGAGATGAAAACGGTTCCCTATCGGGGGCTTGTAGATGCGTATCAATTTTTACGGATGCTCGATATAGGGGAACTTGAAAACGATGCGAGTCTTTAGAAAAAAAAGCGCTGTTGCACTTATCATAGCGCTCTTTATCACTTTTGCCCCGCTGGCAGCTCATCATAAAAGCACTTCCCTTTCACTGTTGATTTACAACGATGCGGTGACTTTGGGATTAGCTGAAAATCGGGATGATTTGCGCTCATATGGGATGAACCTGGCATTTGAAAAAAAAGGCGGGCTTGAACTTTCTGCCTCTTTAAGTGGTTTGACGCTGCGATTACCCGAAGAGAGTGGGGGGCGCAGGTATGATGAAATTGTAGTGGAAGGGGGCAAGACCTTCATACTGCCGATGATTGAGAAAGAGACGACAATTGCTGCCCATATTACTCTTAAAGGCGGTGTTGCCCTAGTCGGCGATCTTGGTTTTGCCGCTGCCCAGAATGTTGTTCATGAGGTACTGTCAATTGATAAAGTGTACTTTCCTTATGAAAGTGAACAGGTTCATCTGTATCCTTACTACCTTATCTCCCAAGGCCTTGAATTCACCAAAAAAGCAAACTGGTACTCCTCTTCAACAGTGTTGTTGCGCCCCGTAATTGAGCAGATGTTTGCTTATGGGTATGAGCATCGGATTTATGGCGGATTTGTGGTGGGGCAACGTACCGAAGAATTAAATGAGCTGCTTATCAGCATCGGTTATACTTTCAATGAGCAGTTTGACGGATGGGAAACCCATAAAGCACTCAGTGAATTTGAACAGGGGCTGACGGCTTCTGTGCAAGGACATTTGGGGTTGCTGGCTTTTTCGTATCAGTGGTATTTACAAACACGCCAAGGCTACGGAGGCTTTGGGGTGAATGTCGGTCTTTCAAATCGGCAAAAATGGGTTGCCAACGATTTATTATTATCGCTGGGGATGAGCTTTCCTGCTAATGGCATCTATTCGACTCTCCGTTATGCACTGAACAAAAGCGGCGGAATCATTGTCGGTAACTTCTATAAGATGTTTACCCTAGCTGATGAAGGGCGGCTTCGAGAGAATGTTTCACTGTGGTTTGCCGGCTATGATTATGAGTTTAGCTCTTGGGATTTTGGCTTAGCCCGCCCCTTTGGCTCTTTAGCTATCGGGTTGCGTCGGTTTTTAGTCACCAAAGATACAACAGAAGGCCATCGTGCTAAACAATTAGATACAACACGTTTTTCCGCTATTGCTTCGGTAGGATTGCGGTTTTTCCCCTCAGGTGAACTGCAGTATGATGGGGTGGCCTACGGTATTGAAGTGTCGACAGGAGTGATGCTGCTGCATCCTTCCAATCCCCTTTTTGACCCCCCTTTAGAGCTTGCCGATGCAGTTACATTCTTTGCGGCAGTGCGCCTGAGCTTAGGAAGTCGGCTCTAAAGGGAGCTTTGCAATAAGGGCTCCACTTTTAAGCTCTTTGATAACCAGATTCTTCTCTGTTATTACGGCATAGGAGGGTTTGCGATGATCGCGCGGCTGACTAAGAGAGCCGGGATTCAGCACATAAGGACCTTTAGGAACTTTCTTTAACTCACAGCGATGGGTGTGTCCACTAACAAAAATATCGTTGTTTTGTAATTTGATTGGTGATTCAACCCAGCTTCTGATGTAATCGCCATGGGTAGCCACAATAGAGCGTCCTTGAAAGGAAAAACTGAGCACCCGAGGCGGTAAAGCCACAGAGGCGTGGGAAAATTGCCAGCTTTGATCGCAATTGCCCCGCACCAAATAAAGGGGAATGGGGAGGCAAAAAAGCTCTTCTTTTAGCAGCCCAAGACGCTCAAGGCCCAAATCACCGGTGCACAATAGTGCCTGTGCTTTTTCAGTTACCAAAAGATCCAACAATAGTGCAAGATGAGAGGCATCTCCATGCACATCAGAGCAGACAACAATCCGATTCATGGCTAAAATGTACAAAGTCGGCCCTGTTTTGGCAATATACTCTCTGGTTGCCTGTTGCAGGAGTCTGAATTACAATCGATTGGGGGTGAACCATGGAAGTAAAAGAGTTTGTCTGTTCAGATGAAACCACTATTCGCTACCGCTACTGGCCTGTAGAACACTCCAATGTGCAGGCGGTGGTCCATATTTTTCATGGTATGGCGGAACACAGCGGCCGCTACGATCAATTTGCTACCTATCTTAATTCTTTGGGCTTTGCTGTGTATGCTCAAGACCATCGGGGACATGGTTTAAGTGCTGATGAGACCTCCTTGGGATTTTTTGCCCCACGTAAGGGGTGGAAACGGGTGATGGAGGATGGGTATGAATTGAGCTTATTCATTGCTCAAGAGCATCCGCAGTGCAATCTGTTTCTTTTTGGCCACAGTATGGGCTCTTTTTTAGTGCGCTCGTTAATTCCCTTACGCCATGGGTTGTATACAGCAGCGATTCTCAGCGGCACCGGAGGCTCCCAGAAAGCCATAGGGGCCGCGGGAAAACTTTTGGCTGGCATTCGCTCATTTTTCTTGGGCAAGCGCCATAAAGATGGACTGCTGGACAAACTGAGCTTTGGTTCGTTTAATGCTCCCTTTGCTCCTAACAGAACGCCTTTTGATTGGCTTAGTCGCGATGAGGCTTTGGTTGATGCCTATATTGCCGATCCTCTGTGTGGCTTTATATGTAGCTCGCAGTTTTTCGTCGATTTACTTAATGGCATTAAGATGGCCAATAATAAGCGGTTGGCTAAAAAAATTCCCAATAAATTAGCACTTCTTTTAATCAGTGGAGCCAACGATCCGGTGGGGAAGTTTGGTAAAGGGGTGCAAGAGGTGTTACGTCTTTACCAAAAAGCTGGTTTAGAAGATGTGAGTATGAACCTACTAAAAGGGGCTCGCCACGAGGTTCTCAATGAGACCAATAGAGAAGAGGTCTTTGTCTCAATTGGCCAGTGGCTTGTTGCTCATAACAAAAAAAACAAAACCAGGCAAACGGTGAAATGAAGAAGAAGGGGGAAGGGGTGGAACTGGACAGACGTCAGAAGAACAATGGGCACATGGGAGTGGTAAGTCGGTTCAGAACTTTTATTGAAGTGTGGCTGGGCAAGTGCACCTACGACAGAATAACCATTCTCGCATCGGGAATCAGTTTCTCCACTTTGATTGCCATAGTCCCTTTTATCTCTTTCTTTGTGGCCTTTCTCTCCCTCTTTGATTTATTATTGCCTTTTTTCACTCTGCTTAATGAAATGTTCACCCGTATTTTCGGAGATGTTGCCGGTGGGGAGCTGGCGCGAATGATTCAAGGGTATTCGATGAATACCCGTGGATTGGGTGCTTTTGGCTTGTTGTCTTTTATTGCGACCTCAATTCTTTTGATTAACAAAGTTTGGTCGGTAGTCAATCAAGTTTACCGCTCAGCTATCAGTGCCGGCAGTGTTGTGCGCCGCTCAGCTGGCTTTCTGACGACCTTGGTCATCAGCGCCATTTTACTTGGATCGTACATCGGTACTAAATCGCTGCTTAGTTCTTGGATGGGAAGATTGCTGGGATGGGGCCTTTCTGATACGTTGTTTATTACCATCATCAAAATGATAATCCCTTGGTTGATTGGCTGGATATTCCTGTTTTTCATTCTTATCAGCGCTCCCGAAGCTAAGGTCAATCGCTTTAGTGCTGCTATAGGGGCAGCGGTGGGGACTGTTGGTACGGCTTTAGTCAACGCCCTTTTTTCGGCTTTAATTTCCAACATTATTAGCTATTCGGTTATCTACGGTTCATTTGCAGCCATTTTCCTCTTTTTGCTGTGGGTCTACAGTTTATGGGTGGTCATTTTGGGCGCTGTGGAAATCAGCTATGTTCATCAGTACCAGCCCGAAAAGGCGTCACTTAAAAAACCGGTGTCTCCGGCTGAACAGCTGGCTAACGGTATTAATGTGATGATGGTCATCGGTAATACCTACCGTCAAGGAGAGGGGGAGACAAAAATTCGTGCTATAACCGATCGTCTTTTGATGAATGAAAGGCAACTGTTTGCCGTGTTGGATTTGTTGGGACAAAAAGGCTTTATTTTGCCGACTAACAGGGGACGGACCGCTTTTGTTCCGGCCCGTCCATTAGAAGATTTAAAAATTGTCGAATTGGTGAGTGCCTTATATGGGGAGGTGTATCTTGAGCAAAACCTCGATACCATCGGTGATGCCATTGCCAGCCAAATTGATGAGAAGGGAATTAAGACGCTGGGGCAGTTGAGCATCGCTCATCTTATAGAGCGCGTTTAACCCAAAGCGACATCCAAAATCATCATCACCGTAAAGCCAATGATAGTTCCGATAGTGGCAATATGGGTTCCCGTATGGTCTTTGCCCTGCTGTGACTCGGGAATCAGCTCTTCGACTACAACATAAATCATGGCTCCGGCGGCAAAGGCTAAAGCGTAGGGGAGAATGGGCTGCATGACGGTGACCAGCAGAGCTCCCAATACTCCGGCAATCGGTTCAACAATGCCCGAAGCTTGTCCATACCAAAAACTCTTGGCCCGCGAAAGGCCCTCTCGGCGCAAAGGAATCGAAACTGCAGCCCCTTCGGGTAGGTTTTGTATGCCGATACCGATAGCAACAGCTACTGCCGATAAGATAGTGACTCCATGTTGGCCCGAGGCAGCTGCTCCAAAAGCCACTCCAACAGCCAATCCTTCGGGGATATTGTGCAAGGTAATGGAGAGGACCAAAAGGATACTGCGGCGCAGACTTGAAGGCAGTCCTTCCGGTTTTTCCCCTTTTTTGGAATCGAGGTGGATGTGAGGCAACAGGTGGTCGGCTAACCATAAAAAGAAGGTCCCCGCTAAAAAGCCCAAAGCGGCCACGGCCCACGGAGGCAAAGGAGAAATTTGCTTAGCCATTTCAATAGCCGGTTGCAACAGCGACCAAAAGCTGGCAGCAATCATCACTCCGCTGGCAAACCCAAGCATCATGTTCAAAGCATGTGGTTTAATCTCTTTGAAAAAGAAGACTAAAGCTGCTCCCAAAGCAGTTAATCCCCATGTTCCCAACGTTGCAATCAGAGCCATTATGATGGGCTTATCGACCAATCCTTGCATACCTGTGCACTCCTTTGATGTATAGTTGCTCCATTGTAATTGCACTTTTTAAGCAGGTCAACCGAACTTGATAGTCGTCCGCATACAGATTATCATCAGAGAAAGGGAGTCTAACGTGCAACAAGATTTCAGTGAAATAGATACTCTTAGATGGCCGGCCATGCCCAATCCCAAAGATGAGAGTAGTTTTGGCCAACTGGGATGGATTTGGCCCACTTCGCGCCTTAAGGGGATTGAGCAGACGAATCCGCATAATGCCCACGATAGCGGCTATCTTGTTTTTCCTTTTGCTTTAGCTCTTTTTGATCAAAGAAAGTGCCATATTCTCAGTGTGGCTTTACAGCAGACTGATTACCGCGTTTTAGCCGAGTTAACCAATACCAGTGTCAAAGAGCTTAGCGGTGATAAAAGAAAAATTCTCTCTGAATTGCATTTGGTCGTTTGGGATGCCGAAAAGCACCTCGACCTAGGCCCTTACGAAGGAGTTTTAGCGGCAACTGAGGTGTTTAATCTTTTAGTTGAGGTAGCTGCGGACGTTCTCGATTTATGGGACGATCCGATTAGGCGCTCTGTCTGAACACTCTGAGCAGATACCAAGCAGAGAAAAAGAGTGGCCAGTTACTTTCAGATTCTTTTTTTGCTCGTATGATTTAACCATCTGTTCCACAGGACAGCGGCCCAAGTCGATAAACGTGTGGCACTTTTGGCAGTGAAACCAATGGTGGTGCACCATATGGTTTCCTTCAGCTTGGGTAAAGGCCCAGTAGCGCTCACTGCGACTTTCGGGACAAAAGAGAAGAAACGAGTAGACTAACTTTTTCTGTTCCAAATAGGTGAGAGTCCTATAAATTGTGACTTGGTTGCATGTAACACTCATCGCTTGGCCCACTTCAGTGGCATTTAAAGGAACAGGCGACTGTTGCAAAGCTTGTAAAGCGGCAAGGCGAATTTTCGTCATAGTTCCTCCTTCGGTCCTTTTTGTTTTCTTTTAACCATTCTCAGAAGTGAAAACAGAAGAAAGATAACCCCTGCTAGGACCACAACCATGGCTCCCACCGGCATATCGGCACTCCAGCCAATAACCAGGCCCCCTGTGGAAAATAAAAGGGCATACAAAGTGGCTCCCACCATCATCCGTGCCATATTGCGGGCATGAAAGCCGGCGGTTCCGGCAGGTAAGGTGAGCATGGCAATTACCATGACAATTCCGACAAAAGTCTGTAGCAGCACTATGGCCACCGCTGTGATAGACAGAAGAATAAAAAAGAGGGCGGTAGTCGAAATACCTCGTACTTGGGCAAACTCATCATCAAAAGAGGAGGCCTCTAGCTGAGGGTAAAAACGCCAAACTAAGAGAATAACGATGACATCCAAAGCGCCCAGTAGGAGCAAGTCGGTAGGCGAAATAAGGAGGATGTTGCCAAACAAGTAACTGCTGGGGTCGGTGTACCCGGCAGTTTTAGCCATAAAGAGGACTCCGATACTCATACCGATGGCCCAGATGGCATTAATGACCGTATCTTCCCGTTGTTTGGCTTTCACCGAAACTACTCCGATAATAATGGCAGCCAAAATAGCAAACAAAAGTGCCCCAACAATTGGAGGCATATGGACGAATGTATGCGAAGCTGAAAGATACAGCGCCATGCCGATGCCTCCCAAAACAGCATGGCTGATAGCTCCTGCCAATGAGGCAATCCTTTTTACCGTTACTATTGTCCCCAGTACCCCAAAAAGGATTGAAGAAAGAATTCCTGCCATCAGGGCATTGCGGACAAAAGGCATCTCAGGGCTAAAAAGAGCGGTAAAAAAGCTGTTCATAGTGCCTCCTGATCATCGCTGCAGCACGGATCTTGCACTTCTGAATCGTGAAGAACTTTTAATGCCTCTCCGCCAAACAATTGCGCAGGAGCTTCGCTGGTGGGTTCAATGCGGTGCTGGACAACTTTTCTCCCCTGTTTGGAAGGACCTAGATCTCCGACACAAAAAACTCTGTCGGTCAGCGAAGAGACAAAGCCGGTATCATGGGTGACGATGAGAATGGTGGTCGAACCTTTTAACTCCCCAAGGGTATCAAACAACCGTTTTTCACTTTCAACATCCATATTGGTCGTCGGCTCATCCAAAATGAGTATCCGAGGGGAAGTGCTTAAAGCTCTGGCAACCAGCACTCTTCTTCTCTGTCCCCCTGAAAGGGCATTGTAAGGGCGCTTTGCCAGCTCTCCTAACTCCATGGTCTCTAATACGTGGTCTACCGTAGCCTTGTCTTGCGGCGAATAGCGTAGCAAAGAGGAGCTCACCCGCCCCATTCTCACCACCTCTTGTACAGAGATGGGGAACGTCGGATCGTAATTGGCATGCTGGGGAACATAGCCAATGTGTTGGCGACCCTCTTTGGGAGGATTGCCAAAAAGAGAGACGGTGCCACTGGAAGGGGACAAAAGTCCCAGTATCAATTTCAGCAGCGTCGATTTACCCGCTCCATTGGGACCGACTAGGGCGACAAACTCTCCTTCATGCAGGTGGAATGTCGCATTCTCCAAAACGTGGACCGATCCATAAGAAAAATTGACCCGATTAAATTCCAAAATGATGGGATTAGTAGGATGGACAGCTATCACAATGGGCTCCTCCTAATGCAGCAACGACTGCTTCAATGTGTGACCGATAAGCTCAATATTCTTCAGCCAATCGTACGCCAGTGGATCAAGGGGCAACACTTCGGCACCGACTGCTTCGGCCACTGCTTTGGCAGAGCTGGCAGGAAATTGAGCCTGAACAAACAGGGCCTTGGGTTTTTGTTGGCGAGCCTTCTCAATTAAAAGGGAGAGTGATTTGGCAGTCGGTTCTTTGCCTCCCGTTTCTACAGCCTCTTGTGTGATGCCAAATTCATCAAACAGATAGCCAAAAGAGGGATGGTAGACAAAGACATTGGTTCCACGCAGCGGTGATAGTTCTTGATCTAGCGTAGCAAAAAGGGCATCTATTTCGCCAATAAATTTATCGTAGTTTGCTTGGTACAACGAGGTGTGAGCGGCATCGATGTGGATAAGTAACTCAAGAATATGAGAGGCCATAATTTTCATCGGCTCTTTGCCCAACCAGCTGTGGCGGTCAAGTTCCATCGCTTTATGTCCCAGAGCTTCATCACCGGTTAAGGTGCGAAAGCTTACCCCCTCGGTCCCATCGACGATGCGTAGATGTGGGTACATAGCTCTCACTTTATCGATGAGGGCAACTTCAAAGTCGGTTTGGCTGACTAGCCAAGCATCGGCTTGAGAAAGCTGAGCCATTTGCTTGGGAGTCGGCTCATAGGAGTGGGGGCTCTGGCCCGGCCCTACTAAGGTAATCGTTTGCACATGCTCTGAGCCAATGCGATCAACAGCATACTGTTGGGGCAAAATGCTGACAACGATTATTGGTAAGGTCTGTTGTTGGCTCTCTTTGGTCCCCAAGGCCCACAAGGGGGTGAACACCAGAAGCACAAGCAAAAAAGCGATTGCAATCTGTTTCATGGGATGCTCCTTGAGTTGAATATAAAGAGTGTAAAGAAAAAATGCAAGTCACTTGCATTAGGGGTGGTCGCTTATCTTCTTTAGGGGTATCTTAAGCCAAAGATTAGATGAGGTCAGAAATGGAATTTACTACACAGGTACAATGGACGCACCAGCGCAAAGGGAAAATAGCAACAGAGGGGATGCCAACCATCGAAATAGCATCTCCGGTGGAGTTTAACGGGCATCCGGGAATTTGGTCTCCTGAGCATCTTTTTGTGGGAGCGGCTGAAGTGTGTCTGATGACCACCTTTTTGGCTATGGCCGAATACAATAAGCTTAAGTTTCTTAACTACAGCTCAAAAGCAGTAGGTGTGGTCGATAAAAGCCAAGGCTCGCTGCAGGTAACGAAGATTACTATTTATCCTTTAGTGGTTGTGGAAAGTGAAGAGCTGGTAGAAGCGGCTTTTAAGACTCTCGATAAAGCTAAGCGGCATTGCCTTATTTCGGCATCCATGAAAACAGAGGTGAGCATGGAAGCTCAGGTGGAAGTCTACCACCCTTAGGGGTGTTTTTGTTTTTCTGCAATCCGTTTTTTCTGTGTTTTTTCAATCGCATCAACAATTTTCACATATCCGGTGCAGCGGCAAAGATTACCTGCTATTTGGCGGCGAATTTCTTCTCGGGAGGCCTCTGTATCACTTTCAATAAGTGGTATTGAGGCCATGATGAACCCTGGGGTACAAAAGCCGCACTGCACTGCTCCTTCATCAATGAAAGCCTGTTGAATATCGCTGATAGTCCCTGTGGCATCCGTTAATCCCTCTAAGGTTCTGATGCTTTTGCCTTCGGCCCAGATTGCCAAATAGATGCACGAGTTAAACGGCAGATTGTCAATCAATACGGTACAGGCGCCGCATTCACCCACATCACAGCCGTTTTTAACACTATGCAAGCCTGCTTGGAGGCGAAGCATTTCCATCAAAGAGGAGCGTACATCAACGCAGTAGGTGCGCTTGATGCCATTGACGGTGCAATTAATCAATTTATCAGCCATCGATGATACCTCCAGCTTTTTCTAAAGCGGCTTTGGTAGCCCGTTCGGCCAGTACGTGAGCTAAATGGAGTCTAAATTCTTTGGAAGCTCTCCAACTGGTTCTGGGTTTAAGATCCGCTGTCGCCATTTGGGCTATTTTTTCAATTAATTCAGAGGTGAGTGTGCTACCCAAAGCAGCTTGTTCGGCACTGGGGCAGCGGATAGGAATGGGGGCCGCTACCCCAAAGGCCATACGCAAGCGGCTGATACTTTTACAATCGTTAGTAAGGCGTACATTAACAGAGCAGCCCAAAGTGGCAATATCCATCGCTTTACGCATAGCATATTTGATATAATGGCCGTAAGTTTGTTCATAACTGCTCTGTGCAATACGAATTTCAGTAAGGATTTCCCCCTCTTTGATATCAACAACTTGCGGAGCTTTATTGAAATCAACATAGGGGAGGGTTCGCGATCCGTTAAGGCTGCTAAGTGTCAGCATGGCATCATACGCTTTAAGGGTGGAAGCTGAATCGGCACTGGTTACTCCGTTGCAGATATTACCCCCGATTGTGCCGATGTTTCTGATTTGCGGCCCTCCTATGTGCAGCAGTGCTTCTGCTAACACCGGGATGTGCTTGTTGATTAACGGATGGTTTGCCACGGCAGTAAAACTAGAAAGCGGTCGAATCAGCAGATCTCCGTTGGGCTCAAGGCTGATCCCCCTTAGCTCGTCCAAGCCGTAGATACTGATTAACGAACACTGGCTGTAAACACCGTTTCTTAGCTTAATGAGGATATCGCTGCCCCCTGCCAAAATGAGGGCTTGTGGATGCTCTTGGCGCATCAGAAGTGCTTGGTGCAAAGAAGAGGGTTCATATAAGTGAAGAATATCGTACATCTGAACCTCCTAAATAAGTGCCGCTTCTTTGAAGGCATGAAACAGTTTCTCTGGCGAAAGGGGATTGGCATTGACAGCCACATTGGTCGCATTAAGTAAGGCATTTCGCAACGCGGGGGCAACGGGGATGATAGGTGGTTCTCCCAAAGCTTTGTTGCCGTAGGGGCCAGTAGGATCGGTTGGTTCCACAAAATCGGCATATAACTCGGGAGTATCCAGCGGACCCATCACTTTATAATCAAGAAGGTTGTCATTCAGCATCCTGGCGGTAGCAGGGTCGAAGCGATGAAACTCGGTTAACCCATAGCCCAGTCCCATGCTCATGCCGCCATGAACTTGTCCGGTTGCGGTTTGCTTATTTATGATGGTACCTGAGTCGTGGACATTGATGATATTGAGCACTTTAATGCTGCACAGGGGAATATCGACTTCTATTTCGGCAAAGCAAACGCCAAAAGCATAGGTGTTGTCACTGCAATGATGGGACTCTTCTGCAGCGATGTGAGTAGAGTACGTTCGGCTGTAACAGGCTTCCAAGGCAACTTCGGCAACTGAAAGCAAAGCGGTGTTCTGGTTGCTATGGACAATGTTGTTCTCTTTAATATCGAGATCCCAAGGATCTTTTTTAAGCATATAACCGGCATATGCTAAAATTTTGTCTTTGAATGCCTCGGCTGTTTTTTTAACAGCCATGCCGCTGACATACGTTTGTCGCGATCCGTAAGCGCCCGAATCATAGGGAGTCACATCGGTATCTTGAAAAGAGACGATATGGATTTTATCGGGGGTAAAGCCAATGGTGCTAGCTGCCATCATGCTAAAGACGGTGTCGGCCCCTTGGCCAATTTCAGTGGCTCCCATTTGTAACTGAGCCGAGCCGTCTTGGTTAAGGACCAATCGGCAAGCAGCCGTTTCCAAGGTGATGGGGTAGACTCCCGATTTATAACAGAAGATGGCCATGCCGACCCCTTTTCTCAGCTTTCCTGTTTGGTTGGCATAGGCAAGCCGCTTTTGGCTGTACTGGATATAGTCATCCCCTTTTTCAATGCACTGCTTCAACGCAGTGGAATGGCAGGTAATAGTCGTAATTGGATCTACATAGCCTAAGGGCATCATATTCTTTATTCGTAGCTGAAGAGCACTGATACCGGTGGCTTTTTCGATGTCATCGATATGAGCTTCCAGAGCAAAAACAATTTGCGGAATACCATAAGCGCGCATCGCCCCAGCAGGAGGAAGATTTGTGTAGACCGTAAAGGCTTCTCCTTTGATGGCCCCCACCGGATACATCATTCTAAATGCGTTAGCGGCATTGGCTGCCAAGCCATGGGCATGGGAAGCATAGCCGCCTTGGTTTGAGTACACTGTCACACTGCGGGCGGCAAAAGATCCGTCGGAACGTACATGCGTTTTTATTTTGAATTCCATGGCATGGCGGGTGCGGGTACAGGCAAATGTCTCTTCGCGCGTATACGAGAGGTTGATAAGCCTTCCGCCCAAGCGGTAGGTCAAATAGGCATTTAGCGGTTCGGTAAGAGCTTCTTGTTTATTGCCAAAGCCCCCTCCGATATAAGGTTTAATAATTCTTAGTCGCCCAATGTCTATTCCCAAAGCTTGGGCGCACATGCGCCTTACCAAATGAGGGATTTGGGTTGAGCTGACCACCACGATTTTGCCCGCTTCCATATAGGCAAATGAGTTGGCGTTCTCCAGATGGCAGTGGGTGACAACCGGAGTTTCATACTCTGCTTCAACGCAGATTAACCCAGGTTCTTCAGTAGCCTTTTTATAATCGCCAATTTCCCAGTTGGTGTGTCCTACGATGTTATCGGGGCGCTGTTGATGAAGAATAGAGGCATCGGGTGCCAAAGCTTCTTTGACACTCAGCATTGGTTTGTACTGTTCATAGGAAACTTCAATAAGGCGCACAGCACTAGTAGCGGCCAATTCAGTTTCGGCTACGACAACGGCAATGTCATCATTGTAGCAGCGCACGCGGGTGTTAAGGAGTTTTTTATCGGCAATGTCTTGGTATTTTTCTTCTGTCGACCACGGGTGGCCGGCAGTTGGGTAGGGGATATCGGGTACATCAAAGCAGGTGATGATATCGACAACTCCCTTTACGGCCCACGCTTTATCTAAATTGAAGGAGAGAACAACTCCGTTGGCAATGGTGCTGTGAAGAACTTTGGCAATCAAAGCCTTAGATGATAGTAAATCTTGAGTGTAGGCAGCAGTTCCTGTTACCTTGTCGTAAGCATCGACGCGGTTCATTGATGAGCCGATAACCTTCATGTTCCCTCCTGCATCGTAGAGCTGTTGGGGCAGAAATACATCGGGCAATGGTTCTACGGACGGCTTGCTCTTTGTTCATGGTACAACAAAAGCAGTCGATTTCAAGTTGTTTTAAACAAAAAACCTAAGCTTTGTGATCGGCAATGGTAAATTGTTCTTCTTTGAAAGAGTCGCCTCCAAGCCAAAGGTCGATATGGATTCCTGATGAGGAGTTTTTTACACTTGCACCTTTTATTTGCCAGCCTATCAGATTGAGTCTGCCGCTCCAGGGCATGCCGTGGCCTGCCATTGCACCATAATAGGCCGCTAGTTCAGGGCGGCTGTGCTTGGGGTTAAGGGCATCATAAATTTTTTTCAGCTCGGCTTCGGTTCTGATGCGATCATCAAAGAAGCTGATGTGAGCTCCGTCTTCTTCTTGGTGTAATGAGACAACGAGGCGAAGCGGATCGCCGTCGAGCAAAAAGTTGGTCATCTCCCCGATGAGGCGACCCAGAAGTTCTTTTCGTTTCATAGCGTAAACTCACCTCCCCGTTTATTGGCTGAAAACCATTGCAGAATTGCCACTACCAAAATAGCGGTCAATCCTCCAGCAAAGCCGTTGTTGTACAAATCAAAGCCTCCGTGCCAGTGTGCTGTCACTTCAACCATCATCAAGTGAATGACTCCACTAATAACTCCCACAATTTTACCAAACTGTCCGGCTATCGGAGCCAAGGTGGTACAAAAAAGGGCGGCTAGTAGAGGGCCCGGGTCAACTAAACTTTTGCCAAAAAGCAGTGTGGCCAAAATAACTCCCAAAACGATGGGCCATGTGTTATTCACTGTTTTACCAAAAGCACCAAAGCCCATGATAGTTAATAAAGCTCCCACAACCGGACCGTTAAGCGGTGCTCCAATCAGAAGGACATAAGCCCAATACAGCAGTCCCAAAGCTCCCATGTTCAGCAGAGTACTGCCAAAAGGAGAGGTATCAAAAAAGTCGGTAGGCAGGCGTCCCATCATTTTTTGGATTTCCCTAAAGCCCGCTAAGCTCTTTTCTTCTTTGTTTTGCCTAAAACCAAGAGCAATAAGAAGCAGTGAAAAGAGAGGAACGATGAGCAGCAACACAATAGAGCTCTCTTCATTCCACTGAACAACAATCGGTTCTGCTTTACCTAAAGCCACTAACAAGCTGGCGAAGAAAAGGCCTAAAAAGCCACAGCTAAAGCCCATGTTGTAAAGGTTGTAACCTTGATGCAGTTGTAATAATGAACTGGCTAAAGAGGGGAGAATGAATCCCACCAGTATGCCCAAAAGCAATCCTAACGGGATGGAAAAGCCCAAAGGAAGGCCCAAGAAGAACATCAGATGGGTCACCACCGGTCCAATAGCCGTTCCAAAAAGGGCAATAATAGAGAAGGAGCCAAAGCTTTGTCCCGCATAGCGACTGGCTACATAGACTCCTCCTATAATTGGCAGACTATTAAGCACTGTCGTACCAAAAAAAGAGAAGCCCATCATTGTGAGTATCGGAGCTAAGGTGGGCCCAGAGAGATTAATAGAAGCAAAAAAGACAAGGATAAGACCCAAAGCTCCCACCGAAGCGGCATTTAAGAGCGTCCCTCCCACGCCATAAAGGCTGAAATCATTTATCAACTTAGCGCTTTGGTTTTGTAGCATAAACACCTGGGCAAAAGCCTGAGTCGGCCCCTCTATCCAGATCCCCGTCAAAGCCAAAGCAGCAATCAGCACAGCCATAAGAATATAGAGTGTGCGTTCGTTTCTTTCCAAACTATCCCCCAATCCCAGTTTTTTACCTATGATAGAAGCTAAGAAGCAATGGTGCAACTCTTTTTGATAAGTGAATTATCCAGAATTAACTTTCATTCTCTTTCAACTATGGTAACCTTTTGGCTCAGAGGGGGATGCAATGAGACGTATAATCTTATTATTTGTTCTTGGTTTGTCCGTCCTATTGGCAACTAGCTGCATTGAACTGATTCAAACAGTCTCAATTAAAGATTCTGTAGTTACAACATCAGTTCGATTTGTTTTACAAAAATCGTTGTTTGAATTTATCTCTACCCTAACTGGAGAAGAGATGGATTATTCAGAGATTGCCGATATTGGCAACGAAGTGATTAGTGATATCCCAGGTGTATCTGGTCGAATCCACTCTTTTGAGAATGAATTTGATGTTGGAGGAGAGGTAAGTATTAGTGCTCCACAAAGTCAAATTGCAGCCATTGCGGAAAATGATTGGATCTTCCTTCCCGAAATAAGAGGAAAAAGTGTGTTAATTAGAATTCCTATGATGGGGGATGAAGAGCCAGACGAAGCTGCCTTAGCTTTCTTAGCTGGGATGAAATACCGACTCATCGTCAGCCTTACAGGGGACCTAGCACACATTACAAATGCCACAGTTCATGTAGAAGAGGGCTCTCGTAGCACCAACCTCAGTGATGAAGTTTCAATACGAGTTAATGGACCAATTATGATTGTAGAGATTCCCATAATTTACCTATTTGCCACTGATAAAGGCCTACTAGTTACCACACTTTCCTGAAGATAATAAACTGTCACCAACCAAGAAAGAATATGGTAGCAAAAACAATAGAAATAAGTTCCTAAAAACCCATCATTACGGAGCCTTCCCTCTAAACAAAATCGTCAGCAAAGATTACCGAAGCTACCCAAAGAAACAAAAGGTCCCCCCGAAGAGGAGAGACCCATAATTTAACTAAGAAATTTCCTTTTCAACACTTATAAGGGAAGAAGAGAACAGAAAGGTTTCTGCACCCATAATTGATGAATAATCTCAGATTATCGTATTCAATATTTAGTGTGCTTATTACATCAGTGATAATCTGAACTCAATCCGTTGAATCGAAAGCCTTAAGTTGAATTGTCCCTGTAAAAGTTATGTTTTTACCATCTTTGTAAAAACTGAGGGTAAAATCAGATGAGACTAGGACTTCAACCTCTACTGGATTGATAGTAATCTTCCCACTTGGTGTTAAATTTTCTTTTAGAGCTTTTCCTACATCTTCTGCGGTTTTTCCACCTTCAATCCCATTTGCTTTCGTAAGGGTAAAAGTTTCACTACCAATAGTAAGAATATTGTTTTGTCCGGGATCAACATAGTTCTGAAGCGCAGCAACTAAAGTATTGCCAACCGTAAGTATTGCATCTTTAGTTATTCCGCTTTCAAAATCAATCGTGATAGTTTTCCCAGAATACGTCATCGTAGCCACATCGTCATCAAGAGTTTCTTTTATCTTTTCATACAATGCATTTCTTGCTATTTCTGTGTCTGTTAGTCCTGCTTCTTCGCACCCTGTGAATACGAGCAATAAAAGTATGGGTATAAGTAAGAAGACTAGTGTCTTTGAACCTTTTTTCATACAGCCCTCCTTTTTCAGTGCCTAAACTGTAGTATAGCACGTTTTCTTTGTTGGTAAGATAATATTTTTTGGTGGAAAAGTGAAACAAGGTTTTCGGTGATATGGTGTCTAATTGGCACACCCACCGCGCCTCTGTTGATATATGCGTACTTCGGTGGGTCTTTTTTTTCTAAAGAAGGACTTCAAGATTGCTTGCTGGGGTTAAGCATAGAGAAGAAGGTGTTTGTGAATTACGGCAGGTTTGACACACTTAGAGTGCGCCAAACTGCTAGTTTATTTAATAAACGTAGTAAGATTTGAACTATATGGGCCCAGAAGGACTTGAACCTTCGACCCACGGATTATGAGTCCGATGCTCTAACCAACTGAGCTATAGGCCCGACAGAGCAGATGATACGGAGAATGGGGGTATCTGTCAACGCTTTTGGGTAGCACTTGTTGCCCAACTTCGCCTCTCTCGTTATAATCGGCTCCATGAGTGAACAACCATTATCTTTACATTGGGCCGACATATATGCCGATAAAATTATCCGCGAAAAAGGGCCTAAGGACGTTTATACCTGTGCCTCGGGAATCACTCCCAGCGGGACAGTCCACATCGGAAACTTTCGCGAAATTATTAGCGTTGAGCTTATCGTGCGCGCCTTACGGGATAAAGGTCATAAAGTACGCTTTATCTACTCGTGGGATGATTATGATGTGTTTCGCAAAGTGCCTAAAAATATGCCAGATCCCGATTTGCTGGCCACTTTTTTGCGTAAACCCATTACCGATGTTCCCGATACTACCGGCTCTTTTGATAACTATGCCCTAGCCAATGAAAAGGCGGTTGAAAAACTGCTGCCTACAGTTGGTATTGAACCGGAGTACCTGTACCAAGCACAGCGGTATCGCTCCTCTATGTATGCAGAGGGGATGCGCCGAGCCTTGGAGAAAAAAGGGGAAATCAAAGCTATTTTAGATGAATATCGCTCAACTCCATTACCCGATTCTTGGTTCCCCATTTCTGTGTTCAGCAATTTTACCGGCAAAGACACTACCACTATTTTAAGCTGGGACGGACAGTGGGGCGTTACGTACAAAGATGATGAAACGCAACAAGAAGAGACCATCGATTTACGTACGACTAAAGCAGCCAAGCTGCCTTGGAGAATCGACTGGCCGATGCGCTGGGCTTTTGAAGATGTCGATTTTGAGCCGGCAGGCAAAGACCATCACAGTGAAGGAGGCTCTTTTGATACTTCCAAACACATTGTAAAAGTCTTTGATCATGAGGCTCCTGTCTCCTTCCAATACGATTTTATTAGCATCAAAGGAAGGGGAGGGAAAATCTCCTCCTCCTCAGGAGATGTGATTAGCCTACCTGATGTTCTTGATGTCTATATTCCCGAAATTACCCGTTACCTTTTTGTTGGTACCCGACCCAATACCGAATTTGCCATCTCCTTTGATTTGGATGTACTGAAGATTTATGAAGATTACGATACGTGTGAGCGTATTTACTTTGGCTTACAACAAGCCAATGAAAAAAGGAAGGCCAAAGAGAAAAGAATCTATGAGTTGTCTCAGGTCAAAGAGATTCCTTCTGAACCTTCTTACCAAATTCCTTTCAGACATTTATGCAATTTGCTACAAATCAACTCAGGCGATATTGATGTTGTGATTAACTCATTGGAAGGAGTTAGTGATGGTCAAATTGAACGCCTTCGCCAGCGCTGTGTTTGTGCTTGGAACTGGATTACCCAATTCAGCCCCGAAGATTTCCGTTGGGTTCTCAGAGGCGAACAGGATGAGCTATCTGATCTTGATGAAGCTGAGAAAAAAGCTATTGCCGATTTAAGCAATGTTGTTTCTGAATTGGATGCCTACGATGAGAGGCAACTGGCCGAAGAAATCTACGAGATTGCCAATAGGCATGAAATTGCTCCTCCAGAGTTTTTTAAAACTGCCTACACTGTTTTAATAGGTAAAGAGAGGGGACCCAAACTTGCCGGTTTTATTAAAACATGCGGGAAGAAAAAGATTCTGCCAATCTTGCAGCGGTATGAAGCTTAAAAAAGTGATTGAAGCAGCGATTCATTTTTGCGCCAGTTGGCAAGTGTTTTAACACGCAAATCAACATGGAGGCTTTTGCCTGGAAATAACCGCCGAATCTCCTTAAAGGAGGCTTGGCGGATTTTTTTTATCCCCTCGCCTCCTTTACCGACAACAATCCCTTTTTGACTGTCGCGCTCCACATGGATAAAAGCTCTTACCCAAATCGATTCGGCTTCGGCTGCGTACTCAAGATCGGCAACTTCCACATACACTGAGTGGGGGAGCTCTTCGGTAAGGCTACTAATTGTTTTTTCTCTGATAATCTCTGCAATTCTAAATTCCAACGGTTGGTCGGTATAAGTATCTTTGGGATACAGCAGCTTGCCTTCAGGAGCCAATGCATAAAGCTCAATTAACAGCTCATCAACTCCTTCATCTTTTTGGGCCGAGAGTTCAAAAACAGGCACTTCGGCTAACTGTTCTGTAATAAACAGGCGAGCAGATGCAATTTCGTCGGCAGTGGCAACATCAGTTTTATTGATGGCAACCACCGTTGGAGTGTTTGTCTGTTTAATCAAATCGACAACTGACTGCTCTTCAATGCCGGCAGAGCGAGTAGGATCAACCATATAGAGCAGTAAATCGCAATCTTGCAGCGAAGAGCGGGTAGTTTGCTGCAATTTTTGGTTCAAAGCCGCTTCACTGTGGTGGTAACCGGGGGTGTCAATAAAGATTAGCTGTCCCCGCGAATCGGTGTAAATGCCTTTGATGGCATTGCGGGTGGTTTGCGGAGTAGTGGAGACAATGGAGACTTTCCCTTCACAAATGGTGTTCACCAATGTCGATTTACCTGCCGAAGGGCGTCCTATGATAGCAACTGTTGCACATTTCATACTGAAACTATACTCATCTGAGTTCTAAGAGTAAACTCCCAGCTCTCTCTTTTCTTTTGTCCCCTTGTTGCATATACTAAGTGGCATCTTGTAGTGCACATGGAGCAAAGTATGGGCGAACCCGAAAAAAAAGAGCAAACTCCCGATGTTTTAACCGATAAATTTCTGCAAACTCGCAGCATTCTTCTAAG
The DNA here is from genome assembly GCA_050950025.1 of Sphaerochaetaceae bacterium. Lineage (GTDB taxonomy): Bacteria > Spirochaetota > Spirochaetia > Sphaerochaetales > Sphaerochaetaceae > JBMNGW01. The sequence continues at coordinate 11,226 of JBMNGW010000013.1, read as the reverse complement.
CGGCGAAATTGACAAAGAAAAAGCAGAAAAAATCATCAAGCAGATGCTTATTTTAGAATCTGAAAGTGATGAGCCGATTAAGCTGTTCATTAACAGCCCCGGGGGGGATGTTGATGCGGGTCTTGCCATGTACGATATGGCCCGCTTTATTAAAAATAAAGTCTATATGATTGGCATGGGCTTAATTGCCAGTGCCGCTACCATTGTGTTACTTGCCGTTCCCAAAGAACAACGGCTGGGGCTGCCTAACTCCAGTTACCTCATTCACCAACCGATGAGCAGGATGGAAGGGGTGGCTACCGATATCGAAATTTATACTAACCAGTTGGAAAAAACGCGCAATCGGCTTAATGCACTTATAAGCGAAGCAACGGGAAAACCACTTGACCAAGTTGCCTTGGATACTGATCGTGATTACTGGCTCGATGCCCAAGAGGCTCTTGCCTACAATTTGATTGATCGCATAGTAACCAACGCAAGCGAGCTGTAAAAGCTGAAGTAAATAATGGCTTCTAAGGGTCCTTTGCTTAGAAGCATATGAAAAAAAGAATTTACCTTATTCTCATCTGTTGTACTGTCGTGGTGCTATTGGGCTGCACCTTAGAAGCTTTGTTCCCACATGACAAACAGGTGATGATTATGACATACAATGTGCAAAACCTTTTTGATCCCTATGTGAACGGCAATGAATACCCCGAATACACCCCTGAGCAGGGGTGGAGTGCTCAAGCGTATCGTCAGCGGTTGCAGCGAACTGCTAGTGCTGTCACCCAAGGACATAAATTGGTTCCCACTATTATTCTTTTTCAAGAAATTGAGAATATCCTTGTGCTCCAAGATTTGGTATCTACTCATCTTAGTCGCCACGGTTTTTACCAAATAGCGGCAACCAATGACGCCGATTCTCCCATTCAAGTCGGTATTGCCAGCTGTTATCCCATCACTGAAGTCAGAATTCATGCTGTGAAAGGAAGCCGTTCTATTTTAGAATGCCGCCTTGATATTAACGGCTCTGATCTCGTTATTTTCAATCTTCATGCCAAATCGCGTATCGGCGGAGTGGAAGAAACTGAATCGCAAAGACGGGCAACAGCTGCTGCTGTTACGTATCGAGTAAAAGAGTTGTTAACCTATGATCCGTTTTTACCTATTATTGTTGGCGGCGATTTTAATGAAAGTGCCGATGCGGCAATAAGGGAGCCCACTACCTTTGATCACGCTCTGGTACCTTTACAATTACCTGAGGCCTATCGCCTTGGCCAAGAGGGCTCTTTTGTCCTTAGCGGTGAAGCCCCTTCTGAAAATTCGTGGTATACCTGCTGGTTAGATCGTAAAGCACTTTTATCAAGTGCCGGCAGTGGTTCGTATCTGTACAACGGGGTGTGGGAAAGCTTTGATCAGCTTCTGCTAAACAGCGCCTTTTTTGACCGCTTTGGTCTTGAGTATCATAGTGCCGTTTTAGGCAGCCACTCTCCTTTAGTCGATACAAAGGGGAGACCTGTTTCTTATGATCTCAAAACAGGTCAAGGGTACAGCGATCATCTGCCGGTGGCTGTGATTCTCTCTTTGCCTTAAGCAATCATTTTTAAAGCTGGGAAAGTGTAATTTCTGGGCATGTGATAAATAGAAGACGCTAAAATTGATATATCAGTCATGAATAGTCCTTAGAAATGGCAAAAACTTCATATTTTTGCAATCGATAAAGAAATATATATATTGAAACTTTCTCGTTTCGCTTGTAGTATGGACAGGAATACTGAAAGTTGGAGGAACTAGACTGTCATGAAAGAAGAGAACACATTCTCCGCCGATCTGCTTGCATTCATCGACGAGTGGAAACCAAAGCAGGGCAACTTGATTATGGTCTTGCATAAAGTGCAGGAGGAGTTTGGCTTTATCTCGCGCGAATCGGCCGACAAGGTTGCGCAGCTACTCGATATCCCCTTGGCAACTATTTATGGGGTCCTCTCATTTTACCATTTCTTTAAAATGACTAAACCGGGTGAATTTAACATCCAAGTCTGCTTGGGTACTGCCTGCTATCTTAAAGGGGGGCAAGACCTTGTTGATGAGCTGACAGAGTTGTTGGGAATCGGCATTGGCGATATCACCGAAGATGGGAAATTCTCTTTGGAAGGGGTCAGGTGTGTTGGTTGTTGCGGCTTAGCTCCCGTTTTAACCATAGGCGGCGAAGTATTCGGCAAAGTAACGAAAAAGCAGTTGCCCGGCATCATTGCCAAGTTTAGTTAATTGGCATGCATGCATCTTTGTCCGATTTTCTGGCAGACATTGTGCAAAACAGCATTGAAGCAGAAGCTTCACTGATTGAAATAACAGTGGATGAAGGGAATAAAGACAATTGAGTGCACCGTTGTAGACAACGGCAAAGGGATGAGTGAGGAGGTGCGAAAGCGGGTGAGCGACCCTTTTTATACTGATGGGGTTAAGCACACCAGGCGAAAAGTAGGACTGGGAATACCATTTTTGATTCAGGCAGTTGAGGCTTGCGGAGGTAATTTTGACCTGCAATCAAAAAAAGGGGAAGGGACGCACGTGTTTTTCAGCTTCCTGTTGGACCACATCGATTGTCCTCCGCTGGGAAATTTAGCAACCGCCTTTGTGGCATTGCTCTCCTACGGTGGAACGTATCAGATGATGATAAAGAGGAAACTGACAACGTTCGACCAAACAGAAATGTATGAGCTGGATCGTTTGCAGTTGCTTGATGTACTAGGCGATATGCATACAAGCGGAAATTTGCAGCTTTTAAAAACGTATGTAGAGTCGTTTGAAGCTGCTGTACAAGAAATACGGAACCCAATGGGATAGATAGTTCAGTGGAGGAGGCTGAAATGGCAAAAATGACGTTGGAGCAGTTAAGAGAGCTTCGTGATCGCAAAAAATCTGAGCTGCAGAAGCGTGACATAGAGGGCAAAGATATCCAAATCATAATTGGCATGGGAACCTGCGGAATTGCTGCGGGAGCAAAAACAGTTCTCGATGCTTTTTTGGCAGAGCTGGATGCCCATCATTTGGAACACGTGGCGGTAACACAAACTGGATGCATGGGTCTATGCTATGTTGAGCCCACCGTTGAGGTCATTTCGCCTAACATGCCTCCTGTTATTTATGGCAAAGTTGATGCAACTGTTGCAAAAAGTATTGTGGAAGAGCATGTAATGAACAACAAAATGGTCTCCGATCATGTCTTTGACCGACCCTCTGCAGATATCATCAAGGATGGAGGCAAATAATGGCTCTGAGAAACTACATCTTGGTTTGCGGGGGGACAGCCTGCGAATCGACCAAAGCACAAGAAATTTATGAAGCTCTGACAAATGAGTGTAAAAAACAGGGCGTTGCCGATGAAGTTCAAATAGTGAAAACGGGGTGTTTCGGTTTCTGCGAACAGGGACCAATAGTTAAAATCCTCCCCGAAGACTCCTTTTATGTGCAGGTAAAGCCTGAAGATGCCCAAGAGCTTATTGCTGAGCACGTGGTAAAAGGGCGAGAGCTTAAGCGCCTGCTCTACAATAAGGAAGGCAGCAAAAAGCACGCTAAAGTTGAAGACATCGAGTTTTACCAAAAACAGTTTCGTGTTGTTTTGCGTAACTGCGGATTTATTGATCCGGAGAACATTGATGAATATATTGCCCGTGAAGGGTATCGATCACTGGAGAAAGTGCTCTTTGAGATGAGTGCCGATGATGTGATCAATGAGTTGAAAATTTCAGGATTGCGAGGCCGCGGAGGGGCAGGGTTCCCCACCTGGATGAAATGGAACTTCACCCGCCAAGCCGCCAGCGATCAAAAATATATTGTGGTGAATGCCGACGAAGGTGACCCGGGGGCCTACATGGACCGCTCGACATTGGAAGGCGATCCCCACTCAGTTTTGGAAGCCGTCACCATTGCCGGTAAGACTGTGGGAGCTAATCAAGGGTTTATCTACATCAGAGCCGAATATCCGCTGGCCATCCGCAGACTGGAAATTGCCATGGCCCAAGCCCGCGAGTATGGGCTGTTGGGGAAGAACATTCTCAACAGCGGCTTTGATTTTGATATTGAAATTCGTCTGGGAGCCGGAGCATTTGTATGCGGAGAGGAGACAGCCCTTCTTGCCTCCATTGAGGGGCATCGGGGCAGTCCTGTCCCCCGGCCTCCGTTTCCGGCAGTCAAAGGATTGTGGGGTAAGCCGACGGTTATCAACAACGTGGAGACATGGGCTAATATTCCCATCATCCTCCTTAAAGGGGGGGATTGGTTCAGCCAAATCGGTACAGCCGACAGTCGCGGAACCAAAGTCTTTGCCTTAACAGGAAAGATTAGAAACTCGGGTCTGGTAGAAGTTCCTATGGGAACAACACTGCGTGAAATCATTTACGATATCGGCGGTGGCATTGCCGGAGGCAAAGAGTTCAAAGCAGTGCAAACAGGCGGGCCTTCGGGAGGAGTTATTACCAAAGAGTTTTTGGACACTCCCATCGATTTTGGCTCACTGATGAAACTTGGTTCTATGATGGGCTCAGGCGGTATGATAGTTATGGATGAGGACGACTGTATTGTGGACGTCGCTAAATTCTATCTTAACTTCACCGTCGATGAGTCGTGCGGAAAGTGTGCTCCTTGTCGTATCGGAGGCAGATCGCTGCTTAATTTACTGGAGAAAATTACGCAAGGAAACGGTACGTTAGCCGATTTGGACCAGATGGTGGAAATTGGAGAAGCGATGAAACGAGCCTCTCTTTGCGCCTTGGGACAAACGGCTCCCAACCCGATTCTTTCGTCACTGCACTATTTTAAAGATGAGTATTTGGCCCACATTGTCGACAAAAAATGTCCTTCGGGGAAATGCAAAAGCTTAATTACTTACAACATCCTTGCCGACAAGTGCATCGGGTGCACAGCCTGTGCCATCAAGTGTCCCACCAATGCCATCAGTGGCGAACGACGCGAGCCCCATAGTATTGACCAGGCGGCTTGCATCAAGTGCGGTTATCTGTTTTGAAACGTGTAATTTGGAGCCATCGAGGTCCGCTAGGGCATCGAGAGTGTTAGGAGGAAACCAGTGAGTACTGTTCATATGAAAGTTAACGGGATACCGGTTGAAATTGAAGCGGGAAAAAACCTGTTGGCTGCTGCAAAGAAAGTCCATATAAATATACCGACGCTGTGCTACCACCCCGATTTGCCAGCTTGGGCGGCTTGTGGATTGTGCGTAGGTAAAGCAAGAAAACTCTCCCAAATTGCTGCGCGCCTGTGCAGCTCCGGTTCAGGAGAATTTAAGCATCATCACCCATGATGCCGAGTTGTATCAAATTCGCAAGACAGTCATTGAAATGATTATGTCGAACCACCCCAATGAGTGCCTTACCTGCGCTCGTAACGGGACATGCGAATTACAGCGCTTTGCTGCCGAATTGGAGTGCGTGAGCAACCCTATGAGGTGCGCCTTACCGATATGCCCAAAGACACTTCAACCACTTCGATTGTTCTTGATCCCAACAAGTGTATTAAATGTGGTCGCTGTGTTCCAAGTCTGTCAGCAGATGCAAGGGGTATATGCCCTTGAATTTATCGGTCGAGGGGACAATACCCTCATGGTACCGGCAGCCGGCTTGCCGCTAAACGACAGCCCCTGTATCAAATGCGGGCAATGTTCGGCCCACTGTCCGGTGGGAGCCCATTTTTGAAAAAGATGAAACCCAAGATTTGGTACGTGCCATCTCCGATGAGAGCAAGCATGTGGTTGTCCAAATTGCTCCTGCTGTGCGAGTAGCATTGGGAGAAGCCTTTAATCTGCCTGCAGGAACCATCACTACCGGCAAAATTTACTCTGCACTGCGCCGTTTGGGGTGCCGATAAAGTCTTTGACACCAACTTCAGTGCCGATTTGACAATTATGGAAGAGGGAACTGAGCTGGTAAGGCGCCTGACGACCGGAGAGGGGGCCATCCCTCAGATCACCAGTTGCTGCCCAGCGTGGACCGATATATGGAGAAGTATTATCCTGATATGATTCCCAACTTCTCCAGTGCAAAAAGCCCGATGATGATGCAAGGAGCTGTCACTAAGACCTACTATGCTGAAAAAGAGGGCATTGATCCGGCAACGATTTTACTCAGTGGCCATTATGCCCTGTACGGCCAAGAAATTTGAAATTAGCCGTGATGAGAACATGTTTGCCTCGGGGTATCCTGATGTGGATCTGGTTCTTACAACCAGAGAATTTGCCCGCCTTATCAAAGCTTCGGGAATCGATTTTCTCAAACTTGAAGATGAAGAAGCCGATAGTCCCATCGGAGTCTATGCCGGAGCGGGAACAATCTTTGGCAATACCGGAGGGGTAATGGAAGCGGCAATTAGGACCGCTTACAACCTGGTGACCGGTGAAGATTTAAAAGATGTGAATATTGAGGCAGTACGGGGGAGGATGGATGGTCCGCTCAGGCACTGTTGATATTAAAGGGACTAAACTGAATTGTGGCAGTTGCCCACGGTATGGCCAATGTCAGCACATTGCTTGATGAAATCAGGGAAGCTCGGGATGCGGGCAAAGAACCTCCTTACCATTTCATTGAAGTTATGGCCTGTCGCGGTGGATGTGTCAGCGGCGGAGGACAGCCGTATGCCAGTACCGATGAAATCAGGGCTCAGCGTATAGCGGGACTGTATACCGATGATGAGAGAAGCACTGTTCGCTGTTCGCACCAGAACCCCGAGATTCAGCAGATTTATGCCGATTACTTGGGTAAGCCACTAAGCGAAAAAGCTCACCAATTGCTTCATACTACCTATACTGAGCGCAGAATTTATAAGAAGTAGATTAGATTTACCCATAATAAAAGCCCGGGAGTCCCGGGCTTTTATTTGCTAAACAGGTATTAAATGATGGCCAGCTCAGTTTCCATGTCAAAGAGCTTGGCTTTTTTCAAATCGGTGAACCAAACTGATTTGCTGATCTACTTTCAGTTGAATATTGGGTTCAACTTTACCGATGAATTGATGCCGCTCACTGTCAATGTAAAGGTGAGTTTCTGAACCCAGTGGCTCAATAACACTGATTTGTCCATTCAACGTCACATCTTCAATCGGATCAGCTGAGTATTTGACGTCTTCGGGTCTGATACCGAACGTGATGTTTTTGCCTACATACGGGGCCAACAGTTTGTTCTGTTCGGCTGTCAGCTTCATTCTGAACGAACCTTCATCTGCATACAGTTGATCACCTTCGGCAGTAATGGCAACGTTTAAAAAGTTCATCGGAGGAGAGCCGATGAATCCGGCCACAAATTTATTGGTCGGCTCATTGTACAGCTCAAGCGGTCCGCCGATTTGTTGAATAATGCCATTTTTCATAACAACAATTTTATCGGCCATCGTCAAAGCTTCGACTTGGTCGTGAGTGACATAAATCATGGTTGCTTTAAGGCGGTTGTGCAGCGAAGAGATTTCGGCTCTCATTTGCACGCGCAATTTGGCATCAAGGTTAGAAAGAGGCTCGTCAAACAAGAATACTTTAGGCTTGCGCACAATGGCTCTGCCGACTGCTACACGCTGTCTTTGTCCCCCTGAAAGGGCTTTTGGCTTGCGGTCCAAAAGCTGCTCGATATCGAGAATCTTGGCTGCTTCACGAACCCGTTGGTCAATTTCTGCTTTAGGGAATTTTCTGATTTTCAGACCGAAGGCCATGTTGTCATAGACGCTCATATGCGGATATAACGCATAGTTTTGGAACACCATGGCGATGTCCCGGTCTTTGGGCGGCACATCATTGACCAGCTTACCGTCAATGTACAGCTCACCACTGGTGATGTCTTCCAGTCCGGCGACCATTCTTAGCGTGGTCGATTTTCCACACCCTGAAGGTCCTACGAGAACAACAAATTCTCTGTCCTTTGATTTCAAAGTTGACGCTGTCAACAGCTTTTACATTACCTTCATAGATTTTAGTAATGTCTTTAAGTTCTACAGTGGCCATTGGCTACCCCCATTTATCTTATGTCGTCAGTGTAACCTCCAGCCACCCCCACGTCAACGAAAACTCTTTGCTTATTGCAGATGGTATGAACAGTAACATACATTATCCACCTGCTAAAAAGAAAAAAGAAGAGAAAAAAGAGAGTTGTAAGAGTCGTATAAAGATTGGTTTTGTCATAAATCAAACAGAATTTTGGGGAGGCGATAGACACATATTGGGAATGCATCATCGTGATTGGTAAAACCAAATCCTATAACTTGATGCCTAGGTTTCTTATCATCTGGAATAGGTCAATTGTTCTTACTTGAAAATGTTCTGCTACATTTGGAATTTTGGGAACGCCACTGGGGTTATTAGCGTTAGCTTTTACGTATTTTTCAAAAGTAACGATAGTAAATCCGTACACCACTGCAGTGGCAATCAACCAAGGATCGGCTACTGACTTGTCGGCCCAAAGGCGAAGAGCTTTTTCAGAGTAACATGAATCATTTTTGAAGGAACTGGATTACTTGGGCATACTTGTCGACTATCTGTTGCTGTTTGTGATCAATATACTGCCCAATCTTCAGATTGCTCATCCAAATAGCCAAGTCATCCTTGATTGAAGGTTTTAGAATCTCTTTTTTTACTAAGTCTAAGATAGCTATAGAACCATCTTGAATTTTTTCAGCCATTGACTGCCAAAATTTCGGAGCAAAATCAAATGGATAATACGTAGCTTTTGGAGTTATTAGGGAGTTAGTGTCTATGAGATATATAGCTCTATCCAATTTCACGCATTCATCCTTCCCAGAAGTTCAAAAAAAGTATGCCTATTAGTATCAGTGAGTCTAAATGCTTCGGAATAAAGCGTCTTACCTCGAGAGACACTGTCAACGACAAAAGAGAGGAATCGTTTTATCTATGCGGCTTCCTTTAGTGCGGTAAAAATCTCCTTGGCCGACTTTCTTGGATTGTGTTTGCTCATGATATTTTCGGGTTGCTTCTTTTGCGATTCCATCATATGTGGCTTGGTCAATTTTCCTGGCATCAAGAGCCTTCCGGGCAATGACGACATAACCACATTTGAAAGAGTGTGCAACCTTGCCAATAGTTTCTTCTAAAGATACAGATAAAGAGTGTAACGTATTCCATGCTGGGTCGAACAGGGTGGATGGAACGAGGATTTCTGCTGCTACGGCATTACAGATAGTCTCGAGTTTACTGACATTTTTGCCTGGTACTGTTTCTGTCGTTGAACAGATTGGTTTCTCCCAAGCAGATGTGGGGTGAATTCGTGTAGAAGAGAGAACAATTTGCCGTTTTTGGAATCCATGCTGTTGATAAAAATCAACGGAGCATATTCATCAATGATGGTAAACGCACGGAACTCATTGATATCGAGCGCACGATGTGTGTTATTGCGAACAATGCCACTCATCATGACAATAATACCAACTTCACTCATACGATTTCTAAGGTATGTAAAAGGATTTTCTGCAGTTTCAAACCAACGTACAGATATCCCCAACGTTTGCCTGATATAATCGGCGATAACTTCAATATGAGAGTTCCCTTTGAGTTTTCCGACAATCGTATTGATTTCAGACCCCTCGGAAATCAGGTAGTTCCGTGTCCAATCGACAATCTGCTCCATATCTGTAATTGTGTCGATTAAATCCCTGCTTGGAATGTCAAATTCGGCATTTGCTATGGTCCTATATTCCAGAAGCTTGATTTTTTCCTTTGGTGGAGTTTGAAGGAAAAAATATCCAAGAGGAATGTGTGTTTTTTTTACTGACAGTTTCAATTTCGTTGAATGTGGGGGAGCTTAAACCTGCCTGCCAGGATTTGAGAGTGTCCAGAGACTTAAATAGAGTAATGTTTGTTCCAATCTGGTCGATGATCCATTGGATCACTTCAGGGGAAATGCGGTATGTTTTCTTCACCTTAACTTCAACCCCTCTAGTTTATTCTCCCTTCTGCAGGCTTACTACACAACAAATTACTAATAGAATACTGGTATAAGGGGAGTTTTTCAATCTTTATCATTTGCCCATCTGTTTTTTTTTACTTTAAGTAGTGTGACTCTTTAGGGGAAGAAGTAGACTTTGCCGACAAATCTGCGTTTATGGTTGTTTGTTCCTGTTTTTGATTTCTCTCCCTCTTCCTTTTTGTCTTGAACATGATTTGGGTTTTAGGTATCATAAGCCCATATTGCGACTGTCGTATAACGGTTATTACCCGAGCTTCCCAAGCTCGTGACGAGGGTTCGACTCCCTTCAGTCGCTTCTGCCTGATACGATGTATGTTCTCCTTTGTAATCGCTTTTTATGCGGCGGAAAGCTTTGCACAACTTACCACAGAAGAGCAAAGAGATTTCCCAGTACAAAAGAGAGGCAATAAAGCAAAAAGATGCGAGAGATATCTCCCATCGAAATTCCTTTGGTGCTAAGAGAAAATCCTCTGCGCTGCATCCTGTGATACGTTTTGGCACTTAGAAGGAAACTAACGGCAAATAGGGGAAGAGAGAGCAGAGGTAAAAGCCCCAAGGCGGCTGTTAGAATCGACAGGCCCCAGCTCAGGATAAGAGTTGCTTTCATTATCTTGATAATTGTCTTTTGGGAAAGAAGAATGGAGAGCGTTCTTCTGCCTGCAATGATGTCGGCCTTTTTGTCACAGGTGTTATTTACTGTTAAAATAAGGCCAATAAGTAAAGAGAAAGGGAGAGAGACTAAAACATCTGAAGCATTCAAGGTGAGTTTTTGCACGTACACAGCGATGAGAAAGAGGATAGAGCCTAAAAACCCTCCGGCAAATAGTTCGCCAAAAGGGGTGCGAGAGATGGGAAATGGGCCGCCAGTGTATAAAAACCCGATAGCCATCGACACGGCTCCCGCAAGTAATAGCTTCCAGCTTGTCCAGTAGGCAAGCAGTAGTCCCAAAGCCCCTCCAATGGCGTATAAAGCCAGCGAGATGCCCAAGGCGGCTAAGGGGTTCACTCCTTCATGGACCAGCACTTTGTCCTTTTCCAAGTTATACTCTTTGATATCGGTGCCGCTGGCAAAATCAAAGAAACTGTTAAAGCCGGTGGTCCCCATGTCGATGCAAAGCACCGAGGCTAAGGTGACTAAAAATCGGGGCCATGACCATTGGTGGGTATTTACAACAGCATAGGAGCTGGCACAGGCAAATGTGCCCATGCTGATAATTTTGGTTCTTATCTCAACGATGCGGTTAAATTGTTTGAATGTCATGTTCAGAAG
>JBMNGW010000012.1:0-71591 GCA_050950025.1 Sphaerochaetaceae bacterium | reverse complement strand
GAGTAATGTAAACGGTTGTCCGTTTGTCCAGCGACCACAGCTTCACAAAGGCTGCCACCAATGATTGGCGCAGCAAAGCATCAAGACTTTGAAACGGCTCATCGAGGAGCATAATACGCCCCGGAAAAGCAAAGGCGCGGGCTATGGCAGCCCTTTGGCGCATTCCCCCCGATAACTGTTGGGGCTTAAAGCGATAATAATCGCTTAGTTCGACTATCTCGATAAACTCCATTGCCTTTTGAACTCGCTCACTTTTATTCTCCATAAAAGGTCTGAGCACCAGCTCAACATTGGTAAGAACTGAATGCCAGGGCAAAAGACGCGGTTCTTGAAAAAGATAACTCACCGGTCCTTCTTCAGAGAGCTCTTTGTTGATACTTCCCCCATCGGCTTTCTCTAAATCGCCAATAAGTCGTAGCAGTGTGGTCTTACCGCATCCTGAAGGGCCAAGCAATGCGGTGATACTCCCCTCTTGGCAGCTGAGGGAGAAGTCATTAAAACTACCAGCGGCTTGGAGCCATTTTGATACTGCTTACTTAGCTTCTCTATTCTCATACTGCCTCTTTTATTTTCAGCTGCCGTATCCGTTGCGGCAGTCGCAAAAGTGCTAAAAAAATAAGATCTCCGGCAGCAGTCAAAAGAATGGCAATCAACGTCCAAGCCAAAACTTCGGCTGTTTCCAAATTAATTTGTGCCAAATGAAGGCGTGAACCTACTCCATACCGGGGAACAGTAAGCACCTCAGCAGCTATGACAACTTTCCACACCATCGACAAAGAGGCTTTTGGCCCCTGTTATGAAAGAGGGGGCTAATGAGGGGATAACTAAATGGACTAAGCGCTCTTTTTGCGAAAAGCGGTACATAGTGGCCATTTCAAGCAACTGGCTGCTTATTTGATGAACACCTTGCTCAACTTGGACAAACATAACAGGAAAGCCCATTAAAAAGGCTGAAAAAATAGGAACGGTACCGCTGGTAAACCAAATAAAAGCCAGCAGAATAATGGACATCACCGGCGTGGCTTTAAACAATACCACCACCGGTTGCAAAGCTGCGGCTACTAGTTTATTGTACCCGGCGGCAACACCCAAAATACCGCCTAAAATGATGATAATCAGAAAACTCTGTAATGCCCGCCCAATCGTGGTCAACAGATGCAATGAAAGCGGTTTGTATTGAAGCAGTTTCCAGACACTAACAAGCGTTGAGTGCGGTGTCGGCAAAATAACAGCGGCATCCAAAGCATAGAGCCCAGATGCCATAGCCCCAGTAGCAGGCAAATTGTTATTACGGTGACAATCTTAGTACGAAAGGTAGAACGAGGCATCAGGCACCTCTCCCCCTATCGAAGAATAATCGAAACCGTAGAGGACCTTCAGGTAGATATCCATCGCTTCATACGCCTCTTTGGCACTTCTGAAAACTAAGTTGCTTTGCTTATGGCCGGAGTTGCCATTTGAGCATTCATGATTCCAGCCTCTTCGATCATCGCTCCCGCTTCAGAGGGATTGGCATTGACCCAATTAATGGAATTGCTCAAAGCCTCCATTAAAAGCGGTACCTTCTCTTTATGGGCAGCCACAAAAGCATCAGAGACGACAAAAACAGTCATCGGGTAGTTCCCCGTTCCGGTCAAAGCGCGCCAGAGTTGCTGAACATCTATTAAGGGAAAAACACGCGGATTGGCAGCTTTTACCATCGTAACAAACGGCTCGGGCAAAATGGCTAAATCAACGCGGTTGGCAATAAGCATCTGGGCTAATTGGGCCGGAGCTGCAACACTATAATCGTAGATAATATCGGTTTCGGCATCAAAGCCTAATGCCATCAGTAAAATATTGGCCATCTGATCGGGAGTGCTGCTGCACCGGGGACATAAATCCGCCTTCCTTGCAGATCAGATAATTCAGTGATGGTATCATCGGTACTGAGGAACATGAGCATCCCTTCTCCAATGACGGCGGCAGTTTTAATACCGACCCCTTTTGCCCACAGATTAGCAGCCACATTCGTTGGCAATGCCGCAGCATCAAGCTCACCGTTAACCAAACGGGCAATCACCTCATTGGGAGAGGGATAAACAGAGAGCTCAACAACCGTATTTTGACCTATGGCTCCCCCATCTCTTTGTAATCCCACCGTGCCAAAGCCACTGGGGCCTTGCATGGCAGCCATGCGGATAGTCAGTTGCTGTGCCTCCACAGCAGCTCTACCAAATAAAGGAGTGCTTAAGAGCACCACTACTAAGGCGATAGGCAACACAATCCGTTTCATAAACCACCTCAATCGGAATAGGCCTCCGAAGAGCCTTGTATCAAGAGGAGACGACGATTCTAAAATACCGCTTCTTGCCCGCTTTGAGAATCATCTCACCTTGGGCACTCCACGAAAGATCGATAAGTTGATTAACATCTTCAACCTTCCGCTCTTGAATCATCGCCCCACCCTGCTGAATAAGTCTTCTGGCCTCTGAATTGGTTTTACATAAATCGGTCATGGCAAATAATTCATAGGCTACTATCCCTGATTCTAACGCCTGTTTGTCAATTGTGATAGTAGGTAGACCCTCTTTTGCCTCTTCTGTTACTCTTCCACAAACAGTACTAAAGCAGCATCGCGGGCTTTTTGGGCCTCTTGCTCGCCGTGAATAATACGCGTCTGTTCAAAAGCAAGCCGCTCTTTTGCCTCATTGATATTTCTTTAGGCGCCTCATATTCGGCAATCTCTTCTAAAGAGAGGAACGTAAAGAGTTTCATAAAACGGATCACATCATCATCGTTGACATTTGCGCCAGTATTGGTAAAAGTCATACGGACTGAACATCGAAGGATCAAGAAACACAGCTCCTTTTTCACTTTTACCCATCTTATGGCCATCAGAGCGGGTAATGAGGTTAAACGTCAGACCAAAACATTCGGCTGCTTCAACCTTTCTGATTAAATCGATACCGGCGACAATATTACCCCACTGATCATCTCCGCCCATTTGCAGCCGACAGCCTTGCTGGCGATAAAGCGTTAAAAAATCAAACGACTGCAGCAGTTGGTAGTTAAACTCAATAAACGAAAGCCCCTTTTCCAAGCGTTGTTTGTAGCTTTCAAAGGTGAGCATCCTGTTAACTGAAAAATGGCGACCGATGTCTCTAAGGAACTCAATATAGTTGAGTTTTCCCAGCCAATCGTAGTTGTTAAGCATTATGGCCTTACCATACCCGGCAGGCGGATTTGCTGAAAAATCGAGAACGGTACCCAGCTGATTTTTCAATGAAGCACTGTTTTCTTCAATCTGCTTGACACTGAGCATTTTGCGCATTTCAGTCTTGCCTGAGGGATCGCCAATTAAACTGGTCCCTCCCCCTACCAAAGCAATCGGGGTTATGCCCCCCTTTTTGCAAATGGTGCATGGCAAAAAACGGGACCATATGACCGATATGAATCGATTTACCGGTGGGATCGACGCCGACATAAAACGTTGTGGCCTCTTTGTCCATCAACTCACTGAGGCCTTCTACGTTAGTGCATTGGGCTACAAAACCCCTTTCATATAGTACGTGCAGAGCTTGGTTCATCATCTTCCCCTTAGACCCGTTTGTAAGAGCGCATCGAAGAGCGAATCGTTTCGGCTATTTTGGACAGCTCTACCCGCTCTTGTTCCATTGAATCACGATGGCGAAGAGTGACTGTGTTGTCATCTAGGCTCTGATAATCAACGGTGATGCAATACGGAGTCCCAATTTCATCCATCCGACGATACCGTCTGCCAATGGCACCGCTTTGATCGTAAAAAGTAGTAAACTCTTCTCGAAGCTCTTTTTCCAGTTTTTCGGCGTATTCGGCAATGCCATCTTTTTTAACCAGTGGCAAGACGGCCACTTTTATGGGGGCAATAGCGGGGTGGAAGTGCAATACGGTTCGCACATCACCATCTTCTAAGGTTTGCTCTTCATAGGCATCGCTAAGAGCCATCAACACATTGCGCGTTAATCCTGCAGAGGTCTCCACGACAAAGGGGGTGAACCGTTCTTGGGTCTCTTGGTCTAAATAGGTCATATCTTTGCCGCTGAACTTTTGATGTTGGCTTAAATCATAATCGGTGCGGTTATGGACTCCCTCAAGCTCTTGCCATCCCATCGGAAAGAGGAATTGGATATCAAAAGCCTCTTTGGCATAAAAAGCCAGCTCATCAGGCCCATGTTGATGCCAGCGCAGCTTATCGGCTCTGATTCCCATTTTTCTTGTAGAACTCCATCCGCTGCTCTTTCCAATACTCGAACCACTTTTCATCCGTTCCCGGTTTAACAAAGTATTGCATTTCCATTTGTTCAAATTCGACTGAGCGGAAAATAAAGTTTTTGGTGGTTATTTCATTGCGGAAAGCTTTGCCAACCTGAGCAATACCAAACGGAACTTTTACGCGGCTACTTTGCACCACGTTTTTAAAATCAACATAGATTCCCTGAGCCGTCTCGGGACGTAAATAAACCACTGAACTTTCGTCTTTGATAGACCCCAGGTGGGTGGTGAACATTAAATTAAAATTCCTTGGCTCAGTAAAAGAGCCTTTTGTCCCACAAGTAGGACAAGGAGCCTCCAAATCAATTTGGTCGGCTCTAAAGCGGCTTTTGCACTGTTTACAGTCTACTAACGGGTCGGTGAAGTTAGAGACATGACCGCTGGCTTCCCAGACTTTGGGGTGCATAAGAATTGAGGCATCCAAACCGACAATATTATCATGCAGCTGCGTCATTTCACGCCACCAAAAGTTGCGGATGTTGTTTTCAGCTCCACCCCCAACGGACCGTAGTCCCACGAACCCGAAAAGCCCGCCATAAATCTCACTCGACTGATAAATAAACCCCCGCCGTTTGCACAGCGAGACAATTTTTTCCATAGTAGTTTCAGACATGTACAACCTCGTTATTCAATATGCTTATAGCCCGTTTTAAGCGGACAATTGCGTGTTCTATTCCTAATAGCTCAATGGCATCGAGCAAAGGGGGACTGATGGTACTGCCAGTTATTGCCAAACGAATCGGCATAAATAAACCGTTAACTTTAATTCCCAACCGCTGTGCCACCCCAAGTAACTGCTGCTCTACTTCATCTTTACCTAATGTTGGCAGTTGTTCAATCAGAGCAATTGCCTCTTTAAGGGCTAAAGCCGTCGTTGGTGCATCCTGGTTTTTCACCAGTAACTCGGCAGCAGTGGGCTCTTTGACCTCTTCGTATAAGAAACGGACCATCTCAACAATTTCGGCCAACGTTTTTAAGCGCTCTTTAACCAAGGGGATAATCGCCATAAGCTGTTGTTGCTCTTGGGCAAGGACGTTGTCGCTGATAAAGCCCGCCTTTTGCATATACGGCAGTAGTTGTTTTGCCAGCTGCTCATCAGATAACTGGCGAATATACATGCCATTGTACCATTGCAGCTTTTTGTAATCAAAAATACCGGGAGATTTACTGATATGTTCCAAACTAAAGAGTTTTTCCAACTCCTCTTTGCTGAAGAACTCCCGTTGCCCGTCAAACGACCACCCTACCATACTCACATAGTTAATCAGAGCTTGGCTAAGGTAGCCTTGCTCTCTAAACTCCCGCACGGCTGTTGAGCCGTGGCGTTTGGAGAGCTTTTGTCCGTCTTTGCCCATCACCATAGGTAAATGGCAGTACACCGGTGGCTCCCAGCCGAAAGCTTCGTACAACAAGATGTGCAATGCTCCTGATGGAATCCACTCTTGAGCCTCATAATATGGGTTATCTGCATCAAATGATCATCAATGACATTCGCTAAATGGTAGGTGGGAAACCCATCTGATTTAAGTAGCACCGGATCGGGGGAGATGTCGCTGTTACTCCGAGTTATGTCTCCCATCAACACATCGTGGAACGTTGTTTTGCCACTTAAAGGGAGTGCCAAGCGAATAACTGAACTCAGTCCCGCTTGTTCTTTTTCAGAGCGTTCAGCAGCACTTAAAGAGCGGCAATGGCGATCGTAGCCTTGTTGTTTTGCTTTTTGCTTACTTTGTTCTTCGCGCAGGTGCTCTAAGCGCTCAGAAGTGCAATAGCAGCGGTACGCTTTGCCTTGATCTATTAGTTGTTGGGCATATGTTTGGTACAATTCAAAGCGTTGGCTTTGGATATACGGACCATAGGGGCCCCCGATTACAGGACCTTCATCCCAATCGATTCCCAGCCATGCAAGAGTGTCATACAAATCATCTAAGGCCTCTTTTTCAAAGCGCATTTGATCGGTGTCTTCAATGCGGAGAATAAATTTTCCCCCATTGGCTCGAGCAAAAAAATAATTAAAGAGCGCTGTCCTTACTCCACCGATATGCTGCAATCCGGTTGGCGAAGGTGCATAGCGTACGCGGACACTCATAAAGAGAACTCCTCCTGCAACGTGGCTTAACTGTTACTGTTTTATAGTAAAAAGAGAAAAGTAGCAACAACTAGGACAAGGGGCGAACAATCCAATCGACTAATAGTCGCATCGTCTCTTGCCGAGCCTCATCATCGATGTCGTAGGGCAAAAAGTGGGTTCCTTGGGCCAAGCGGACATGTTTGCTTTTGCCTTGAATTTTTTGGGTAATTACCTTTCCCACCTCTTTGCCAATCGTTTCATCCAAATCTCCGGTAATGACTAACAGATCGGTTGTGACTCCATGCAGTGCCCCAAGTGCCTCTTTTCTGAGCAAAGACAACTGCCGCAGTTGCTTAAAATAGAGGTGAGACCAATATTCGCTTCCCAAGTACAGATCATCATCCTCATCCCGTTGATCAAAAAAACGATACCGCGGATCAGGTTGCCAAGCTACTTTTTTTATCTTTAACAAAAAGTGAAAGAAGAGAGACCGCTGCATGGTTTAAAGCCGGGATTTCTAAAGCGGGAGCCAACACCACAGAAGGTCCTACGCTATAGGCAGCCATCAACAAAACAGCAATGGCAGCTCCCATCGAATGGCCTACCAACGAGACCTCTTCATACATACTCAGCATATTTTGCAATTCAACTTCAACACACCCCAGCCAATTATGGCGATTAGTAAGGCAAAAATCGGCTCCATTGGTCCCATGCCCAGCTAAGCGGGGGACCACAACATCACAGCCTGCCTCATACAATGAGCTTGCTGCCAATGCCAACTCTCCAGGGTACCCTGCATAGCCGTGAATCAGAAGGACCGCTTTGGGCGGACGCTGGGAATGAGTTAAGCGCATAGGAAAGGCGCACTTACGCACCACAGGTGGCTTTTTCATATATTCTTAGCTCCCTCTAACAGATTAAGCAGATCGATGCGACTGCGAACTTTGGTCTTGGCAAAAATATTGGCCACATGGTTGTTTACGGTATTAACTGAAATATTGAGCTCAGTGGGCTATCTCTTTATTCGTCAGTCCCTCTTTAATTAGTTGGACCACCGAATACTCTCGCTCAGTAATATGAAACGGTTCGACCCGTTCGTAGGTAATCTCTTTTATATCCTCTTTAGGCTGACGGCGGACATAGATAAAGAGATAGACCAAAATAATAATGGAAAAAGCCATGAAATAGACAGGAAACGTGATGTAGCGAGCCTGAGGAGCCACCATGCTGATAATCAAAAGGGGAATCATCACAAATGAGAGAATAATAATAGCTTTGCTCACTAATCTGACATCGGGATGGGTAATGGTTTTAAGGTTTTTAATCACCACGGCAATGGAGAAAAAGAGAGTACCGACAAAGACCAGTATCATTGAAGACTGAAAAGCCCACACATCACGGAAAATCATATCAAGGACACTTAAAGCCATATAAGCACAGGCTAAAAAGAGAAAAATAAATCGCAATGGCTTACGCCATGGCTGGGCGATAAGCCACGTGGTAAAAAAGGGGATAAAGATAATTAGGAAACTAATATTAGCTGCCAAAAGTGACTGGATGACAATACTAGTCACAAAAGCCGCCATCTGACCAAAAAAGAGATTAACAAATACCACAAGGACTTGCAGAACCATTACCAGTAGTAGCGATGCGTGAAAGAGAATAAAGTAGCTGGTCCAGCGGTATGATTCTCGCACATGAAAGACCACAGAAAGTGCTAACGTCATGCACCCTGTGGCAAAGGCAAACATGTAAAGCAGAATCGTCAGTCCTTGGGTAAGCATAGTTAATTATTCTTCAGCCCAATCAATTTTTGGTTGTGTGTCATATCGGCTGTGCCGCAAACAGTTGAAATATCATTGATGAGCTTCGTCATATTCACTGGAGCTGTCGCCAACCCCGCTTGTGAAGCCAGCTGATTATACGCCCCTGCATTGACAACTGCTTGGGCTTTGTAGGGAAACAGCTTCAAATGCAAAGCAGAACCGGCTCCTAGCAGGTACTCGGGCGAAGTATCAAATTCAGGCAAAATGCCCCGCAAAGCTGAGGCAATGAGGCTGCCATCGTTAATTAAGGCCCGCGGAGCTTGCAAGTGAAGCAGATACCACAAAGACAAATCGGGGTTTAACCATGCCAGTTGTACTTTCCGCTTTTTGGCAAGCGCTTGGGCTTCTGCAAGCTGCTGATCATTTAGTTCTAGATTCTGCAGACCAAAAAAGCACCAAACGCTGTCAAATTTCTGCCTAGTTCTCTCTTTTGCCGCCCGCTTAATCAAATCTTCAGCACTTTGGGCCTCAGAGTCCCAGATAATTGTCATATTGGTATACCGACTATCTTTGCGCATTTGGGAAAAATAGAGCGATTCAGCTTCCCCAGAGGTGACAATCAAAAGTGTTTGTCGAGGTTTTTCGTTCCGTTTTTTCCGTTTCATAGCACTTCTCCTTCTGCAGACTCTTTGACAAAGACAAATTCACTGGTAATGGGCAATGCTCCGTAAGAGCCGTTCATATATAATTGCTCGTTAAGGTCTCTTTTGGCTTTTGAGTAGCGGAAATCGGCAAGGCTGTAATACTCAGTTGCCGATTCCCCACTTTTTTGAGCAAACCAGATGCCATCCCGACGGAGCACGCCATCTTTTAACAGTGAGGGGTTGCAATCGACAACCAACATTTGGGAGCCGACAAGCGAGTTGTTGTCTTCAAAAATGTTTATCATGTGCTCCAAAGCATTGGGATGCAAAAGCATGCCAAAATCATCGATAACCAGCAGGCGGTTGGCACTGAAAGCTTCAAACATGGCAATGGCAATGGAAGTCAGGCGGCGCAGTGATAACGATTCATTGGAAAAATAAGAGGCGTAGTGCTGGGCCACATTGGTATGGACAAATATGAGCCGCCCATCTTGGACCCGTACATCTCTGATATCGGTAATATCAACACTCCATAAAAAGTTAATCAGATTCTGCTTCCAACCCGGATGAGATTGCAATTGATCAACAATTTGCTTTTCACTGGAGGCCGACAAACCAAAGGGGAGAATCATCAACTGTTCTTTAAACCAACGGTACAGCGGCTCTAATGTCAGCGACTCTTTTTCAGCTGCAGCTGCCAAGTAGGTGCGGTTGTGAGGAACTTTGTTGACCAATCGTTTTTTCTCACCGCGAAACATTTTACCCCAGCGGTATTTATACTCAATCTCTTCCCCTTCTAACAACGTTCGCTCAAACATCAGTTTGCGAGAACGCCCCACAAAGAGGTGATACGATTCCAAATAGACTTTTTCGCGATCGGCATGCAATGCATAACGACCTAAAAGAGGTTGTCCGCTCTCCTCATCAACTCCCAGCACCAGCTCAAAAGCTAATTCGGCAGGACCCCCTTTGATCTGCGAGTAGGCAAATGAAGTACCAGCTAGCAGTGCCAAAGGATTTTCTACCTCTTCGGGTGCCAGCACAATAGCTTTTAAAGCCTCCAAGGCCCGAACAAAAGTGCTTTTACCCGCCCCGTTGGGGCCGATGATAGCTACAGTTTTTATAACTCTCAGCCGCTCTGTTATCTCTACTACTTTGGAGGCGCTCAGACGGTTGTCTTTGACGGCCTCAAAAGTGATAGTCTGCTGATCTTGCACCGATCTAAAGTTAGCAATCGTCATATCCAACAGCATGTGTTATCCCCCTATGTTCGCTTTTAAACGCGAAATACATTCTCCATCTTCTGCTTAATTTGCGGATACCGCTGTAGCAGTTGAGCCAGTTTTTGTGGCAGCTCTAAATCACCATGATTGTCGGAAGCCAAGATGTCAACCATCCCCGCTTCTAAATAGGAGTTGCATTGACCGCCAAGCACTCCCGATACATTGCACTGAAACAGCACCCCTGTCTCTTTCAATGTCTTGGCAATATCAGAGGAGATTTTAAGCCATTGATACCGCTCCACATGGGCTAAAATAACCGTCTGTCCTCTTTTGGACAGCGAATAGGTCAAATGAGGCAGATAAAGTGGCTCAGTATAATAATCGGTCTCAAGCAAAACGCAGTTGCCTAAAAAAGGGATAGTCTGCGGATCTGAGACCGAACCGATATACGTTTCACTGCCTAAATGGAGCTTCACTCCCTGCTTCTGAGCTTCTTCAAAGGCCCATTCGAACATAGGCCTGATATGCTCGGTACGGGTATGAACGTAGGGGTTGTACAAATGTACCGTTGTCACGATATCACTGAATCCGGCTTGCGCATATGCCTCATACACCGCCGATGCCTGCTCTTTACTTTTGACTCCATCATCAACAAAGGGTAATACGTGCGCATGTACCTCAACAAGCCCCATCGAAAGCTCCTCGCAGCGATTATACCCTGAATTACACCTTTGGTACAATATAATATGAGCAATTTGCGTATCCAGGGATAAATTCAGTACTCAATCAACTTTTGCGCGGCTATAGAGCTTTTCCACGGATGCTTTAGCTCTTCTACCACATTCACCATATCGCAGATATCAATAAGGGCATTTGAAGCATTACGGCCAGTTAGTACCACATGTGGCCGCTTGGGTCTTTTTTTGAACTCATTAAGCCAATGCAGCACTTCTTGTTCATCCAAAGCGCCATTATTCAAGACATACGTAATTTCGTCCAAAATCACCACATCATAGCGCTCATTAAGCATCAGATCTTGAGCGCGCGCCCAGCCGGCGGCAAATAAGGGGGTATCTCGCTTAACATCTTCAGCAGTAAACAAAAAGCCGCTGCCATAGTTTTCCCACTGTAGTCCCAGCTTCTTTGCCAATAACTGCTCTCCGGTAGCTACTTGGGGTGCTTTAATAAACTGAATAACGGCACACCGTGCAAGGTGGCCTAAACTGCGAAACAATAGGCCCAAAGCGGCACTTGTTTTGCCTTTTCCGTCTCCTGTGTACAAAATGAGGAGCGGGGTTTTGTCGGTTTTAGAATTGCTGTTGAGCACGTTGATGCTCCTTCATATGCCGCTGCATTCGTTCTATCTGGAAAGCTACTTTCTTTTGCCGATAGTATCCATAGACCTCTTGCATCAAATTCAAAGCCTTTTCTCTTTGACCCAGAGCTTCATATATCAAAGCCGCATTATAGCCGCTGCTCAGATGCCGGCTTTGTTGCCATTGCAGCTCAAATAGCGACAAAGCTTGCTGATACAGCCCCTCTTTACTATACTGATAAGCCATTTCAACAGCCGCTACAGCAGGTTTATTGGGTAGCAAAGACAATGAAACAACTTTCCGAGTGGGTTGAAGTGAATCGATGAACGAATCTACCAAAACATTCATTTGTTGTTGAATAAGCGGCTGTAAGGGAGGCGCAAAAATAACCGGACCATCCTCAATATCAAGTTCATAGCGGTTATCAGCATTGCCTTGCATCACTTTTTCCAAAAGGATGTTTCCCGTTGCCGTTTCAATAAGGGTAAAAACAAGCGAAAGCTCCACATATTGGCGCAGGGCATACGAAGATGGCTCTTGTTCGCCCACTTTCGTCTCTGCATAGATATATTGACTTCCTTTAATCCTACTGATGCGAGGACGTAGCAGTGCCGTATACCCTTGGGAGTACAACCGTGGTACATCAGCCCTTTCTCCTTGTGCTAAAAACAGGGGGGAAAAGTAAGAACTTTCTTGCAGTTTAGCCCCCAGCTTTTCAGCCAGTTCTCCACCAATAGAGCGTCCAATAAAAGGGGTATCACCGCTGTACAGAATAACAGGGGAACCACCGCTAAGATCTTCAATGGGGTCGATTGAAAACTCATACACCACTGGCTCTTCTACAGCCAAAGTTCTGTAGCGGCTCATATCAAAAGCCGCCGGCACCAAATGTGAGACAGTAATGCGAGTTGCACAACCGCTAGCCAATACGACTAAAAGACTCCCCAGTACCACTGACAACCATTTTTTCATCATTTACACCGTTACCAGTATGCGCTCGCTGCGAAACAACCGGGCAAATTAGGCAGGCCTAAAAATGTCTCTTTCAGCACAAAAATCACATTGACGATGGGAAGAACAAATACCAGGACATTGGATAAAGGTGCTAAATAAGAGCACCTCTTTTTGACCGTTACGGCTTTGCTACTGCTTTTAAGCAAAGTGGCAATAATTCTTAGCAGCGTAGTTTTGCCCGCTTCGTTGGGACCCAAAAGACCAAAAACCTCCCCGTTAAAAGCATCAAAAAAGACATTATCTGCTGCCGTAACAGTTCTATTGCGAATAGTAAAATGTTTACTTACCCCTTGGACACTTATCACACTACCCCCGTTGAGATTGCAAATAGCGAAGAGCCACCAAGGCGGCTTCAACCATACTTACTTCACTGGCTACCCCTTTGCCTGCAATGTCAAAGGCGGTGCCATGATCCACGCTGGTGCGTATAAAGGGAAGGTTCCACGTTACGGCAACTGTCCGTTCAAAATCGAGGGTTTTAGCAGCGATGTGTCCTTGGTCATGGTACAGTGAAAGCACTGCACGATACGCTCCCATTTTGGCAAAATGAAACACCGAATCGGCTCCGATAGGACCAACTACATCCATTCCTTCTCGTTGAGCCTCTTGTATTGCAGGGATAATAGCATCCTCTTCTTCACTGCCAAACAACCCCCCGTCGGAGGCATGCGGATTCAAAGCTGCTACAGCAAGGGGGAGTTTTTGGTTAAAAAGGGGATGCTGGCTCACCGTATAACAGGAGCGGATACTTGTAAGCACTCCCTCTTTATCTATGGCCAAACACGCTTGCAGTAGGCTCATATGCCGAGTGTGGAAAAAGATTTTCATTCCCATTGTTTCAAACATCGTCAGTGCCTTAGTCGACCCACTTAAAGAGGCAAGCATTTCTGTATAACCAATGTGCTCAATACCGGCAGCTTTAAGGGCCTCTTTATGTAACGGGGGAGTGACAATGGCATCGACTAATCCTTGTTCCACCAAATGTACACTACAGGTGGCACCATGGTAAGCGGCCAAGCCGCATTGGCCCTGAATATGGCCAAAGCGGAACTGCTGCATATCTAGTAAATCAAGATGATACAAAATTCTTGGTGCCCCTGCTTGCAGTGCTTTTTCGCACTGTCTAAGTGTCTTAACAATTGTGGTAAAAGGATTTACTATATTACAGCTGGCTGCTGTTGCTCTAAAATGGTGCTCATCTCCAACGGCAATGATGATGCAGTTTTCCAACTGTGCATTAACGGAGGCTTTGAGGAGGATTTCAACACCGATGCCGGCTGGATCTCCGCAAGGAATTGCCAAGACGTTCTGTTTGTTCATGTCACTGCCTCTTTACTGATGAGAAAACTATATCAGCAACCTTTTGGCAGTGCAAGGTAAGCAAAGAAAAGTGGCCTTAAGGGATAAAAACTACATTGACAGAGAGAAACATCTCACTTACTGTTGTGTTATCAGCTTGGAGTTAGGGGGTTGAGTATGAAAAAACGAGAAGATGACGAGTGGGACGACGACTATATCGATGATGAGATTGAAGAGGATGACGAGGATCAAATCATTGATGATTTTGACCCAAACGACTTAAGAGATGATGACGATTACGATGAGTTTGAAGATGAGGATGATGATGAATTTGACGGCTTCTTCCTTGATGATGAAGAGACTGAAATCATAGATGACGATGATGAAGATGATGATGATTTATTCTATGAGGAGGAAGAGGACGACTACGCCGAAGGCGAAGATCCATTCGATTATTGACAACTCCCCTATTTGTCTATCTGCGCCAGCATTGTCCGGCGTTTTTTATTGAACCTCCCCACAACAGTGAATATACGCTGTATGTTTATGCACGGCAGTGCATAAAGTCTTTACAAAGATTCCTCCTCCGTCTATAGTGTTTTGCAACACAGTGCAAAGGAGCTAGGTATGAAAAAAATCGTAGTTGCAGCTGCTGTCGTTCTGCTGGTAACAGCCAGTTTGTTCGCCGGCGGCGCTAAAGAAAAAAGCGCAGTTTTGGTGGGAGTTTCCAAGTTCCTCAGTCACCCCGCCTTGGATGCTGTTGAACAGGGAATGCAGGATTATTTGACCTCGGTTGGACAAAGCGTCAGATTTGACTTTCAGAACGCCAACGCCGAAGGGTCGGCCTCGGCTCAGATTGCCCAGAAATTTAAAAGCGACCGTGTCGATATCGCCGTAGGTATTGCCACCCCTACTGCTCAGGCTCTGGTCAATGTTTTGCCTGATCGTCCGGTTGTTTTTTCTGCCGTTACCGATCCACTTGAAGCTGGTTTGGTGACTACCTACGACCTCGGTTATGCAGACAATGTTACCGGAGTAAGTGACATGACTCCCGTTGAATCACAAATTGAATTGCTCATTAAGCTCACCGGAGCCAAAACTATCGGAAATATCTATGCCAGCGGCGAAGCTAATGGGGTAATTCTCATGGAGCAAACCAAAGCGGCTGCCCAAAAATTGGGAGTCGGGTTCGTGGGAGCAGCTGTTGCCAATACTGCCGAAGTAAAACAAGCAGCCCAGTCGATTATTAATCGCGTCGATGCGTTGTATATTGCCACCGATAACACGGTTATGAGCGCTCTGCCCTCAGTGGATGATGTTGCCAAGCAGGCCCGCGTCCCTTTGATGACAGCCGATCCGTCGAACGTTGAAGGAACTGATTTTCTGGTAGCTTGGGGATTTGACTATTACAAAATTGGCTTGGCAACAGGAAAAGTTGTCCATCAGTTAATAGAAGGGAAGAAAGCAGGCGACATTGGCACCGTATTTCTTAGTGATCCGGCCGATTTTGAGCTATGGATTAACTTAGATGCTGCCAAAAGCCTAGGCATCACTATCCCAACCGATGTACAATCGAACGCAGCCGTAGTAATAGAGAATGGCCAGAAAATTGTACAGTAGGGACACGTATCGATGTTAGAAGGAATTTTTGTTGATGGGTTAATCTTCTCCATCATGGTTATTGGAGTGTTGATTAGCTATCGCATTCTTGATTTTGCCGATTTGACATGCGACGGCTCCTTTGCCACAGGAGCCGCCGTTGCGGCTATGGTTATTGTTAACGGCGGTGGATCAGGCACCGCTTTAGTGTTGGCAGCCATTAGCGGTGCAATAGCAGGAGCTATTACGGCAACGATTCACAATGAGTTAAAAATTCCCGGATTACTGGCCGGTATTTTGACTATGACGATGCTCTATTCCATCAACATTCGCATTTTGGGCGGAAGAGCTAATGTTCCGCTTTTGCGCATTGATACGCTGTACACCCAATTCCCCCGTTTCTTCTCTTTCTTCTCTACCTCTTGGGCTTTGTTAGTCGGCACGCTTCTTATTGCCTTTATCATCAAAGAACTCATTGATATCTTTTTCCGCACCGATTTAGGAATTTCTATTGGAGCTATGGGGTCCAATGAGCAGATGATTATCAGCATGGGGGCCAATCCCAAGACATTGAAAATTATCGGTATGGCTCTTTCCAACGCTTTAATTGCCCTTTCTGGAGGGCTATTGGCCCAATATCAAGGCTTTGCTGATGCTAATTTAGGGCAAGGGATGGTTGTGCAGGGACTGGCAGCCATTATGATTGGTGAATTTCTCTTTGATTCCAACAAAATCTCCCTCATTACGTTGCGAGTGATGTTGGGAGCAATTATTTACAAAGCACTGATGTTCTTCGGCCGCTACTACGGCTATTACATCAACCTCACCCCCAGTGATTTAAAGCTCCTAACCGGAGTGTTGGTCATCATCAGCCTCATCATCGCTCAAACCCGCAGTGCAGCTAGCAGTGCCGATGCTCGCAAAAAAGCTCTGCGGCGTAATAAAGAACGAAGAGAACACCAAAAAGAGGACCAACAACATGCTTAACATTGAACAGATGACCAAAGTCTTTTTCCCCGGTACCGTGAATGAAAAAGTTGCCATTGAATATCTTGATTTACAGGTGCAAGAGGGTGATTTTATTACGATTGTGGGCAGTAACGGCTCGGGCAAATCGACCCTTTTCAACCTTATCGGCGGCACCTATGAGGTTACCTCCGGCACTATTTTGTTAAACGGCAAAGACGTAACTAATGCTGCAGAGCACCGGCGGGCTTTTACTATTGGACGTATCTTCCAAGATCCCACTGTTGGCACTGCTGCTAAAATGTCAATTGAAGACAATATGATTACCGCCTACACAAAAGGGCTGAAAGGGTTGAAAGTAAGCCTTAATGCCGCTAAAAGAGCATTATTTAAAGAAGAACTGGCTAAATTATCTATGGGGTTGGAACACCGCTTAAAAGATAACGTAGGACTCCTTAGCGGTGGGCAACGACAGGCTTTGACGCTGTTAATGACTGTCTTAAGCCGGCCCAAAATGCTCCTTTTGGATGAACATACAGCAGCTTTAGACCCCCGCAATGCCCAAATTGTCATGGATTTGACCACTGCTTTCATTAATGAACTAAATCTGACCACCTTGATGATAACCCACAACATGCAGCACGCCATCGATTTTGGCAATCGGCTGATTATGATGGATGAGGGCAATATCATTTTAGATTTAAAAGAGCAAGAGAAAAAGAGCTTGACAGTTCCTAAACTCGTGCAGATGTTCAAGGATATCAAAAAGCAGGAATATGCTTCAGATGAAGCCCTTTTGACTATGTAAACAACAGTGGCTTAGCAGCTGTTTCATGTTCACCGCTGATAAGCTTTCCTGTATGCCAAAGTTTCTCCAAAGCGTAGAACTCCCGCATTTCAGAACTCATTAAATGAATCACAATATCGCCGCAGTCGATAAGAACCCACCCGTCAGTACCGACATCTTTATGGCGGTTATACACCACTACCTCTTTGTCTGCTAAAAAGCCCCACAGCTCTCGAGTCAAACCTTTAAGGTGCCCCACACTTGTCACCGTAGCAATGATGAAACATTCGGCCCAGCTTGAGTGTTCAGAGATGTCAATCACAACAGGATTACCCCCTTTGTGATCGGCGATATAAACGCCTATCTCTTTAGCCAGCTGTACTCTTTTTTCATCCATCATCGCTTTCGTTCTCCTTTCTGAGCTTGCAGTACGTTTTTAGTCCATTCATGCATCCACACTCGAAGCTCATCAGCCTGCGCTTGTGTCGATACAAATCGTCCCCCGTCGTACACATCAACATCTGCTAAACCAACAAGCTTTCCAAGTTTCACAATCTGCTTAGCACTCGTTGCCGGTCCACAGAGGTCCTGTAGTGTAGCCTTCAGACCAAAATTGCGCAAGACAAGCGGATGTTTTTGTACTAAGGCTACCATAGCTTCCACACTGGGTCGAATCTGGTTAAACTGCAGCCCCTCCTCTTCCATAAGAGCTTGGGCCAAGGTATTCCAGTTTTCTTCACTGCCTCTGATGTAATGGTTGCCCTGAAGTCCAAACAGCGATTGCACAGCTCCCAACGTATCGCTTTGAATTCCTTGCTCTTCCATTTTAGCTGCATAATCGCTAATCACTGCTAAAGGCAAATAGGCAATGGCTATGTGTTTAGAACTGCTGTTGGCACTAATCATAAATGCATAACGAGAGGAATACCCGTACCAAATTTCTGTTGACCTACAGCTAGAGAAAAGCAAAACGATGAGTAGCAATCCAAAAAGTCCGCCTGCTTTTTTCACCAGCTAAACTCCCCACCATCCAATAAAAACTGTTTTAGCTCATGCGTTGTTTGGGCCATTTTTTTCCCTTTGCTAGCTAAATAGGAGGCATGTTGTGTTATTAAACGCAAACACATCTGCTCAACTGTATCCAAAGCTAATAGGTTCTGGCGAAACATTTTTGTTACATGGGCCCGTAGGGGTTCAATATAATCGGCAATATAAAGGCAGCAGCCTAACAACCCCATCCTAGATGAGCCTAAGGTATGCCAGCGAATGGCCACTAAACAGCGATTGGCAACAGTAGGGTCCATCGCTTTGAGCATTGTTGCAGCTACCGCTCCATGAAGGAGCATCGGGTCTTCTTTTTCTTCAGCCAAAGGTTCTAAGGCGTGCTGTTGAGCATACTCTAAAAGTTTATCATTACTCCAATGCCGAGCTACATCATGCCACAATCCCACTAAATAGGCTTCTTGGAGCTCTTTTTGTTGCCAAAGCGCTTTAGCAGAGTTGCCGTTTGTTCTGCTGTTGAAATGCAATGGGCATACCGAGCATCTGGGAGGCTTTGTTTTATGAAGGCATTAAGATGTGTATAATCCATGGTCCAGTAAATAATCGGCAACGCGATCGGTGACAAGCGGAAGTAAGTTTTTTTTAGTAGCCCTGCCGGCAGCTATCAGTTCACGCACCGCCGTTGAAGAGTCTTCCATGATGGGGTTATCCAAAAACCGCCCCCGGACCCCGGGAGGAAGCACCTGAGGGGGAGCCAAAAGAGTTCTTCTGATAATAATGAATTCAACTTTATGACGCAGCTCATCAAATCGATACCAACGGCGCAGCCCTGCCAACAAATCATCGCCTAAGACCATGCCGATTTGTCCGTCGATACTGTAACGACCATATAGTTCGCTAACGGTATCAAACATATATGAGACTCCCCCGCGCTCAATTTCCAGAGCCTCTACTTGGATGTTTACCGATCGGCTTTGAGGATAGAGGCCCTCATATTCTTCTAAAGCCAGGGCAAGCATAGCCAGTCGATCATCATTGCTTACCTGGGCCTCATGCTGTTTATGAGGTGGTTGGGCAACAGGAATGACCAACAATCTTTCATAGTCGGTCAAATTAGCCAGCGAGTTGATTAAGTGCAAATGTCCGCGGTGGACTGGATCGAATGTTCCTCCGAACACTGCTGTTCTCATAGCTTGTCCCGGTATACGGCCTCTGTATCCAACACGGTGGTAAAGCCGTCGTCACTTATCTCTTTATCGTGCGAAACGAGGCGGATAAAGGCTTGTTTGACCTCTTCCAGTCCCTCTTTAGTCACATTGGAAAGTCCCAGCACCTGCAACTCGGGCCGTTTTTGCTGTAGTTCTGCCAGCCGTTGCTTCCCTTCGGGTTCATCGATTTTGGTCCCGATGACCACCTGGTTTTTACTTAGCAAATCACGATCATAGTGCTCAAGTTCTTTGCAAAGCATGTCGTACGCTTTTATATAATCATCATCGGTGACATCGATTAAAAAGGCAAGTCCTGTTGTGCGGCTGATATGGCGTAAAAACTTAAACCCCATTCCCGTCCCTTGACTGGCCCCTTCCAAAATACCGGGAATATCGGCTAAGACGATATCATGATCGTCATAGCGAAACATTCCCAGTTGTGGGATTTTTGTGGTAAAGGGATAACCGGCTACTTTTGTTCTGGCATTGGTGAGGTTGTTTAACAAAGAGGATTTACCGGCGTTGGGAAAACCGACAAAACCGATGTCGGCAATAATGAGAAGCTCCACACCGACTCGTATACTCTCCCCTTTTATTCCGGATTGGGCAAACTGAGGAGCTTGACGGGTGGATGTGCGATAATGCCAGTTCCCTTTGCCCCCTTTGCCCCCTTCCAAAAAGACCCAGCGCTCAAGCCCGGTTAAATCTTGAATCACGGTGCCGTCTTGGGCATCTTTGATAACAGTACCGGGAGGAACAGGAATTTCAATGTCGACTCCGTCTCTGCCATAACGGCGGGCTCCGGCTCCCGGTCGTCCATTCTCTGCTTTAAATGATCTTGTTTGCTTTAAATGGCCCAGGGTTCTTAAATTATCGCGTACGACAAAGACAACAGAGCCCCCTTTGCCTCCGTCACCGCCGTCAGGTCCCCCTTTGGGAACATATTTCTCGCGACGGAAGGAGACACAACCGTTGCCCCCGTCTCCGGAGGCAACATCAATATAGGTCTCGTCTGAAAATCCAAACATGGTAGATGTACAGGTGAATTCCTGTTATTCGGCTGAGTGGATGCGCACGTACTTGCGATTGTTACGTGTATGAAATTCGACAGCACCGCCGATTTTTGCAAAGAGCGTGTAATCTCTTCCGCAACCGACATTCTCTCCGGCATGAAACTTATTGCCTCTTTGGCGTACGATAATCTCTCCGGCTTTAACGTTCTGTCCACCAAAGCGTTTCACTCCAAGACGCTGAGCATTAGAGTCTCTTCCGTTCTTTGAGCTTCCGCCACCTTTCTTTTGTGCCATGGGGTATCTCCTTACGCTTTGATTTTATCGATAGTGAGCATCGAATATGATTGTCGGTGCCCCTGTGTTCTGGCATACCCTTTTCTTCTTTTGAACTTGAAGACTTTGATCTTTTCGCCTTTAACAACTTCACCAAGGGTAGCTATTACTTTGGCCCCTTTCACATACGGGGTGCCAAACTGAGAGTTTTCGCCATCGGCAATTGCCACGACAGTATCAAACTCCAACACCGAACCACTTTCTTCTTTAAATGTATCGACTTTCAACACAGCGCCTTCTTGCACCTTGTACTGTCTGCCTTTAATTTCAACCAGTGCGTACATCTTGTTACATCCTTCCCATAAATATGCAGTGTTTCTTATATCATAACGCCCAACGAATGACAAGGGCTACATCGACTCCAAAAAAGGAATTCCCAGCAAAGCGTAGGCATTTTTCAACACCTGAAGCACCATAGCTACCAGCTCAATACGTGCTTTGACCAACGAAGGGGAAGCCGCTTTTAAAATCGGATGATCGTGGTAGTAGCGACTAAACAGGCGCGATAACTCATACAAATAGCCTGTAATAGCCGAAGGATTAAATTCAACAGCAGCTGTTTCAACAACTTCCGAAAATGAGGCAACTAAAACCAGTAGTTCTCGCTCCTCTTCCAAACAAAGAGCTGCCGGATCAAAATCAATCTTCTCATATTTTTCACTGTTTTGGGCAAAGAGGCGCATCATACTGCTAATACGTGCCCCCATGTACTGTAAATAGGGGCCCGTATTACCCGTAAAAGAGATCGACTCATCGGGATTAAAGACCATATCTTTCATCGGGTTAACTTGCAGTAAGAAGTAGTTCAAGGCTCCCAAAGCTATGTTAGCGGCAGTGGCATCCACATCATCTACCATGTTCTGGCGCTCTTTATTCACAATCTCAGCTTTAGCCAAAAGGGTGAGCTCTTCAATTAAATCATCGGCATCAACAACTGTCCCCTCGCGACTTTTCATTTTCCCTTCGGGTAGATTCACCATCCCATAGGCCAGATGGTGTAAATTTCTTGCCCAACTGAAGCCCAATTTCTCAAGAATATGGAAAAGTACTTTAAAGTGGTACGATTGTTCATTGGCCACCACATAAATTTGGGAATCAAATGGCCAATCATTGTGACGGGCAACAGCCGTTCCCAAATCTTGGGTTACATACAACGATGTGCCGTCTTTGCGCAAAAGGACTTTTTTATCGAGGTTAATAGCCGTTAAATCGACCCATATTGACCCATCTTCCTCTTCGTAGAAAACTCCTTGTTGCAACCCTTGAAGTACCATATCTTTGCCCAATGAATAGGTTTCGCTTTCGTAGTAGTAGCGGTCAAAAGAGACGCCTGTTTTTTGGTAGGTCTGCTGGATGCCTTCAAGGGTCCAACTGTTCATTTTCTCCCATAATGCCAGTGTTTCAGCATCTCCTTGCTCCCATTTTTTAAGCATCTGTTGAGCTTGCAACCCAGCTGAAGGGTCTTCTTTCTCCCAGCTGGCAAAGCGGACATAATAATCGCCAACCAAATGATCGCCTTTAATACCTGAGCTGCTGGGAGTCTCATTGTTGCCAAATTTTTGGTAGGCAAGCATCGATTTGCAAATGTGGACCCCGCGGTTATTAATAAGATTAACTTTATAGACCTCTGCCCCATTAGCTTTTAAGATATTGGCGATGCTTTGGCCGATAGCATCATTGCGCAAGTGGCCCAAATGAAGCGGTTTGTTAGTATTGGGGCAGCTAAATTCGACCATTATTCGCTGGCCTTGCAATAGCGATGTTGTCCCGTACAAGGAGTGCTGTTGAGTTATTTCAGCATGGACTGTGCTTGCCAGCTGCTGAAGGTCCAAACGTACATTCAAATACGGTCCTAAGGCCAGTAGCTCTCCTTTAGGTAAGTCATCCCGCTGTTCAAGCCGCTTTTTAAGCTCAGTAGCTAAAGCGGCAGGAGACGTTTTTAGCACTTTGGCATAAGCAAAAAGGGGAAAAGCAATCTCTCCCATCTCTGAACTGGGAGGTTTTTGGACCGTCAGGGATGGAATTTCAGTAAGCTCGCTTAATAAGAGGATTTCCCTCTCTACCAGTGTTTTCCAAATCTCTTTGTACCGTTTCATCCCCACTCTCCTTCACCAAAGCCTACTATACGTAAATTGGGGCCCTCTCTTCAAGAGCATAGGCTCTCTTGATGAGGTAGGGGCGTTGGTGTATGGTTGAGCCATGCATGAAAAAAAGCGTTCTGTTGACCCCTATATAGAGCCGTATTTAGCCAGTTTCGATCGTTACGGCCAAGCCAATTTCGTCGGTTTTCGCCCCATTCCGTCACCGGTTGAAGTGGAGCTCATTATTGAAGAGTTGTTGGAACTCCTTTTTCCGGGCCGAAGCGGCGAAAAGCTGGAGTCGGTACAACAAATGCGGTTGCTGATTACAACTTTGATGCAAAAAGTGGGCAGTCGATTACACCAGCAAATATATTTGGCCCTCTACCACGATAATCCGCTAAATTTAGCCGATGAGCAAACAACTCCTTATCAGCAGATGGCCGACCAAACGGTGGCAAAATTGTTTAGTAATTTGGGTACTCTGAGAGCCATGATGAAAGAGGATGCCCAAGCCGCTTATGAAGGAGATCCGGCGGCTACTTCCATCCGCGAAACAATTATTTGTTATCCGGGAGTACGGGCTATTACCATTCATCGTATCGCCCATTTTTTATATCAACAAAACGTTCCCCTGGTTCCCCGTATGCTCAGTGAATCGATACACAAACAAACCGGCATCGATATTCATCCCGGCGCTTCTATTGGCAGGTGCTTTTTCATTGATCATGGCACAGGAGTGGTCATTGGAGAGACAACGAATATCGGCAATAGGGTAAAAATTTACCAAGGAGTTACGTTGGGAGCTTTAAGTTTTCCCAAAGACGGCAGCGGAGAGCTAGTCAGAGGGACAAAGCGCCACCCCACTTTAGAAGATGATGTGACAGTGTATGCCAATGCGACGCTACTTGGGGATATTGTTGTCGGCACAAATACCATTATCGGTTCAAGTACGTGGATCAGAGAGAATGTGCCGCCTAACACGTTGGTACAAAATACGGAGGCTAAGCACATTCTGCGAGAATTGCCGCCTGTCAAAAAGGGGAAAAAGTGCCAAAAAACTCCTATCTCTGCTGAATAGAGTTGATGTACTCAGAGGGAGTCATTCCAGCATAGCGTTTAAATACTTTGCTAAAGTAGTTACTGTCGTTGAACCCCAGCATATCAGATATCTCTTTAATTGATGTTTTACCATCTTCAAAATAGAGCTTTGCTAAGCCGATACGCTGTTTGCTCACATAGGCAGGAATTGACATGCCAGTCTCTTTTTTGAATTTACGCGAAATATGAGAGATATGGGTGTTGTGCATTTGCCCCAGCTGTTCAATGCGCACATCTTCAGTTAAATGAACCGCTAAATAAGTGACAATTTTTTTAATCATCGGGCTGTAACTGTTAACGGAAAATTCGAGTACGGCATTGGCATAATCAAGGGCAATCTGACTATACAATACATCAGCAAGATAGGCAGAAGAGACAGCATTCTCAATCATCAATGAGTATTTGTTAGCCAAACTATGGAGGTATAAAGGCTGCACTCCTCCTTGGCGAGCAGCATAACGGCACAAGGCGTTTAGGGCCACTAGTTCGTTTTTGCTGCAGCGTAACTGTTGTTCCTCAGACTCAGAATCTTTACACATCGATTCAGGGAAAATGGTACGACGCATCTGCAGTAAATCTTCAACGCGGTATGGGTTGCCCCATTTGACCGCATGCAGCATCTCATGCTCCAGCTCATAGCGCCGCTCAATTTGAACCATGTTTAACGATTCTGGCATATACTGCTCTTTTTTATCACTCATATTGAGCCACCTTCGCTTAAAGAGTAACTAGGAATTGGTCAAAAGGCAAGGAGATAATCGACGCAAACCTAGGCTCCTTATATCGCTATACTGCACCTAATTACCCTTAGCAGAATCGTAACTGACGAAATTTTCCTTAAGAGTCTACGCAAAAAAATCCCTTATGCGTAGCGCAAACGGGCAATTGGCACTATCTGAGCTGCCTGTTTTTCAAATATAACGGGCACTAAAGCACCCCGTTTTAGCTGATTGGGAACATCTTCAACGACCACATGCAGGTAATTACCACTTATACCTCTCCATGAGGAATCATCTTGGATTTGCTCTAAAATGACTTCTCCTTCTTGGCCAATTTGGCGGCCCATGTAGCGGCGGTAATGGATGGCTGAAAGAGCACGCAGCTTTTTAGCTCGTTGGTCTCTGACATACTCAGGGACTCTATCTTTGGCGGCAAACAAAGGTGTTTGGGGTCGTGGGGAGAAAGGAAAGACATGCAATTGGCTAAAATCGAGCTCTTTGATCACCCGATAGCTTTTTTCAAATTCCTCTTCTGTTTCTCCAGGTAAGCCGCTAATCATATCGGCGGCAATAAACGGGTCGTTTTTGACCTGCCGTAACAAAGAGACCGCCTCATACAACCGTTTGACATCGTAGTGGCGGTTCACCCGCTTTAAAACAACATCGGAAGCCGATTGGACCGGCAAATGAAAATGGGGCTGAATTCTGTAATCACTAAAGAGCTCAATTAAAGGTGCGTCTAAGCGATCGGGTTCCAGTGAACTAAGTCTAAATCGCACTGAGGCTCCGCTTTGGGCCAACAACAGTTTCAGCAGCTTTGCCAAATCGACATCATCACTTTGATAGGCACTAATGTTCACCCCAGTAAGGACGATTTCGGCATACCCTTGCTCTTGTAACGCTGCAATACGCTGCAGAACCTGCTGGTACTCTAAACTGACAGCTGCACCGCGAGCCAAAGAGACTCTGCAATAGGCACAGCGGTTATCACACCCGTCTTGGATTTTAACAAAGGCTCGGCTATGAACAGAGAATGAGGCAGCATCATAATCAAATGGAGAAGACTCTTTTTGTTCATTGCGTAGGGCAAACTCTTTAACTGCTTCTAGCAAATCAATGGAGGCTATATGGGTGTGACTCAGAAACAAAGGGAGTTGTAAAAGAAGCGGTTTATCATCTAAAGAGACGACAACCACACGCTTATGAAGGTTCTGTAACTCCTCTTTCTCCATTTGGGCATAGCAGCCAGAAACAAGTACCACCGGCTTTTGTTCTTCATTGGCATACTTACGAATCATCCGGCGTGCTTTTTGTTCGGCCTTACTGGTCACAGTACAGGTATTTACAATGTACAAATCGGCTCTCTGGTCCGAAGAGACAACTTCAAATCCTTGGTGGGTAAAAGCATCGGCAATCGCTTCACTTTCGCACTGATTGAGCTTGCACCCCAATGTATAGATAAAAACAGTCATGGCAGTTTTAATCCCTTCTCATCCTGTTCTTGCAAGATATGTAACACATGGTCAAGGGCTTGCTGTAACTGAAGGTGCATCTGCTTGGCATACGGGTTATAACGTTGTAAATCGTAAAAGAGTTGCAGCGGATCGTTGCATGTTTGCTCCACTATCGCCAGCAAGTTGGTATACCCTACCGTAGCCAACTCCGTTTTTTTCAGCTGCAGCTGATCAAGAACCCGACCGACAAAGTGGGTGACCCCTTGTGAGTAGGCCGCTTCTTTGTCATGGTCATCACAGCTCATAGGCAAGACGTTTAACTCCATGTTGGCAAACACTTTTTCCCATGTTGCAAAAAGCTCTTGAGATCCTCTAATCGGGCAGTACACTAAAGGGAGGCCTTTAATCCCATGTTTACCCGAATCGGGGCCAAACATTGGGTGGGTGGCTATGATGTTAATCTGGGGAGGCAACAATTTTTCCATCAGTAGCGATGGGTAGACTTTAACTGAGCAGGTATCAATGACTGTGCACCCTTTTGCCAACAGCGGACTAATACGCTTAAGCACCGCCTCCAGTGAATCGATGGTGACACACAACATTACCGCTTCACAGTTTAGCACTTCCTCTTCGCTTACCAATTCAATTGGAAAATCCAAAGAGTTTTTGGGGCTGCGATTATACCCCTTTACTGTATGATAACGACTTAGCTGCTTAGCCCAAAACGTGCCAAAGCGCCCCAGTCCATATACGCCAATTTCCATAATCTCATCCTAGCACAAAATCAAATTGTCCGACAATGCAGAGCCCGGGTATTCTCTACCTCCTTTTGATATGGTATCCTTGGGCAAAAAGAGATAACAGGAGTCCTACATGACATTTGCCCAAAGTATGAAAGCTAAAGCCAAATCATTGCAAAAGCGCCTTGTGTTACCTGAAGGTACCGAAAAAAGGATTATTACCGCTGCTCGTCAGATCCTAGATGAGCAGTTAGCCTCAACAGTAATGCTCGTTGGGGAGCCTTCAGCTATCAAAAAAGCGGCAACCGAAGCCAATGTTTCGTTGGCAGGTATCAACCTTATAAATCCACTTGACAGTGATAAACGCGCCCCCTATGCCGCCGAGTACTACGAACTGCGCAAAAGCAAAGGGATGAGTGCTCAAGAAGCAGACCAGCTAATCGTCGATCCGCTAAAATGGGCTGCAATGATGGTACGCACCGGAGATGCCGATGCCATGGTAGCAGGTGCAGAAAATACTACCGGCAATGTTTTAGTTGCCTCCTTTCAGATTATTAGAACGCAGGTTGGTATCAAAAGCGCCTCTTCGTGCTTTGTGATGGCCACCACTAGCGGCTCTTATATTTTCAGCGACTGTGCCACCATTCCCGAGCCAACTGCCCAGCAGCTTTCAGAGATTGCCGAAGCTTCGGCCGAATCGTGCAAAACCTATTTGGGAGTTGAGCCAATTGTTGCCATGCTCTCCTACTCAACCAAAGGCTCGGCCAAAGGAGCTTTGGTGGACAAAGTTGTTGAAGCGACCAAATTGCTACAAGAAAGAAGACCCGATATCGTAGTGGATGGCGAGTTGCAACTCGATGCAGCCATTATTGAGTCGGTAGGCAAAAGTAAAGCCCCCGATTCCAAAGTCGCAGGAAAAGCCAATGTCTTAATCTTCCCCGATCTGCAATCGGGAAATATCGGCTACAAACTGGTCCAGCGTTTTGCCAATGCCGAAGCCTACGGTCCCATTTTGCAAGGTTTTGCTAAACCGGTGAGCGATTTATCACGCGGGTGCAGTGTTGAAGATATTATTGTTACCAGCGCCATTACGTTGGCTCAAGCGTAGAGGAAGCATCTTTTTTCCATGAACAATTCGCTGACTGACGGCTCCCGCTCCCCTGGGCTCACCATTTGGATGTTAGCTTGGCCTATTATCCTAGACCAAACATTCAACACAATGATGCAGTACATCGATTCGGCAATGGTCGGCTCGTTGGGGGCGGTGGCAACAGCCGCCGTGGGAGTTAACAGCAGCACTATTTGGTTGGTTAACGGAATCATTTATGCTTTTGCCTTAGCTTTTGGAGTGCTAAGTGCTCGCCAAATCGGCTCTCAAGATACTAAAGGGGTTCATCATACTGTACGTCAGTCATTACTGGCGATTTTGGCTCTTTCAGTTGTAGTAACCACACTTATGCGCTCTATTGCCCATTCACTGCCAAAATGGATTGGCGTTGAGCCATCAGTGGCTCCCCAAGCGGGGACCTATATGGCCATTATTGCCTCTGCCTACCCTTTTTCCATTCTCTTTAGTTTCATGGCCAACCTAATTCGTTCCAGCGGCGATACCCGCTCCCCTTTAATAACCAACATCATAGCCAGTGTTGCTAACATTATTGGCAATACTCTACTGATTTACCCCACGAGGCAGATTCATCTGTGGGGCAAAACAACCACTTTGTGGGGAGCTAATTTGGGCGTTAAAGGAGCAGCTTTAGCTACTGCTATGGCCACCGCATTAAGTGCCTTAATTCTCTTTAGTGTTTTTTTGGCCAAGAGCTCGCCATTAAGAACTCCTTGGAGAAATGTCAGCTGGAAAGTCGATTGGTCAACAATGAAACAAATTGCCGTTTTAGGCACCCCTTTGGCCTTAGAACGGGCTACCTTGAATGTCGGTCAAGTAGTGTTAACGATGCTTGTGACCCGCATTGGTACCATTGCCCTTGCAGCCCATCATTTAGCAATCACTGCCGAATCAATTACCTATATGCCTGTTAGCGGCTTTTCTATGGCAGCAACAACGTTAGTAGCTCACTCTTTGGGAGCTTCCAATAAAGACTTAGCCCGCACGTTTGCCCAAAAAAGCTTACGTAGCGGGGTACTAATGATGAGTGTTGCCGGTCTCTTTTTATATGTTTTTGCCCCCAATTTATTGGGCATGCTCACCAAAGATCAGCAAGTGGTAGTCTTAGGGGCCAAAGTGCTTCGCATTGAAGCTTTTGCCCAGCCTTTTTTTGCTTTAAGCATTGTCGGTAGCGGTATTCTCAGAGGTGCCGGTGATACCAAATGGCCCTTCATTAATTCGGTTATTGGTATGTGGGGCGTACGGTTGCTACCCGCTTCCATCCTTATTCTTGGATTCAATAAAGGGCTTGAGGCGGCTTGGATGTGCATGGTAGCCGATTTAATAATCAGAGGCGCACTGAATTGGAGGCGTTATCGAATCGGCTCTTGGGTTGATGCATGGAGATCGTAAAGCTCTTGAACACTCTTTGTTAGGTTCAGTAGCTGCGTAAAGCCTAAGTTTTCTGAGCGTTCTGATTCTGATACCTTTGCTTGAGCCAAAGCACTTAGTGTCAGCTCTTTACCCAAAACTGAACCAACTGTGCCGCGAAGTAGATTATTGCGCACTGTTTTACGCTTTTGAGCAAATACATCCCGGCACACTTTCAAAAATTGGTTACGTAAGACTGGCGGGATTAAAGGGACTTCCCGTTTAGTAAACAATAGCACAGTAGAATCGACTTTCGGTGGAGGGTAAAAAGAGCCTCCTTTGAGATTAAAGAGCTGAGTGATTTCATAATCGCTTTGCCCAAGAATGGAGAGTGTTGACCAATTCTTTGTCCCCACAGAAGCCCCTAGGCGCTCAGCTACTTCTTTTTGGAGCGTAAAGAGCATCGTAGGAGATAAAAGTTGTTTTTCTAAAATGCGGGCAATGAATACGGTGCCCACATTATACGGAAGGTTGCCACAAACAACTTCTGGTGTTCCTTCTTCTTGATACTGCTTTTCCCATGTTTTAAGCACATCACCGGCAATAAGGGTGAAGTTGGGCTCATCGGCAAAGGCCAGATCTTGCAAAATAGAGCAAAAGCCCCAATCAATTTCAAAGGCACGCAAGTGGACTCCTTTTTTTAAAAGGGCAGAGCTTAAAGCACCAATGCCCGGTCCTACTTCCCAAACGCTCATCCCCTCTTCTAAAGACAAAGCACTAACCATTTTATCGATGGCTGATGAGGAAATGAGAAAATTTTGGCCAAATTTCTTACTAAGTGCCAACGATCTTTGGTCAAGAAGGTGTTGAATCGCTTTTGGTGAATCGTAGGGAAAATCCCACATGATAGTTCCGCCTCTGTTTCTCTTTTGCAGCACGACTAGCATACTCAACAAAAACCATGGCGGTCAACACAGAGGCTAAAAAGAGGAAAAAATCACTCCAGCTTTGACCAAATGAGTGTAATGCACCCCACTTTACACAGCCATAATACCATTGAGCAAGCAATTCAATCAGAGCTTGTATAAAAGTCAAAGGCATCACTGCATAGGCTAAAGAACAGAGTAATAAGGTCATAGCCAAAGGTACAATTCCTACTGATAACCCAATACCAACAGGATACCACTGGCCAAACACCACCAATGATAAAGGGGCACTTCCGCCAACAACTGCTAAAGAGGCTCCCAAAGTAAGACTGAGCTTAGTAGGCATCACTAGACTTAGCTGCTGCGCTATAGGCAGGGAAAACAAAAGCAAAACTGATAATGAACCATACGAAAGAAGGGCAGCCAAAGAAGTGGCAGTAAAAGGAAAGACACATAATTGAATGAC
The DNA here is from genome assembly GCA_050950025.1 of Sphaerochaetaceae bacterium. Lineage (GTDB taxonomy): Bacteria > Spirochaetota > Spirochaetia > Sphaerochaetales > Sphaerochaetaceae > JBMNGW01. The sequence continues at coordinate 41,097 of JBMNGW010000012.1, read as the reverse complement.
ATAGGAGATAAAAAGGACGATTTCAAGTGAAAGAGTGGGAAATAAGGAGCGCAACGTCAATAAAAGGAGAGCCCGAACCACCGATGGTTTAAACCCCACCACCAGTACATACCCAAAAGTACATACTGGAGCAATGAGCCGTTTTTTACCTTTAGTTGTTAAAACTCCAACAGCTGCAGCCACCACTCCCACATGCATCCCTGATAACGAAAGGACATGGGCTGATCCGCTTTGAACTGATAAACTTCGTAGAATCGAATTTTCTTGGACTATGCCAAAGGCTATGGCTTTAGCTAAATACCCCGCTTCTGCTGAAAATCCTGCAAAGCGGTGCCTCAGAAACATCAACACTCGTGATCGCAGGTTTTCATACCACCGCAAAGGCTGTATTTGAGACACTTTTGTTGCCACAAAATACTGGTGATCGATAAAAGTCCCTTGGGCTTCAATAACTGTCCCTGCCACATAAAAGGGGCACTCTTTACAAAGTACCGTCACTTCTCCTGTAGCGTTTGCTTTATCACCATTAGCTAAGTAAGCTTTTTGCAATTGTAGGGTTAAGGTAGTGTTTCCCGAAGAGCTAACAGAAGAGTCGTAGATTACCTTCCCTTCTACCATTCTTAGTTTCTCTATTTCATAACCACAGTGTAAAGTGCTCTTGGCAAAACCAAGAAGCAAAAGAAGAGTAGCACCGGCCAACAAAGAAAAGAGAGGCTTTTTAACAAATAAGCCACCTAAAGAACATACAAATAATACAGCAACAACCGGTAGCAGCCTTAAAACCAAAGAAGGCTCATCATTAACCAAGAGAAACAGCTGTAACCCCAATACACCTACTAAGGCCCACCCATATGAGCTTTTCATACCTATCTAAGGCAAATAGGAGAATTTTTGCTTCTTAAGCGTAGTATATAGAGATACTCTAATGAGTTTTAGGGATAATTTTCCTTATAGTTAGCGTGCAGCAGTGTGAGAGCTGCTTGCGGATTAAGAGGTCTGCTAAAGAGGTACCCTTGGTACATATCACACCCTATATTTTGTAAATACGCTTTTTGCCTTTTGTCCTCTACCCCTTCAGCGATGACTAAATGCCCTAATCTATGGGCCATGGAGACGATATCAGGTAGGACTGAGGAGGCAGCTTTTTCGGTTAATAACGCATCAACAAAGAGTTTGTCTACTTTTAGAAAATCGACGTTCAACTGACTTTCTCTGGCAAACGTTGAATAACCGATACCAAAATCATCAATGGCAATTTTAAAGGTATGTTTTTGTAACTCTTTGAGAATGGAATTCATCTGCGAAAACGTTGAATTGATACCTGTTTCAGTGATTTCAAGAGTGCATTTTGCCGGCAAAACAGCATGTTTTTTAAAAAGTGACAGTATCGTTTCCACAAATTGCTCTTCAAGGAGTTGGTAAGCAGAAAGATTGATTGAAAATCGCAACTGCCCGTAGCCGGCAGTGCAAAGTTCTTTATACCAGATTATGGCCTTTTCAATAATGAGCCATCCGAGCCCAATGATAAGCTTATATTTTTCGGCAATGGGAATAAACTCTAAAGGAGGGACATTGCCATATTTGACACTTTCAAACCGGGCTAAAGCTTCAAAGGCCACAATGGTGTCTGTTTTCACATCGACAATCGGCTGGTACTGTAAATAGAGTGCTTCCCTATTGGTTCCTGCTATAAGCTGCGTAAGTTCAACAAGCAAATCTGCTTCTTTATCAACTTCATCACTCATAGCTTTGTTGTAAAAACAGAGATTGGGCTTTTTACTTTGGAAATCGATTGCCCGTTCACTGGCCAAAAGAACATGTTTTAAAATCTCAGAAGGCCTTTCGGAATTCTGCCAATCAACTTCAATAATGCCTACACCCCAACTCAATCGCTCATAGCGAAGGACTGTATTGACCTTATTAATAATCTTTCGACCAAGCTCTTCAACAAATGGGGTATCTTCATAACGACTGACATACACCATAAAGCGATTATCAAATACACCATAAACGTGGACTTCTTCAGAAATGAAGGCAGTTAAGACTTCCCCAACTTCTTTAATAATTTGTTGCACATAGATATGGCCAAAACGGAGACTGGCCAAATAAAGTGAGGTGAAGTTGATGCTAATTAATGCACACTTTCCCGCTTCTTGTTTTTCGTACTTTTTTTCAAGAAGCTCTTCAAGAGCAAGCCTATTGGGTAAGTTTGTTGTCAGATCATGCCTTTTTTGGTATTGGAGTTGGTTTTCTAGTGCCTTGTATTGAGAAAAATCGAGGACAAACCCTTCAACATATTCCAAGCCTTGGGGATTTACATCTACCACTTTTCCAAATGCCAACACCCACTTTCGCTTGTTGTATTTTGTGATTATTTCGTATTCAAGACGGAATTGTTTTTGGGTTGCAAGCTGAGTTTTGAGATCCTGAAAAGGGGTTCCATGGTACTCTTTGGCAATAATATCGTGGTAACTTCGCTTGGGATTAGCGATTAATTCTGCTGCTTCAAATCCGGTAAGCTGGAAACACCCTTCAGAAATATAGACCATAGTCAATTTTTCATCATTTTGGGCTCGATAGGCCATGCCGGGAAGACTGCTTATGAGCTTTCGTTGCGATTCTTCTCGTTCTACAAGCTCTTGTTCCAGCATTTTTTTATCGTTGATATCTTTGATAAGAAACACATAGTTTGTTCTTTGCCCAGAAGCTAATTCAATGGCAATGACTGTCACATGGGCCCACACAATGGTAGCGTCTTGGCGAATAAACCGTTTTTCAATTTGGTATTGTTCTATTTCACCTGCCAAAAGTGCTTCAAATAAGGGAAGTTCTTTTTGCACATCTTCGCTATACGTATAATCTGTCCACATCAAAGACCTAATTTCATCAGCACTGTGCCCAATAAAAGTCTCAAAAGTGGGATTTATCATACTGTGGTTGGGTAATTTTGCCGATTTATCAATGCTATAAAGGATGACCCCAATGGGAGCTTTTTCAAAAATTGCATCAAATAAAACGGTGCGACCAATTAGCGTCGGCTGTGTTTTAGTTTGCCTCAGATCTTCAATATGCATCGTTAGGACTTTTCTGATATGAATCAAAGAAAGGGGGCGCCTCAGATAATCATCGGCGCCTAAGGCTAAAGCTGTATTTTCATTTTCAACTTGGGCCTTTTTTGTCAGCATAATTAATCGTATGGCCCTCAAATTCTTCTTTGCTTTTGCGGTGGTAATGAATGCTATCCATTGCTCTTTCGCATAATCCAAATCAAAAACAACAATACCAATATTTTGGTGGTCTTCGATTTGAGAAAGCCCAGAGGAAAAATTCTTAGCAAAATGGATCTCAACAGTTTGTAAGGCACATCTAAATTTCAGGATATCATCGTCTGTGTTGCTAATAATTAGAATACTGTGGTCCATCATCCCCATCCCTTTTTGCTAAAAGACCTCTTTAACACTCTCCAACTAGGAGCATTTTTTAGCACAAAGTGGCAACTTCATGCAAAACTTGTTGCATTAAGTAGCCACTTCTACCATATTTGCATAAAACAGGGAGTTTTTCCAGAAATTTATATACGTAAAACCTGCTTCACATTCTCATCAAAAGTAAAGAGGTAATCTACTGTAATAAGTGCTTTTGGCTCTTAGGCGGTTGTGAGAACCACCATCAAACTAAGGAGGCTTAAATCTATTTCCCCTTTGAAGGACCATTTAACTAAGCGAGCGGCAAGTAACTCGTTGGGTTTACCACCTAAACGCGAAGCAATAACAGTGGTGTAGCGGTTATAAAACCGGCGATCAGTTATTTGGAAGTGCTGTAGTAGCAATGCCACAAGCTCTTGTTGTAACAAAGGTTCATCTTCCCATGCTTTTAGCTTAATCAGCTGCTTATCTGTAGCTAAGGCTAAGCGGTTGGCCAGCTCAAGAGTATCAAGACCATCACAAGCATCCAAATAATCTTCAATGACGCTTAGACTTTCACATAACTGCCAGTCACAGCGCGAGGCGTTCTGTTTAAGGGCCAAGCGCCTTCTCATCGCTAATTCACTTTTTTTGTCGCTTTTTGATAACAGCATGCCTGTGGCAAAAGCAGCTCCCAAGCCCAGTAGCAACTCATCAATAACCGGCACCGGATCGCGAATAGCCAAAGAGAAAAAGAAATAGACTACTAAAAAGACGGCTGCCGATAGTAAAAGACGGGGAACATAACGGGCTTCTTGAATCCATAAATCGACACCTTTATCTATTTGTTCATAGACAGTGAATAAAGCATCATCTTTCTCTTTGGTTGCCAAACCTGTTGAAGCGTAGAGGTTTAGCTGCTCTTCCTCTTTCCATTGCCCTGCTTGCTTGGGATTAACAAAAGGGAAGAGATGGAGATTACTCTTTTTGTTTCTGCGAATGATGAAGCCATTAGCCATCTGATACCCTCCTACAGCTCCGATTTGTAACGGACTATCCTTTGTTGCACAAGAGCATCAAAACTGCTTTCGTCCATTCCTTTTGCGGTGAAAAAAAGATAATACTTAATTTTCGGTTCAGTGCCCGATGGGCGAATAATCAATTTCTCATTATTGTCAAAACAAAGGACAATAACATCGGAAGGGGGAAGCTCTTTTGTCCCATTCAAGAGATCTAGCTGCTTGGCAATTGTTCCATCAGCAAAACTGTCGCCAACACCTAAAGAGCGAAACCGCTGCATAATCTGGTCTATTCGCTCTTTACCTGCAGAGCCCTCATAGGCATAGGAAAGGACCACTTCATGATATCGTCCATGTTGTTGAAAGAGGTGTTCTAAGCGGTGTTGTAAACTAATGCCTTGGCTATGCCAGTAGGCTTGCATTTCCACCGCCAAAGCAGCAGAACTAACGGCATCTTTGTCCCGAATGGCAGCTAAAGCGTTATAGCCAAAACTCTCTTCACAGCCAAACAAAAAGAAATGCGTTGTCGAGCTTTCGATGGCTTCAATTTCTTGGGCAATATATTTAAAACCGGTAAGCACATCGATACATTGACCGTTATGACTTTCAGTAATCTTGCGCACTAAATCACTGGTCACCAGCGACTTTACCACCAACGGCAAGCGGTTATCCAATAATCCCGCTCTCCAATTTTCCAGTAAATAATCGACTAGGAGTACTGCAATGTGATTGCCTCCCAGCAGTTGATACTGATCTTTGTTTTGGTCGGTTGGGATAGCTATTCCCAGTCGATCAGCATCGGGGTCGGTGCCCAACACCATGTCGGCTTTCCTATTTTTACCCAATTCGATGGCCAATCTCATAGCTTGCGGATCTTCGGGGTTGGGCATCGAGACAGTGGGAAAAGAGCCGTCGGGCTCCTCTTGCTCAGCAACGATGGAGCAATTAATTCCTAAACGACTAAAAAGCTCTTGTACGGGAATGTTCCCACTGCCATGCAAAGGAGTATAAGCAACTTTGATTGGAAATTGGCTTAGAAGTTCTTTACGCTTAAGACTATTAATCACAAGCTGGTAATAAGCTTCATCAACTTCGCTAGGAACCTCACAGAGCATCTGAGTCTTTCTCATAATCCTCTGCTCTGAAGTTTTCACATCCTTTGCCTCTACGTTTAACACCTCTTTCACAATTCCATCATCAAAAGGAGCTGTTACCTGCCCACCATCCGACCAATAGACTTTGTATCCGTTATAAGGGGAGGGATTATGACTGGCAGTAATAACAATACCCGCTGTTGCTTTAAGGTGGCGTAGAGCAAAAGAGAGCATCGGCACAGGGCGCAATTGATCATACAGATAGACTTTTATATCGTTAGCACACAGGGTAAGAGCGGCCTGTAAAGCAAACTCCTCAGAGTTGGTTCGCGAATCAAAGGCAATAACAACAGTTGGACTTTTTGCAAAAGAGGTCAAATAATTGGCAAACCCTTGTGTCACTGTGGCAATCATCAAAGGATTGATACGATTGGTACCACCACCAACCAGCCCTCTGATTCCTGCCGTACCAAAAGCCAGCGTTGTATAAAACCGATCGTAAAGGTCATCCCAAACATTTTCGTCCAAGGCGGTAATTATCTCTTGGCGAAAAGAAGGAGATTGTTCAAATGCAATATATAAAGCAGCTTTGCGCTCAATCTCTTGTTGTTCTTTGGCTTGTAGGTTCATCCGCATACCCCTTTAGTCAATTCTTCAACACTATCATAGACAGCCGGGCATCCAGTTGCCTTTAGCTGAGCTTTGCTTCTAAAGCCCCAACTCACCAAAGCACACTGCATGCCGGCACTTTGGGCAGTTTTGTAATCAACATCCGAATCTCCTATTAGAACGACGTGTTTTGCTTGACACCCTGCCCGGCGGGCAAACTCCAAAGGGGATTGTTTATCGGGTTTTTTGGGCCAGGCGGGACTTGAGCCGCGAACCATCAAAAATGGGATATGGGCAAAAAAGTGGTTGCTGATAAGCTGAACCAGTTCATCCTCCTTATTGGATAACAGGCCCAAGGCCAAACCGGCTTTGTGTGCTTGCTCTAACAGCTGCTGAATTCCTTCATACGGGTGGCTGTTGGCCACCGGATTAGCTCTGTAGGTTTGCACTAAGGTAGTAAGCAGCTTCTCAAATTCAGAATCGTCGGTGACGATGTTTTGCTGATCGAGCCCTTTTTTAAGAGCGTTGGCCAGCCCATGACCGACAAGGGCTAAACTTTGCTTAATATCCAACGTTTCTCCTTGAGCCTGCACGATAGCTGCATTCAAAGCTGAAGCAATATCGGCAGAAGTATCGACTAAGGTTCCATCCAAATCAAACAACAGTGCTTTTATCGTGTTCTGAGCCATGCCTGAGTATAGCCTATGTTTACACGTGGTGTCACCATAGCTATAATCGAGTGTATGTATAAAGCGAACGTTTCGCTCCTGCTACATAGGCACATTTGTTATGGCTTTAGTCACAAACCTCTCCCCGCTTCTTTTTGTGACGTTTATGGGTCAGTTCAGTTTGAACTTCGAGCAGGTTGGGCGCCTTGCGTTAGTCAACTTTTTTACCCAAGTTATTGTCACTCTCTCTTTTAGCCGCTTTGTCGACAAACATGGGGTACGTCCGTTTGTCACTGCCGGTCATATGTTGGTGTTTGCCGGTTTTGTATTGTTTGCTTTCACCGACACGGTATTCCCCTTTCACCCCTATAGCGGCATTATTGTGGCAACCATCCTCTTCTCCATTGGCGGCGGATTGCTGGAACTGCTCCTTAGTGCCATTGTCCAGGCTATCCCCACCGATACGAAAGCTTCCGATATGAGTATGATGCACGCTTTTTATGCTTTGGGAATGATTGTGGTGGTGGGAGGAACAACGGCCATGATTGCTTTTATGGGAAGTACCAAATGGCCGCTGATTATCTTACTTTGGTCCATCATTCCTTTGCTAAACTTTTTTAATTTCCTGCGTGTCCCTTTGGCTCCTGCGGTAGCCGAAAAACACCGCACCCCCACCCCCGTGTTGCTAAAAAGTCGCTATTTGCTGCTGGTTATTGTGGGGATGGCCTTAGCCGGTTCAAGTGAGATTGCCATGACCCAGTGGACCAGCGCTTATGCCGAAGCAGCTTTGGGGTTATCAAAAACGACTGGGGACCTACTGGGATTAAGCTTATTTGCCGCTTTGTTGGGAGTTGGGCGCCTTGCCTATGGCCGATTGGGACGCAGGCTCGATTTATGGAGTGTTATGCTTGGCGGCTCCTTATTTGCAGCGATATGCTACCTTGTGGCCTCTTTGGCTACCAATCCCATCATCTCTTTAATAGCCTGTGCGGCAACAGGGTTTGGAGTGGCTTTGTTATGGCCTGGGTCCATTGTCTTAGCCACAACCCATTTCCCGCGTGCAGGCTCATCTTTGTTTGCCCTGCTAGCAGCAGGAGGAACCATCGGGGCCGCTATCGGTCCTTGGGCTTTGGGCTTTGTTGCCGATTTAGTTCCCCCCCAAGCCCCCTTTTCTCCTTTGCGTACCGCTATGCTAGTTGGAACTATATTTCCCTTGCTGATGGCCACCGTTTTATTGATTTTAAGAAAAATGGATGCTCATGATGCTGTTGAACAGCAATACAGACAATAAGGAGAAGCTATGACTAAAGAAGAAGCTCTTACCCTTTATAAACGGTATAACAGCAGCGAAAGCCTGCTTAAACACTCACTTTCGGTGGCAGCTGTGATGCGTCGCTTTGCCCAAGAGTTGGGCTATGATCCCGAATATTGGGAGATTGTGGGTATCCTTCACGATATTGATTATGAACTCTATCCCCAACAGCATTTGCAAATGGCACCTAAGATGTTACAAGAAGCAGGGGTTGAAGAGGCAATGATTAGAGCCGTTCTTTCTCATGGTTGGACATTGTGCTCCGATGTTGAGCCGATTCATCCCATGGAGAAGGTATTGTTCACCATTGATGAGCTAACCGGGTTGATTACCGCCACTGCTTTAATGCGTCCTTCCAAAAGTCTATTGGATTTGGAAGTCTCTTCTGTTAAAAAGAAGTGGAAAACTAAAGGGTTTTCAGCTCAAGTTAACCGCGAGCTCATTGCTCAAGGGGCCCAGATGCTTGGTATGGAACTCGATAAAGTGATGCAACTGACATTAGAAGGGATGAGAAGCATAGCATCTGAGCTTGATTTAGCCGGTTAAGTTTGGCCAAAACTCCTTTTAAGGATAGACCTTTTGGGGAGGATGGCGGCGTTGGGGTCTTTCGATTAGCTCAATAGTTGTTCCCACTAAATCTTCGGTATCTAAATAGGCAAAATAGCCATCGTTATCGGGGCCGTGTCCTCCCCCTTCCATGGTGATGGAAATGTTGGCTTGGCGCACTAAATCTAATGAAGAGGCCATATCATCAACTAAAAAACCGAGGTGCTGGACCCCATAACCATGTTTTTTAATGAAATCAAGGTAGACCGTATCGCCTTCAAGATGCTCAATTAATTCAATGCGCATCGAGCCAAAATAGGAAAGGGCAATATACATCTTATACTCGGTGGGCTCTCCATAGCGCTTCATAACTGATAACAGTGGTTTGCCATAGGTATAAAAATGCCAATCGCCAATACCAAAAAGCTGATAATACTGTTTGGCCGTCTCTTCTACCGACTTGACAACATACCCTATTTGGTCCACTCCCTGTTGCAAAAAAGGGAGTACCTGTTTAATCTTTTCCATCAATTTCTCCTAAACTGTGCTGCAGCCGTTCTCCTACCGCCCCTGCCGGATGAATACGGGCAAACTCCTTTTGAGAATACTTTTTGAGCTCCATCAGCGTAATGCATAAAGCATCACAAAGGGCAATTACGCTTAGTGTGCTTGCCGTTGCCAACATATTAAACGGATCGGGCTCTTTTTCCACTTTCACCTTGATAAACAGATGACTTTGGAGTGCCAAAGGCGATTGCTCATCTTCGCTTATGGCAATCAAAAAAGCCTTTTTCTGTTTTAGCGGCTCTAGCAGTTGAACAAGCTCCACCGTCCCTCCCCCTTTGGAGATAAGAAAGACAATGTCATTTTGCCCCACTGCTCCCAATCCTCCGTGTACCGCATCCGCTGGGTTGAGGTAAAAAGAGGGGATTTCAATACAATTAAGCGAATGAGAGAGTTTACGAGCTGCCACGGCACTGGTGCCCACTGCCGTGGTGACAACTTTTCCTGTATGCTTGGCAAGTAGCTGAGCCACCTGTTCAAAAACATCAAAGTCAATTGTCGTTTCCAACCGTTTAATCTCAGCTGATTCGGTTAGCCATACTCGCTTAGCGATTTGGCGCATCTGCTTTTGGTTCATAGGCTCAATGAAGCACACTGCAGCTGAAGTTGCAAGATGGAGACTTACCAAAGTCTCTTAGTAGCAGGGGTGTGTGAAGTCCCTTCCCAAACAACACTGCGATAATGAGAGGGATCGGTGTTTCCTTCGGTGCTGATAAAAAGGATTCGCGAAGATTCATCAAGCTCTAAGACTTGGCGCAAGGGTGTTAAAGCGGCCTCTTTACAGATGTAAGCCAGTGTCCCCACTCCCACCGCGGCACTTTCACCGCTGACTATTTTTGCATCATCGCCAACTGGAGAAGCTAATATCCGCATCCCCAAAGCCGCCACATAATCAGGAACACTTAGATACGCATCGGTAATCCCTTTGAGGATATTCCAAGCCTCTTCACTGGGTTGTCCGCACGATAAGCCGGCCATAATTGTTTGCAGACTCCCTCCCACTGCATGGGCTTTGCCGTCGGCAATTTGGGCACTTTCTAATAAACAAGCCGCCTTTTCGGGCTCCACGATGATACTTATGGGCTCTTGGTCGCCAGCTGCATAATAATATCCCAGCACAGCTGCCCCCAAAGCTCCCACTCCGGCTTGGATTATGATATGAGTTGGTCCTTGAGGCCGCTGCTCCTCTATTTCTTTCATCATTGTGGCATAACCTTGCATTATCCAAAGAGGAACTTGCGTGTATCCACTCCAACTGGTGTCGCTGACAATGTGCCAACTGTGAGCCTTAGCATCGACTTTTACTTGATTAACAGCATCATCGTAGGTCCCCTGTACAACCGTCAGCTGAGCTCCAAATGCTTTTATGGCTTCAATGCGGCTGGCTGTGGTATCAGAAGGGACATAGATATGGCATTTGGCTCCCAATAGTGCACTAAACCAAGCAACTCCCTTACCGTGGTTGCCATCTGTGGCACTGGCAAAAGTAAGAGCTTGTAACTTGGCCCTCATGTAAGAACTAAGAAGATACTCGTAGCTCATTTTTTCATCGGGTATATCAAAAAGCTGTTGAACAAGACGATAAATGGCATACGAGCCGCCCAAAGCCTTAAAACTATTTAAGCTAAGGCGCTGTGACTCATCTTTGACCCAAATTTCACCCACACCCAGCTCTTTGGCTAGGTGGGGTAGCTGAACGCAGGGGGTGTATCGATATCCGGGCAATTGGCTATGAAAAAGCGTTGCTTCATTGATGACAGCAGCGGGAAAGAGCTTTTTTGCCGCTGTTGTGTCTTTTACTCCTTTAGTGAGGTGGTAACGGATATCGGTCACCTTAGGCCTCCTTATCAGAACGTATAATTGAGCATAGCTGCCACCCGTTTAAAGCCCAGCTCTCCTTTGCTAATTTTTCGTGAATCTGAATCGATATAGCGGGTGGTAAATTGGGGAATGAGGGTAAGTGAGAGCTGCTTGGCAATATTCAGATTGGCGACCAAGCCCAAATCAAAGGTAAGTGAAGGGACAGCAAAATCGTTGTCGATATTCTCCAAATATGTTTCCACCAGTACCGCTACCATGTTAAGCATCAGCGGCATCTGATACCCAATAACATAATCGCCTTTATAGTTAAGGCCGTTTTGATGCAATCCCCCCGTTTCATACTCCCACCCATCTGGGCTATTAGGAGCAGCTGTATACCCTTTATAACTTAGTTGATGGGTCGTTTTGAGCACCACATGGTTCCATTCCCCCGGCCAAATAGCGGCAGTATCGAATTGTAACGTGGCAGAAGCGCGCCCCTCATAATATATCCCTTGCATTGAATGAGACTCAGCTGCCGCTACTCCGTCTCCGATTCTCAGTCCTTGCATATCGGTAGAAAAGAAATTCCACCCAGTTCCCACCGATCCCCCTAGGGCAATTTCAGCAACGGCAATGGGCGTTAAAATACCGTCAAAAGAGAGCGTGGCAGCTACCGGAGAGACTCCCAACACCCCTTTAAGTTTGACGTTGTTGCCCTCAAAAAGGGGACCTGAACCCCAAATAGGGGAAGTGACGGTATACCCCGCTTCAACTTTTAATTCGGGAGAAGTACTGCCGGTAAGTTTAATATTGCCGACAATCGTGCTCTCTTTGGCACCAACAGTTCCCACTAATCCACACATCACTAGCAGAAGCAGCAGCTTGCGTATTTTCATCCTCGTATTCCCCTTTTAATTTTGCTTCAGAGATAACACATCTAGCATACCATAAACCCACTGTCTGAGGTAACGTTATCTTCTTGATTGCCAAGGGCTTTAATACAGGCTATAGTCTGCACATGTTTTTAGATTCATTTATACAACTGTTGCCTATTTTTGTGTTGGGAGCGGGAGGCTTTTTCACCTCCAAGCTGATGAAAATCGACAATGAGACGATGATTCGCCTTGCTGCCGATTTTTTCATGCCCGCTTTGGTGTTTCACTCGTTGTACACCAGTGATCTTTCAGGGTCGTTGGTTCTTAGCCTCAGTGGGGCAACAACGCTATTGATAGCCCTTTTGTTGGCAGTTACCTACCTGTATGCCAAAGCTGTCAAAATCAATGCTCATGAATTTATGCCTGCCAGTGTATTCATCAATGCCGGGTTTTTGGGCATCCCGTTAATGAAATTATGGGGCGGGCTGGCGGCTATGAATCTCATCGTCATTTTCGATCAGGTACAAACAGCCTATATTTTCACTTTCGGTGTCTTTATTATTGCCGGCGGTTTTTCCTCTAAATCGCTGCTGGAAATTGTAAAAACTCCCGTTTTGTGGGCCATTATTTTGGGATTTGCCTTCAAGTATTTGGGCCTAACAATTGGCGAGCCAATTTTAAGAACATTGGAGTTTGCCGGTAATGCTGCCCCTCCGATGGCCGCTTATATTCTGGGCGCTTCGCTGCATTTGAATAAAATCAAATTTAATACCCATGTGGTTGCGGGAGTTGTTATCCGCCTTGCAGGGGGATTTTTACTTGGCTGGGCGTGTGCCCTTATCTTTGGTCTTTCGGGCTTAGCTAAAACCGTGTTTATTGTAGCTTCTTCTATCCCCTCGGCTATTTTTACGGCGGTACTGCCGATGCGTTATAACCGCCCATCAGCTTATGCCGGCTCAATTGTGATCATCAGCAATGTAATTTCTATTTTTACATTGCCGATTGCCTTTATGCTGGCTTCTAAACTCTAGGTACCCGATGAGCATTACCGAACGCTTTATTAATGCCCTTTTTCGCTTTCTCTTTCGCCTTTTGTACACCTTTGATGCCAAAGAGTTTGCTAAAGTCCCCCGTAAGGGTCCTTTAATGATCGTGGCCAACCACACCAGCGCTTTGGATGGGCCACTGATGTATGTATTTTTGCGCCCCCGTCGGATGTCAGCCCTAGCTAAAGAGGAGTTATGGAATCATTGGTTTACCCGGTTTGTGATGAACCTGTGGACTTCGATTCCCATTAATCGCCAAAATATGAGTAAAGAGGCCATGAACAGCTGCTTTAGTGTTCTTAGAAATGGCAATATCCTGGCTGTGGCTCCCGAGGGGACTCGCAGTTCCGATGGAGCGTTGCAACAGGGTAAAGCCGGAGTGGCTTTCATCGCCTACAAAGAGGCTGTTCCCCTTGTTCCCATTACCCTTACGGGCTTTGAACACAGTCGCCGCTACTGGAAAAAATTGAGAAGGGCCCCGTTAGAATTACGCGTGGGGCCCGTCTTTGAAATTGTTGATAACCAAGGAAGGTTGGATGCTGCCAAGCGCGAACACCTTGTTGATGAGATAATGCTCCGTTTAGCTCAGCAATTGCCGGCTTCACTACAAGGCTATTACCAAGACCATCCTCAGGTCTTTACGCTGACAAAACTTAGTAACGACTTGACTGAGCCCACAGATTAATCTCGCCTTCCACCGCCCAAGAATCGATCTCTTTGAGCTCTTCGGAGCTGAAACTCAGCGTATCTAAGGCTCTGACGTTCTCGGTAATTTGCTCCACCGAAGAGGCCCCGATTAACACACTGGTCACTTCTTTTCGTCTAAGGACCCATGCTAAGGCCATTTGGGCCAGCGATTGGCCGCGGCTTTTAGCAATAGCGTTCAGCTTTTCAATCCGCTGCAGATTATCGGCAGTGATTAAGCTCGGATCGAGGAATGTTCCTGCAGTCCCCGCTCGGCTTTCTTGGGGAATCCCGTGCAGATATTTGTCGGTTAGCATCCCTTGAGCCAAAGGCGAAAAGCAGATTGTTCCGATTCCCAACTCACTAAGTGTTGCCAGCAGCTCTTTTTCCACCCACCGATTGAGCATCGAATAGGAGGGCTGATGAATCAACGTAGGAACTCCCATCTCTTTAAGAATGGCATGAGCTTCGCGTGTTTTGGCAGCTGAGTAAGAAGAGAGTCCCACATAAAGGGCTTTGCCCGAACGATAGGCACTTGCCAAAGCTCCCATGGTCTCTTCTAAGGGGGTATCGGGATCATAACGGTGGGAGTAGAAGATATCGACATACTCTAAGCCCATCCGCTTCAGACTTTGATCTAATGAAGCCAGCAGATTTTTGCGACTGCCCCACTCTCCGTATGGTCCACTCCACATCCGATAACCGGCTTTAGTGGAAATGATCAGCTCATCGCGATAGGGGTATAACTCCTGGGCTAAAATGGCGCCAAAGTTCACTTCGGCCGACCCGGGAGGCGGTCCGTAGTTGTTGGCTAAATCAAAATGGGTGATGCCCAAATCAAAAGCAGTGCGAATCATTTGGCGGGCATTTTCCAGTGCTTTGGTATCGCCAAAATTGTGCCACAGTCCCAATGAGACTGCCGGCAACATCAACCCGCTTCTGCCACAGCGGTTGTAAACCATGTTCTCATAGCGTTCATTGTTTGGTTGATACATTGCATCCCTCCTTCAATAGAGTAAGAATAGTCCTTTTTAAACCACAGGGCAATGCTGATCATATTTATGTTCACTTAGGAGAATCGACGCGTAGACTACTTCAAAGCAACCACAAGGAGACTACGTACATAAACCATGGTAACTAAACGAGTAAAACTGGGGTTTGGCATCGGTGATATAGGGGGAAATCTCTTTTTCACCATTATGGGTTTTTATTTGCTCTATTTTTTAACCGACGTGGTTCACCTGTCGGCTGCTTTGGCGGGAACTGCCATTATGATTGGCAAAATCTGGGATGCCATCACCGACCCGATTACCGGTTATATTAGCGATAAAACTCCCACCCGCTGGGGACGGCGGCGCCCGTATATGTTTGTCGGCTCGATTATTAGTTTTTTTGCTATGGGCTGGATTTTCACTAAGCCCTCGACGCAGCATCAAATGTCTCTTTTCATCTATTTCACACTGATGTATTGCCTGCTAAATACCGCTTTTACGTTGGTAAATATCCCCTATGCGCCCTACTGCCTGAATTAAGTGACGATTATCATCAAAGGACCATTTTAACTGGGTATCGGATGAGCTTTGCTGTGGTGGGGACGTTTTTGGGAGCGGGAGCTGTAATGCCGTTGGTAAACCTCTTTGTCGATGTGCAAAGAGGGTGGACAATCATGGGGTATTTGATGGGAGCCATTATGCTTTTTTCTACCCTGATTACCATATGGGCCATTAAAGAGCCGGCAAATCCTGTTATTCCCGATCATAAGGGGTTTATACGTACCTACAAAGAGGCCTTAAAAAGTAGAGTCTTTTTATCGGCTCTTATCAGTTGGACCCTTTTTATTATTGGGGCAACTATGGTTCAAGTGGCTTTAGTCTACTATTTTGCCACCATCTACGGCAATGAAGCGCTGTTTCAATTGGCTCTTTTAGCCTTATTGGCTGTGGCACTGCTTTGTATTCCCATCTGGGTGAAAATCTCCAAAAAGCTGGGTAAGAAAAACTGCTATATCATTGGTATGGCTATTATGAGTGCTGCTGTGATGGTTTTTTCTTTGTTGGGAGAGCAAATAGGGCCCCAAGGAGCTGTGATTATCATGGCTTTAGCAGGAAGTGGACTCTCGACGCATTATGTGATGCCGCACGCTATTTTACCCGATGTTGTGGAGTATGATGCTCTTCTACACGGCTCCAAGCGGCGTGAAGGAGTTTTTTCTTCGCTGTGGACCTTTTTTAGCAAAGTGGGACAAGCTTTAGCGTTGGCATTGAATGGATGGCTGTTAACCCTGTTTGCCTATGTGCCCAACCAACCAAGTAGTTTATCAGTGATTGGTATCAAAATCATGTGCGGGCCGGCACCGTTTATCTGGTTTGCTCTTGGAATCATCATCTTGTGGTTTTATCCCATCGATCAACACTATTACCAACAAATGCTTGATCGCAAGGAGTTTGCTTAGTGTCATTTAATGGATTAGTCCACCGCCTTGTATTGGCAGTTGCACCTTGGTACCTAAGAACGTTTGAGGGGGTTAAAAAAGTGACAATTGATCAGCCTCAAAGACTTACGAAACTCATTGACCAAGCAACCAAAGATAACCGGCGCCTTATCATAGCCTTTCGCCATGCAGCCAAAGAGGATGCGCCGGTATTAATGCACGCTTTTAACTCTCTGGGGACCCACCCCGCCTTTTTGTATGGCTCGGATGTGCCCCAGTGGGCCGGCAAAAAAGCTGAATGGATTTTCCCCCGCCTGGGGGCCATTGCAGTGCAAAATCTGGGAGCTAACTCCTCTTCAATGCAAAGCATGCGTCGCACCTTAGCTCAGGGGAAATTCCCCTTAGCCTTAGCTCCTGAGGCTCAGGTGACCTACCATATGTATCGAACTAAAGAGATAACTGGGGGAGTTGCCTCTTTGGCCCTTTGGGCAACTGAGCAAGATCTAGTTCCAACTATTTTACCGGTTGTGGTGGGGTATCGTCACAGCTCCGATCAGATTGCGTTGATAAACTCTTTATTGCAGCAACTGCAACAAAAATGTTCATTTTCTTTGACTGGCTCTTCTTTGTCCGAACAACTGCTAGAAGCAACTGACCGCCCTTATTACACTTTTATCTAGCACCTACGATGTCCCTTCTAACCCAGAGCTCAGCTTAGAGCAAAACATCCACATTTTGTGTGAGGTCCTTTTGGCAAAAGGAGAAGAACTCTTTGACTACTCTTTAGAAGGGAGTTTGCTTACCCGCCTTTTTACACTGCGCTACAAAATACTAAAAGAGGGCGAAAAGGGGAGCTCAGACACCACAGCTGCCAGTATTTACCAACAAATTGTCGATTCTCTGATGTATGTTGACCCTTCGTATATTACTCCCCCCTGCTCAAATGGCAGAGGGTGCGAGTATGCCTTACATTTGTTGGATCTTTTTAACCGAATGCAGGGGGGGGAATATTAACAGCCGGTATTCGCCTAAAAACAAAGAGGCACTGGTGGTCTCAGGAGAGCCTATTGTGGTGGGACCCAGAACACAAAGCCGCAAAAACGAGGCAGCAGGTCTTACTAAAAAAGTGGAAGGAGGATTGGAAGCTGTTTCCAAACATCTTGAATCGATCTGGGAACATACCCAGATGCATTGACCTTGACTGTTGGCTCCTTTGGTACGACATTTAATATATCAGTGAAGGATGAATTGGGATGTGCTTGTTCCAATAACTGTGCAATAGGAGGCAAGGCCTTTGCACGAGGAGATTACGCATGAGCAAACAACACTTTTATCATGACCCCGATCCAAACGAAACCGCAGATTGGATTGATTCGTTAGAAGGAGTCATCACACACGAAGGAGCCGAAAAGGCAGACCACCTGTTAAATGAGCTGACGACCACGGCCCGTAACAGAGGCGTCAGAACCAGTCCCGGGGTTATTAGCCCCTATACCAATACCATCATACAGGATGAAGAGGCGGTCATTCCCAAAGATGATTCGCTTTTGGCTAAAAATGTCAGTGCCTTTGTCCGTTGGAATGCGATGGCCATGGTAGCCAAAGCCAACCGCGATTATCACGGCATTGGGGGCCATATTGCCAGTTTTGTCAGCTACTCGGCTATTTACGAGACAGGGTTTAACTGGTTTTTCAAAGGACACGATACCCCTGGCGGCGGTGATTTAGTCTTTTTCCAAGGCCACTCTGCCCCCGGCATGTATGCTCGGGCCTTTGTTGAAGGGAGGTTGGATGAGGAGCATTTGAATAACTTCCGCCGGGAAGTGGGAGGCAAAGGACTCTCTTCGTATCCCCACCCCTACTTGATGCCCCATTTTTGGCAGTTTCCTACCGTTTCAATGGGATTGGGGCCCATGATGGCCATTTACCAAGCCCGCTTTATGAAATACTTACAAGCTCGCGGACTTAAAGAGGTCGGCGATCGCAAAGTCTGGATTTTCATGGGAGACGGGGAGTCGGATGAGCCTGAGTCATTGGGAGCTTTGTCATTAGCATCCAGAGAAAAATTAGATAACCTTATTTGCGTGGTGAACTGTAACCTCCAACGCCTTGATGGGCCGGTACGAGGTAACGGTAAAATTATTCAAGAGCTGGAAGGAAAATTCCGTGGAGCGGGATGGAACGTTATCAAAATCATTTGGGGAACTGAGTGGGACTCCATTTTAGAACGTGATACCAAAGGGATTCTTTTAAGCAAGCTCAATTCCATGGTAGACGGTGAGTTTCAAACGATTCAATCCCGTGGGCCTGCCTATTTACGGGAGCACCTCTTTGGAGACGATCCCTATTTGAAGGAGTTGGTTGCCGATAAAACTGACCAAGAGCTGTGGCAGTTAACCCGAGGCGGCCATGACCCCAGAAAAATCTACAAAGCTTTTCATGCTGCTAGCCACCACACAGGTGAACCGACAGTTATTCTCTTTAAAACAGTCAAAGGGTATGGAATGGGCAGCGGAGAAGCCTCCATGGGCACTCATAACCAAAAAGAGATGGACAAAGAGGGCCTAATTGCCTTTAAAGAACGCTTCCATATTCCTATTGCCGATGATCAACTGGAGGCTTTGCCCTTTATTAAACCAGAGCCCAACAGCCCCGAAGCTGAGTTTTTGGCTCGCCGGCGCACCATTATGGGCGGAGCGGTTCCCTATCGCCAAGCCGAAGGGGAAAAACTCAATGTTCCTCCCCTAGAAGAGTTTAACGACTTGTTATCCTCCTCCAATGATAGGGAAATTTCTACCACCATGGCCTATGTGAGATTGCTTACCAAATTGGTGAAAGACAAAGAGATTGGCAAGCGTATAGTTCCCATTGTTCCTGATGAGGCCAGAACGTTTGGCATGGAGGGATTGTTTAGGCAACTGGGCATTTATGCCCCAAGTGGTCAGCTGTATGAACCGCAAGACAGCAAATCCTTAATGTGGTACCACGAAGAAGAGGACGGTCAAATCCTGGAAGAGGGAATTACCGAAGCGGGAGCCATCTCCTCTTGGATAGCAGCCGGCACCTCCTATTCGAACCATGATCTGACGATGATCCCCTTTTACACCTTCTATTCGATGTTTGGCTTTCAGCGAGTAGGCGATTTTGCTTGGGCTGCCGGTGATATGCGGACCAAAGGATTTTTGATGGGAGGAACGGCAGGCAGAACAACGTTAAATGGAGAGGGATTGCAACATGAAGACGGTCATGGTCTGATGCTCGCTTCGACCTACCCCACCTGCTTAGCGTATGATCCTACCTACTCCTATGAGCTGGCAGTTATTATTCAAGACGGCTTACAGCGGATGTTTGCCGAAGATGAGGATATATTTTACTACATCACTTTGATGAATGAAAACTACACCCATCCACAGATGCCCAAAGGAGTTGAAGAGGGGATTCGCAAAGGGGCTTACCTAGTGAAAAAAGCAGCTTCAACAAAAGCTCCGGTGGTCAATTTAATGGGAAGCGGCACCATTTTACGCGAATCAATTGCAGCTGCCCACCTTTTAAAAGAAGAGTTTGGCATCGAAGCCAATATCTGGAGTATTTTGGGAGTGAATCAACTGCATCGAGATGGCATTGAAACTCAGCGTTATAATCTGCTTCATCCCGATAAAAAAGAGAAAATTCCCTATTTGACTGAGCTTTTAACTCCTTATGCAGGGCCTGTGGTTATCAGCACCGATTATATCAGAGCCTATGCTGAGCAAATTCGCCGCCTCATTCCCCAACCAAGTGTCACCATTTTAGGAACTGACGGTTATGGCAGAAGCGACACTCGCGAAGCGTTAAGGCGCTTTTTTGAAGTCGATCGGTATCAAATAGTTTTAGCCTCGTTAAGTGCTTTGGCCAAAGAAGGGACCATTGATGCCAAAAGAGTCAGTGAAGCTCTTAAAAAATTCGACCTCGATCCCAATGCCCCCAGCCCGTTGGCCCATTAGGAGAACGATATGGCAAACAAACAAATTCTTGTTCCCGATTTAGGAGGGTTTTCTGATGTGGCCGTTATTGAGGTCTATGTCTCAGTAGGCGATACCATTGCCCTTGATGATCCGATTATTGCCTTAGAAAGTGCCAAAGCGGTCACCGATATTCCCAGCCCATTTGAGGGGACCATCACAGCTGTCCATATTAAAGCAGGCGATACGGCCAGCATGGGGACCCTTTTAGCCGACATTGATGTAGTCCAAAAAGAGGAAAAGCCTCCTCAGCCGCCTTTAGAAAAACCAGAGATACAAAAGGAAGCTGTAATTGAGGTAGCCCCTCCCAAGGCAATTGAAAAACCCCCTCTAGTCCAAAGTGAAGTAACCGGAACTCAGAGCCTGGGAGCTGTGTATCATGCCACACCCTCGTTGCGCCAGTACGCTAGGGAGTTGGGAGTGGACTTAGCTTTAGTTGAAGGCAGCGGACCGGCTGGACGTATTCTGAAAGAAGATGTGCAAAAACTGGTTAAACGAGCTTTAGCAGGAGGACCTTCCTTAGCTGCTACTGCTGTTGAGCTGGAAGATTTCTCTGTCTACGGTGAAATAGAGAACGTTGAGCTTAGCCGCATTCAAAAAATAAGTGGACCGCATTTACAGCGGGGCTGGCAAACAATTCCTTTAGTAACCCAATACGATACGGCCGATGTTACCGATTTGGAAGCTTTCCGTCTCTCAATTAGAGAAGAGATGCAAGCCTTAGGTATCAGAGTCTCGTTATTGCCCTTTATTATGAAAGCAACCGTCCATGCCCTAAAACGGTACCCAGAGCTCAATGCCTCTTTTGATGTGGCGGCTAACCAACTGATTGTCAAAAAATATTGGAACATTGGTGTGGCTGTCGATACTCCCGATGGGCTGGTGGTTCCGGTAATCAAACAGGTCGACACTAAATCAGTGAGTGAAATTGCTGCTGAATTAGCTTCAGTTAGCACACGTGCTAGAGAAGGTAAATTAAAGGCAGCCGATATTTCAGGCTCCTCATTTAGCATCTCAAGTTTGGGCGGTATCGGAGGAACAGCTTTCACCCCCTTAATCAATCCCCCTGAGGTTGCTATTTTGGGAGTGTCAAAACTGACAAAAATGCCTCAATGGAATAAAGAGAGCTTTGTTCCTCGAGACATGCTTCCCCTTTCGTTATCGTACGATCATCGAGTTATTGACGGAGCGACGGGAGTGCGCTTTCTTACCTACCTGAGTTCTGTGTTGGCACAGATGAGCAGGATCTTGTTGTAGGAGCACAGAATGGCAGAAAAAAAAGATTTAGTCGTCTTAGGCGGCGGAGTGGGCGGGTATACAGCCGCTTTCAGAGCTGCCGATTTGGGTCGCTCAGTTACTCTGATTGAAAAAGCCGATGTACTGGGGGGTGTTTGTCTTAATCGAGGCTGCATTCCCTCCAAAACTCTTTTGCATGTGGTGCAAGCCATGGGTGAAGCTAAGGAGCTCAAAGAGGCCGGGGTTGTCTTTGATGAGCCGACCATAGATATTGAAAAAATCAGAGCTCATAAAGAGACAACAATCACCACCCTTACCTCAGGATTAGATCAACTGTGCAAAGGGCGCAAAATAGAGCGTATTCAAGGAGTGGGAACCTTTGTAAACAATACAACGCTGAAAGTAGAAACTGAAACAGGTGAAAGTGAATTCACTTTTAACGATCTTATTCTTGCCGTCGGCTCGCGCTCAGTTCGCCTCCCCTTTCTCCCCTACGAAGATGCTCGCATTTGGAGCAGCACTGAAGCACTCTTAGTTCCTTCTATTCCCAAACGGCTGCTGATTATTGGAGGGGGGATTATCGGCTTAGAGATGGCAGCAATTTATGAGGGGTTGGGCAGTGAAATTACGATTGTGGAAATGACCGATTCCATTATTCCTCCTGCCGATCGCGATTTAAAACAATCGCTGCTTAAAAAAATTAAAAAACGGTACGCCGGCATCTACACTTCAACCCAAGTAACCAAAGTCGAGGCTCTTAAAGAGCATCTGCTTGTCCATCTAGAGGGGAAAGCTCCCCTTACAACAGTAGAAGCTGATGTTGTATTAGTGGCAGTTGGACGCCAAGGCAATAGTGATACCATAGCCATTGAGAACACCTCTATTGCTGTTGGCCAAAAAGGGTGGATAACTGTCGATGAAAAACTGAGAACCAATGTTGAGCACATTTGGGCCATTGGGGATGTCACCGGCGATCCGATGCTTGCCCACCGAGCCAGCCATCAAGGTAAAGTGGCTGCCGAAGTGGCCTGTAAGTTGCCTTCTGCTTTTACCCCATTATCTATCCCTTCAGTTGCCTATACCGATCCCGAATTGGCTTGGATTGGCTTAACTGAGCAAGAGGCCAAAGAGAGGGGAATTGAGTATCTCAAAGCTGCTTTCCCTTGGCAAGCTAGTGGTAGAGCTCTGACAGCGATGAGTGCCGAGGGGGTAAGTAAAGTCCTCTTTGATCCTCAGACCAAACGGCTTTTGGGAGCAGGTATTGCCGGCCGACATGCAGGAGAGCTCATTGGAGAGGCAATTCTGGCTTTGGAAATGGGAGCTGTGGCTTCCGATATCTTTTTGTCGGTCCACCCCCACCCCACTCTTAGTGAGACGTTTGCCGTTGCTGCTGAGCTTAGTGAAAAAGTGGCCACAGATTTAATGAATCGCTAAAGCATACCCCCTTTAGTCGGACTTCATTGGGTATGAAAGCCGACCAAATACATCCCACCGACCGCCTGATTGCCTCTTTGGTTACCAGGCGGTTTAATTTGCCTGCCTTGTACCCGTATCAGCAGTTGGTTATCCGCTACATAGCCGAGCAAGCCGGGTTATATGAACAGGCCTCTTGGAAAAAACAGGTGGAGAACCTTTTGGTTATCCTACCTACCGGCAGCGGTAAAAGCATCTGTTTTATGCTTCCCGCTTTATTGCTTAAAGGGATCACTGTTGTGGTGTATCCACTGTTATCGCTGATGAACGATCAGTTGCGACGAGCTGAAAAAATTGGGTTGTCGGCAGTGGTGCTCAAAGGGGGGCAAAGCCCTGCCCAAAGAAAAGAAATAGAGGACAAGCTACGAAGCGGCCTAGCCACTTTTGTCATTACCAACCCCGAAACCCTTTCTCAAAAACCACTGCTTGAGCTGTTTAAAAGCCTTACCATTGATTTGTTTGTTATCGATGAGGTCCACACATTAGTTCAATGGGGCACCACGTTTCGTCCCAGTTTCTTAGCTTTGCATGATATTATAACTGCCGTTCAGCCCCTTCAGGTACTTTGTTTTACTGCCACTGCCAGCCCTTCTATTATTGGCCAAATTAAGCAGCTCCTTTTTGCTGGGCAGGGAGTACACGTAATTAAAGGTGATCCCGATCGGCCCAATATTCACTACCGCACCCATTTAAGCCTAAGTAAAACGCATGATTTGGAGCATTTGATTAAACAGGTGGCCATTTTACCGGCCTTACTTTTTTGCTCCTCGCGAAAAAGGTGTGAGGCTTATGCTCAGTTTTTGCAAAATCTGCAATTAGATTGCCAAGTCGATTATTATCATGCGGGGTTGGAGGCCTCTGTTCGCAAAGAGAAAGAGAACTGGTTTTATCATGCTCAAAAAGCGGTTTTAGTGGCTACCAGTGCCTACGGGTTGGGAATCGATAAGCCGAATATTAGAACAGTGATTCATCTTGATCTTAGTGATGATGTTGAATCGTATTTGCAAGAATCGGGAAGAGCTGGACGTGATGGCAAACAAGCGTATGCCATCGTTTGTTTGAAGCGCTCCGATTATCTGTTTTCAAAGCACCCTAAAGCTACTTTGGCTGCAGTATTTGCCCAAAACACTTTGTGTCGCCGCCAGCAACTACTTGCGCTACTGGCAGTGAATGAGTGCAGTTGCAGCGGCTGTGATGTATGTAGTGCAACTGTTTTTACCGATGCCGATGGCCAACAGCAAATACTTAGGTTAATCAAACGGTATCCACTGCGTTTTAGTTGCCAAGAGGCTGCTGGGGTGTTAACTGCCAGCCCCAACTGCCCCCCTTTGTATAAAAAAAATGCTCTGTACGGAGTGTTACAAAGTTGGCAAGAGAAAGAAGTAAATGAAGCATTGCACTCTTTGGTTTTGTTAGGATGTATCAAAGAGGTGACTCTCCCTTTTAAAAAGAGGCGGCTATATTCTCCCCCTTTTGCAAAACACTAATGATCATCGCCTTTTTGCTTATTTTGCTGAGTTGACTTCCTTGGCAGTCACTTGTACTCTCGAGGAATGAAAGCCATGATTCACAGCCCCCAATTTACTGCAATGGTGAAAAACCTCTATGGAAATGATGTTAATCTTACCGAGCAAATACAGCGATATGAGACTCTTGTTAAGCGATTTACCACATTATTTGGCACCCAAAAGAAGATAGCCCTCTTCAGTGCCCCCGGTCGCACTGAAATAGCGGGTAATCACACCGATCATAACAACGGGTTAGTCATTGCAGCGGCTATCAACCTTGATACGATTGGTGCTGCTGCACCAACAGATGATAAGCAGATACTTCTAATCTCAGAAGGCTTTGATCCGGTTCGCATCGACATTAACGAACTGGAGCCCAAAGAAGAAGAGAAGGGAACCACCGCTGCTTTGGCTCGGGGCATTGTCAATGGGTTTGTGAAGCGGGGATTGAATGTGGGAGGTTTTGTGGCTGCTACCTCCACCTTCGTTCTCAGTGGATCGGGGTTAAGTTCCTCAGCCGCTATTGAAGTGCTTATTGCCTCCATTCTTAGCACGTTTTATAACGATGATACCCTTACCCCTTTACAGCTGGCCTTAATTGCCAGAGAGGCAGAGAACACCTATTTTGGTAAACCTTGTGGGCTGATGGACCAACTGGCTTGTGCTCACGGAGGATTAATAGCTATCGACTTTGCCTCACCTTTAGAGCCGCTTATTACACCTATTGATATTGATTTTGCCCAAAGCGGCTATGATCTGTTTGTGGTCAATTCTCACTCCGATCATGCCGATTTAACTGACGAATATGCAGCTATTGTCCAAGAGATGGCTTTAGTAGCCTCCTATTTTAAACAAGAAAACCTCCGCTCTCTCTCTATGGAACACTTTATGGCCCATCTTAAAGAGATCCGTTCTTCTCTATTCAACGATCGTGCGGTGTTACGCGCATACCACTACCTCAGTGAAAATAGACGAGTTATGCAAATGAGCGAAGCTTTAGCGAAGGCCGATGTGACCTCTTTTTTAGCTTTGGTAAAGCAATCGGGATTAAGTTCGTTCCGCTTTTTACAAAATGTTACTGCCTTTTCAAAAGAACAAAGCTTAGCACTGGCCTTAGCTGCCAGCGAAGAATTGCTCGGCCCCAGTGGTGTATCTCGAGTCCACGGTGGGGGGTTTGCCGGCACTATTCAAGCTTTTGTTCCCCTTGCTGAAAGTAAGAGATACCAACAGGGGATGGATGCCATTTTTGGACATAACTCAGCTTTGAAATTACGCATACGCAATCAAAGAGCTCGGTGTATCGATTCGCTTATCTAATCAGTTTGTCGACCACTTTCAATATTTCGGCGACTTTTTCCTCTATATCGGTCTCAGAAGCAAACGATTCAACTACGCAGCTGTGCATATGAGCTTCCAAAACCATCTTGTTGGTTTTTTTAAGTAGGGCTTCGGTGGCCAGCAATTGGTTGGAGATATCGATACAGTAACGGTCATCCTCTACCATTTTTAACAGTCCATCCAGCTGCCCGCGGGCAGTTTTGAGCAGCTGGGAGACTTTCCCATGATCGGCTTTCATTCTAAGCCTCTTGGATAGAGAGAGCTGTGTACCCAGCTTCTGTGACGGCATTTTTAAGAACTTCGTCACTGACGGGGTGAGCTAAAGTGACAGTGGCACTGTTAGTGGCCAAATCGACAGAAGCCTCTACCTGCGGAATAGCATTTAAGGCTTTTTGGACGTGGTTAACACAGTGCATGCAGCTCATCCCTTCAATTGCTATGATTTTTTTCATTTTTTGTTCTCCTTGGCGCTCGCCTTTTATTTTTTTTGAACCAAACCGTTTCAGCCTTAATGCATTGGTTACAACAAAGATACTGCTGGCACTCATAGCTGCGGCGGCAAACATCGGACTGAGGCGCCAGCCAAAGAGGGGGAAAAAGAGACCGGCAGCTAAGGGAATCCCCAGCACATTGTAAAAGAGGGCCCAAAAGAGGTTTTGCTTAATATTTCGCAGCGTTGCTTTGCTTAAGGCAATAGCAGTACTCACATCACGCAAATCACTGTGCATCAGAATAATATCGGCTGATTCAATGGCAATGTCTGTTCCTGCTCCAATAGCCATCCCCACATCGCTTCTAACCAAAGCAGGGGCATCGTTAATTCCATCGCCTACCATGGCAACTTTACCCCCCTGTTGTTGCAAATCTTGAATTACCTGCTCTTTACCATCGGGTAAAACCGAAGCATAGAGGTGGGTAATACCCACTGTTTTGGCAATTGCTTGGGCCGTTTTTTCATTATCACCGGTGAGCATGACTACATCCAGATTCATTTTCTGCATTTGCTTTATAGCTTCAATACTGCTGGGCTTAACCACATCGGCTACTGCAATAAGACCTAGGAGTTTTTTATCCAAACTAAAGAAAAGCGGTGTTTTACCCTGTGTTGATAGCTCATCGGCTTTTTGAAGTAAGGAACTTATATCAATCTCTTTTTCTACCAGAAATTGTCTGTTGCCGCCCAAAATCTCTTGGCCTTCAGTGATGGCACTAATCCCTTTGCCCGGAGTTGAGGAAAATTCATCCAGCTCGCCGATTTTTATCCCCTCTTGGTCTACTTTCTCCATCACAGCTATCGAAAGGGGGTGTTCGCTGCCAGCTTCCACTGTTCCTGCATAAAACAATAGCTTTTTTTGATCAACACCTTCGGCGGTGATGATATCGGTCACTTGTGGTCTCCCCTCGGTGATAGTTCCTGTTTTATCAAGGACAACCGTATCGACACTTTGAGCAGTTTCAAGAGCTTCGGCAGTACGAATAAGAATGCCGTGTTCGGCTCCTTTGCCAGTTGCCACCATGATGGCTGTTGGGGTTGCCAAGCCCAATGCACAAGGACAGCTGATTACCAACACGGCAATCCCAAAGGCCAAAGCCGATTCTATGGGAAAACCTAAAACCAACCAAACAAAAGTGGTCAATAAGGCTATGGCTATCACAATGGGGACAAAAACACCGCTGATGCGATCGGCTAGTTTGGAAATGGGTGCTTTGGAGGCACTGGCTTCTTCCACCAACGCAATAATTTTGGCCAAGGTGGTATCATTGCCGACTTTATCGGCTCGGTACACAAGCCTGCCGGTGGTATTGATGGAGGCACTGAATACCGTATCGCCTTCTGCTTTATCAACAGGCAGCGACTCTCCGCTTAAAGCCGATTCGTCAACAGCCGATGAGCCTGAAACAACGGTGCCGTCAACGGCAAATCGTCCTCCCGGTTTGACAACCACCAAATCGCCTACTACCACCTGTTCTACCGGTATCTCTATTTCTTTATCATCTCGGATGACTGTTGCCACAGAGGGCGATAGATCGATAAGTTTGCCTATGGCGTCACTGGTGCGCCCTTTGGCTTTGGCTTCCAAATACTTGCCTAAAAGAACCAGTGAGAGAATCATCACTGCCGATTCAAAATAGAGATCCATGGAAAAACGGTTAACCGTCTGTGCATCCCCTACTCCCAGCCCAATGCCGATCCGGTAAATGGCATACACTCCATATACTAAAGCAGCCGAAGAGCCTAAGGCGATAAGCGAGTCCATGGTAGGTGAGCGCTTACCCAAAGCAGTAAAGCCGCTTTTAAAATAACGGCTGTTGGCAATAAAGACCGGAATAGCCAATAAAAACTGAGTAAAGGCAAAGTTCATGGCTAATTGGGGACTATGAAACCAAGGCGGCAGCGGCCAGTTGAACATATGGCCCATCGCCAAATACATTAAAGGAATGGAAAAGGCAAACGAAATAATCAGTCGCTTTTTCATAGAAGCCAACTCTTGGTCACCAAAGGACTCTTTTTGCACCGTTTGAGAGGCGTGTTGGCCTTTGGCAACTGCCCCATAGCCTGAGTTTTCCACTGCCTTAATAATGGACTGATCTATTTCTTGATTATCGGAGGGGACTTCAACACTGAGTGTGTTCGTTAACAAATTCACTTGGATATTAGCCAGCCCTTCGACTGCTTTGACCCCTTTTTCCACATGTAATGCGCAGGCGGAGCAGGTCATGCCACTTATATGATACTCTTTTTTCATACCATCTCCTAACTCCCCCTCCCCAGTGGGGGGGGGTATATAAGGAGCATACCTCTTTTACCGGCTTAGGTCAATTCCCTCAATTAAAAGAGGAGGCGGTAATCGGCCTCAATTTCCTTAAACACACTGGGTGAGGCAAGCAAAGAGGCTAACTGAGGCGGCACTTCGACTGTTGTGCCAATTGCCGGCTCAACAATTGTGTCGAATTTGGCCGGATGGGCGGTGGCATAGACTATTGTTGGGGTGTTGCTTTGTACCAAAGAGCGAACGTATTCTCCTGTGGCTGTATGAGGGCACACGATATAGGAGTAGGTGTTATAAATCTCTTGGATGGTTTCGATAATCTTCTGATCACTTACACTATAGGCTTGGACCTCGTTAATAAAGCTTTGGTGGTTGTTGTACAAATGTCTAAGACGCTCCATGTTACTGGGGTCTCCAACATCCATGGCATTAGCTAATGTGGCAACACTGGGTCGTTTTTCATACACTCCGCTGGCAATATAATCGGCTACGGTTGTATTGTTGTTAAGTGCCAAAACGATATTGGCTATGGGAGCCCCACACTCTTTGGCCCAAAAAGAGCCGCAGCTGTTACCCACATTGCCGCTGGGAATAATGAGTGTCGGTTCTGCTTGGTGTAAACGCACACTTTCCAAAGCGGCAAAGAAAGGATAAACCATCTGGGGTAAAAGGCGGCCCAAATTGATACTGTTGGCTGAGGATAAGGCCACCTTTTTTTGCAGTTCAGTGTCCATAAAAGCCTGTTTAACCATTGTCTGGCAATCATCAAAAACACCTTTAACGGCAAAGGATTCAACATTGTCTGCCCAGCATGTCAGCTGTTGTTGCTGACGAGCTGAGACTCTTCCTTGGGGGAAAAGGACTTTAACTTTCAGATGTTCTTTGTGGTAAAACGCTGAAGCAACTGCTCCTCCGGTATCACCGCTAGTGGCCACTAAAATGGTCAAATCCTGATTTCGTTTTTTGAGCAGGCGCTCCATAGAGGAGGCCAAAAAACGGGCTCCAAAATCTTTAAAAGCAGCCGTGGGACCCCAAAAAAGCTCCAGGACCCCCTTGTGGGGGGTATGCCAGTGTAAGGGCAAAGGAAAGTTAAAGGCCTCAGTACATATTTCAGCTAGTTCACTTTCCAATTCATCCCCAACAAAAAAAGGGGCGAGCACCTCATAGGCCAACTCAGCATAACTGCCACAGCTGGCAAGATGCCTGAGGTTCATCTGAGGAAAGTGGGTGGGGACATATAAGCCCCCATCAGTGGCCAACCCTTGTAACATCGCCTCACTGGCACTTAATTGAGGGCTTTTACCCCGCGTGCTGATAAATTTCATCATCGCCTCCTACAGTGCTGCTCCCACATACGAACTTAATCGAAGCAAATCTGCAAACACTCCAGCAGCAGTTACTTCAGGCCCTGCTCCCGGTCCTTGGATGACCAGCGGCTGGGTGTGATACCGCTCAGTGGTAAAAGCTACCACGTTATCGGTGCCTGTTGACTGAGCAAAGGGGTGCGTCGCTTCATAGGCTGCCAATCGGACTGTGCATACCCCTTGCGGATCGACTTGACCGACATAACGAAGTCGTTTGCCTTCAGCTTCTGCTTGTTTATACAACTGTAAAAGCGGTTCGTCCATAAGGTGCATATTTTGCATGAACTGATCTAAGGGCACCTCAGATAATTCCTTGGGAACTAAACTGGCAACTTCAATATCCTCTAGCTCAACTTGATGACCAATTTCTCGCGCTAAAATAACAGTCTTACGGGCAACATCCATTCCCGATAAATCATCACGCGGATCGGGTTCGGTGTACCCTGCTTCTTTGGCCTCTTTAACTAACGTACTAAAGGGGACACTGCCATCATAGCGCCAAAAGAGGTAGGCCAAAGTTCCTGAGACAATCCCTTCAATGCTGCGAAAGCGATCGCCGGTTTGCATCAAATCTTTTAAGGTACCAATTAAGGGCAACCCTGCTCCCACCGTTGTTTCATAAAGGAAGTGTTTTTTATGGCTGCGGGAGGCCTCCATCAACTTCTTGTATTCAGGATAGGGAGCCGAGCCCGCTTTTTTATTGGGGGTAATAATATGAATACCCCGTTCAATCCAATCCACATAATTAGGCGGTAAGTCACTGCTGGAGGTGCAGTCAATTAACACAGCGTGGGGGAAGTAAGTGGCACTGACATGTTTAGCCATTTTAGCTACATCCAAATCAATTCCTTTCTTATCCAACTGTTTTTTCCAGTTCGCTAAATCAATTCCCTGCTCATCAAGAAGCATCTTTTTGGAATTGGCAATGGCTCTGATACGAATATCGACACCAAACTCATCGTTAAGTCTTTTAGCTTCAGAGGCGATTTGGGCTAACAACGTTCCCCAATGTTCCCCGGGCCAAATAAGCCGACACTTAGGGTCTGGTTGGAAAGGAAGAAGCTGGAATGCAGTGCCCGTAAGGCCCGTTTGGCATCTTCTTCTTTTATCACGGCACTGATATTGCGTTCACTGGAGCCTTGGGCGATGGCCCGTACATTGACCCTAGCTTTGCCTAAAGCTCCAAAGAAGGTACCGGAAATGCCCGGGACTCCACTCATCCGTTGTCCCACGGCAGCCAAAATAGCACAGCTGTTCTCAATTTCAATATTATGAATGCGATGATCGCTCATCTCTTGGGCAAAAGTACTTTGAGCCACTTCTTTAGCCAATGAGGCCTCAGCAGCCGGAACAGCAAAACAAATCGAGTATTCACTGGAGGCTTGGGAAATGAGGATGACTGAAATATTGGCATCATGCATAGCTGCAAATAAGCGGCGGGCAATTCCGGGCACTCCAATCATTCCTGCCCCTTCCACATTAATTAAAGCAACATCGCGAATGACTGAGAACCCTTTGACAATCTTTTGATCCTTTGAAGAGCACGAGTCGGCATTTATCAGAGTTCCGGGGTGCTCAATGGTGGCAAAAGAGCGCAAGCGCAAAGGGATTTTATGGGCCATAGCCAATACCATATGATGCGATTTAATCAAAGAAGAGCCAAAGAAAGAGAGCTCGGTAGCTTCGGCATAGGTGAGGCACTCAATCACCGATGCACTGGGGACATCTTTGCTGTCGCTGGTGGTCAGTAGGGACTCGGCATTCCAAAACGTAAGTACATCGGCTTTTATTTTTTGGGCAATCAAAGAGGCTGAGTATTCTGCATCCCGGTCATCGGGGCTGGATGCGCTTTGCTCCAACTCCCCGCACACTACCACCACTTCCTCTGCTGCCAAAGCAAAATTTTGGTCGTTTACCACGTCCTTGATGGCAAGCAGACGACTGGATACTCCGCTACTTTGCAAAGCTAGGTGTAAGATAAGAGCAGCCCACTGACTGGTGATGATATCAACATATTTTCTGGCTCCTGCCGAGATTTCTTGCGTAAGTCGAATCGACATCAACAAATTCTCAATTTCGGTGAAGCCCTGCTCAACTGTTTGTAAGACTTCATCCTGAACCTGGGCACCAACGGCATCGGAGGCCACTGCCTCACTCCAGCTTTCTCGCAGCTGTTCTACTAAGCTCCACAGTTTGGGATCGTGGTTTTGGGCAGCCACAAGAACTGCAGAAAAATCGAGTTCTTTTTTGCTTACCGGCGAAACCACAAAGATTAAAGACTTCGGAGCCACTTGGGAGTGGATTTGAAGTAATTTCTCAGGTCCCTGTAAAGCAACAACCATTGCTCCGTCAATTGCGTGTACTTCTCTGTTATTCACATGCTACCTCTTTTGCTGTTGATATAAAAAAAAGGCCCTTGCGGGCCCGTTATCTGGATGTACCAGTGTATTGAAGGGGTACTTAGACCACCTTCTGAACCCTGCCGCTGCGTAAGCACCGTGTGCAGACTTTGATTGTGCGTGTAGTCCCTTCTGTGAGTGTTTTAACTGAGACAATGTTGGGTTTGAATACGCGCTTTTTGGTCACGCCGATATGTTGACCTACTCCGCCTTTCTTTTTGGCTTGTCCTTTGCGGGGAACAATGTTTCCGCTTACGGTTCCTTTTCCACAGATATCACATCTACGAGCCATCTCTATATCCACCTTATCCTAAGCATTCGCATCAAAAAGAGCTTCTTTCAGCTCACAACAGAACAAAACATAGCAGAATACGATTATTGTGTAAATAGCTGAGGCCCCGATGGTGTTGAAAATCTCTTTGCACTGGCTTAGGATGAGATTATGGAGCACTCCCAACAGCTGCTGGCTTTAACGCTCAGCTTCAATGCCACAAAGTTAGTTCGACAAATGCACACCGCTTTATTTCGTATAACCGGCAATCCGTTACCCTTGGCTCTCCCACCTCTGATTATCTTGGGCACACCACGTGAACCGGTGAATATAAAGCAGTTGGATATCCCTTTAATGCCCTCTTTTGTTCTTTTTGATACTCTGCTCACCTACAATGGAGCCTATTATTTATCTAGCAGTGATCCAAACTATTTAGAGGTGTACCACCGCTGTGCTGATTCGTTGGGACCAAGTTCTCTCATCGGCCGACATGAAGGGATTTACATAGGCACTACAGAAGGCGAAAAGCCCTCTTATATGAGTATAAAAAATGACGATTGGCGGTTGGTCCACTACAATTGTGTGTGGCATACAAAAGAGAATAAGGTGGCCCATGTGCATTACCAAGTCCTCGGCGATTTTCGTTTACAAAAGAGGGAGTGATTGACAGTGGTGGCATTAGGCCCCATAGTAGGACCATTCTGTTTGCATAAGTGGAGTTATTACACACATGAATACTAAGACGCGTGCTATCTACCACGATTCGTCAAAGGTCGTCCGTTTTTTGATGGTGGTTCTTTTGACAGGGATCTCCTACGGCCTTTACAAGGGTGTGCAGGACAACTATTTGGCTGAACTGGTCCATATCAACGAATTTGAGCGGGGTATTGTCGAGTTTTTCCGTGAATTACCGGGACTTTTGCTTATTTTCATTTTAGCCACCCTTTACCGCTTCAGCGAGACAAAAGTGTTCAAAGTCGGTACAGCCATCACTTTGGCAGGAGCTTTGGGGCTTGTGCTGTTTAGCACCGGTAAAGTTGTTGTGGTCCTTTTTATGGTGGTTTATAGCCTTGGCGAGCATATGGTGATGCCGGTAAAAAATACGATTTCACTCCATTTTGCTAAAACTGGCAAAGGGGGTTCCTCATTGGGAGTCACTTCGGCCATGAATAATGCGGGCAATATTGCCGGGTATTTATTGGTAACGGTGCTGTTTCTCCTTTTCCCCCGCTTTGGTTTGGCAAAAAACTCATTGGCAAGTTTTAAAATCATTTTCTTTTTATCGGCAGTGCTTTTGCTGGGAGCCACGTTAGTGTCATTGGCAATGGTGGACCATGGCACCACAGTCAAACGCCAACGCCTCTTTTTTGCCCGTAAATATGGGAAGTATTATGGCTTAGAGGTCTTTTACGGAGCACGCAAGCAGGTCTTTATGACCTTTGCCCCCTATGTACTGATCCTCCACTACGGAGCCAATGCTTCGGTGATTGCCCTCCTTTTAGCTATTTCGGCTATTTTTGGTATGATTTTCTCTCCCCTTATTGGGCGGTTAATTGATTATGCCGGTTATAAGTTTGTCATGGTCACCGATACTTTGGCTTTAGTCATTGTCTGTTTTTTCTATGGCTTTAGCCACCGCCTCTTTCCTGCCCACATCGCTTTTTATGTGGTGTGCGTTAACTATGTGTTGGATTCAATTATTAGTTTGTGTGCCATTGCCAGTTCTGTTTATGTACAAGACATTGCAACCAATCAAGAAGAGGTGACCGCTACTTTGACTACCGGTATTTCAGTTAACCACCTCATCAGTGTCTTAATTGCTCTGCTTGGCGGCTGGATTTGGAAAATTACCGGCATTGAGGTCCTGTTCACCCTTTCAGCCAT
Organism: Sphaerochaetaceae bacterium; assembly: GCA_050950025.1. GTDB lineage: Bacteria > Spirochaetota > Spirochaetia > Sphaerochaetales > Sphaerochaetaceae > JBMNGW01. The sequence continues at coordinate 6,797 of JBMNGW010000012.1, read as the reverse complement.
CTTAGGCATTATCAACTCAATCTTTGCCGCTTCCATTAAGCTGCCCAAAAAAGGAGAGAGAGGGGTCAAAACGGAACCTCAGATCTCATAATCAGTTTCTTTTTGCTTTTAGGATGACTAAAAACTAATTCGCAGGCATGCAGCATCATCCGTGATGCTGTATGGCCGTTGCCATAGAGATTGTCCCCGACAATGGGGTGGGCCAATCCTTGGGTCGAGCTGGTGTGTAGGCGCAGCTGATGGGTACGCCCTGTTATGGGCACAAGAGCCAAGCGACTTACATTCCGCTTCTCGGGGCCAAAGCTCTCCACCCTGATTCTTTTCCAGATTGTGGTTCCCCAACTGCCGTTAACCGGATCGTAGATTTGTCGCGGTTTAGTAAGCGGGTCGTACCGAAATGCCAACTCTATTCTCCCCTGCTCTTCTTTGATGATCCCTTCAACTAAAGCTTCATACCGTTTTTTGACCTGTTGCTTGATAAACTGAATAGATAGATTGCGATGGGCCTCTTTGGTAAAGGCCAATACCATCAGACCCGAAGTATCCATATCAAGTCGATGAACAGCGGGCTGGGCAATACTGTTGGGATAAAGAAGTTTAACGCGGTTGACAATGCAATCTTGTTTATCGGCTCCTTTGCCCGGAACCGATAAAAGCCCTCCCGGTTTATTAACTACAACAATGTCATCATCCACATAGAGAATATGTAGTTGCAATAGGTGGGGCAAAATCAAAGAACAGCGATTTTCGCAGGGAGGATAGAACTCTTTGTGTGTATGTGAATTTGAAACTCCGTAGTAGAACTCAGCTAAGCCCACCGGTATAAGGTCCTGCTTAAACGCAGCGTGCAAGAGTTTTGGTGCACAACAATCACCGGTTCCAGAGGGCCAGCTCTCTGAGTTGGGGATTTGATCCACTTTGAGGGTTTGCCCATCAATGGTAGTAAAGGCATACAATGCAGTTAAAGCGGCATGTGTAGTAGTAGAGAGCTTGCGTTGTTCTTCTTCACTATTTACCAAAGCACTTTGACCTAGATGTTCATTATTGATTTTCTCAAAGGCTTTGGTGTCAAAAGCAGGTCCCACCCATCCCGGGACTTCCCATTTCCCTAAAAACTGGCCACTGAAGGCTTTTAAAACGACTTCATTGCCCTTGCGGGTATGGCACACCAAAACTCCGAACATTTGCCCACCTGAATGCCCAAACAGATGCTTAAGCTCCAGTGTCTGTTCTTCATCCAAAAAGCCGCTTCGATCAAACGATTCCATCAGTTGCAGAGCATAGGATTGAGCTTGTTTACTGGGAAGGGGATTTACCATAGGCTCCAGTGTAACAAAAGCTCTTACTAAGGTTCAATTGGTCATATAGCCTTCCTGAAGGTTCGTCATAAAATTAACTGAAATCTCTTTGGGAGCCGATGTCTCTAACTGCGGTTCCCCTTGTTCGTCATTTATTAACGTTATTTCCCACTCATCATAATAGGGGTTCCACAGAATATAAAATTCTTCATCATCCCAATTTTCGACTACCAAAATTAAATCTTCATCACTGCCGCTGTAAAAATAATCGTCCAACGTCCCTAGATTTAGAGGATCAAACCATAATCCTTTATCTGATTCTAATACTGAAGATCCTAATAAATCATACCCATAGTCCCCTTCTGCAAGTTGTTGTTGGCTCACCAAGTAAAGATAAAAGATGGGAGAATCACTTTCGTTTTTAACAAACAGTTTCAGCTCTCCTTCTTTCGGCGGTAGATTGGCAACTGACCAGTAATAGGAATCCAACGTAAAGATTATTAAAGGCACATCATATTCTGGGTGCCAGATCTCAGTAAAATAATCGCCCTCATTATCAGTGGCTCGGATATAGTATTCGCTAGATTGCTCATCAATTAAGGCCAAAGGGACGCGAAGACTGTGCCCTGAGTGCAACTCTGAGACTAGGGGAATAGGAATGCCCTCTTGCATGTTGGTATTAGGAAACAGGGAGATTTCTACAAACGAAAAGCCTGAGACATTGGCAATGAGGAGTGTTCCTTCTTCGGCTTGAAGGGTTGTAGCCTCGTAACTGCTCTCCATATCGGTGTAAGAGATGGTGATTTTCCAACTTTCGCTTGCAGGATTCCAAAGTTTGAAATAGGAGTTACCAAACACATCGGTGGCGTTAAGTACTATTTGTTGCTCCTGCTTTTCTAGCAGAGCCTGCTGTAAAAGCGGGTGATCTGAAAGATGAATTCTTAACTCTTGGCCATCCCAAAACTCTTGGTTGTTCACATAATTTTCTTGTGTATCAGAGGATTCATACATAAAGCTGCTAAACAAATCAACAAATGAGATAGCCGCACCTGTTTGGTTGGAAATGAGAATTACATCACCATAGGGAACCACTTCCGATTGATATAATTGCCGTTTTTCCTCCCATCCCAGCGGCTGGCTAACGAAAGCGGTTTCTTCAGGTGGGGTTGTTAGCAGGTGAGCTTCACTTGTTGGCAAAGAAAGGGCGGTCGGCCCTTGAGCTGAAGATGCACAGCCAGAATATAAAGCTGCGGTCGCTATGATAAGGACTATTAAGACTTTCTTTTTCATTGCGTCCTCCTTTAGGCCTTTGCCAAAAAATATCGGTAAGAAATAAAACAAAGGCAATAGTTTTGCCAATATTTCATCATATATTCATATATTGCTTTTCTTTGACTTTTTCTTTTGCTACCTTTTGCTAACAAGGAGCTTAGCCATGGTCAAAAAAAAGGTCGTACTTGTTGTGCTACTAGTGGGATGTATGGCAACTGTAGGGGCATTTTCTTGGGTCTCGCTAGGTGGTGAATACAGTTCAGCCGAGTTTTCCTTAGATATAGGAGGCTTGTTACAAACACGCACCCTTACTGCAGCGGGGGCCTACATTCGCCTCTTTGATTTTTCTCCCTCAGAGGGGATTGGCTATTTAACGCACTTCTCCTTTTTATTTCCAATGCAAGAAAAAATTGGAGCCTCTGTATATGATCTTAGTGGCGCCCATTTTCGCGGTCAATTCACCTTAACGTTTGCTCCCACTTTTATGGTGAGCTTGGGGAGTTTGGGAATGATGTATCTGGGAGTGGGATCCACAAACCAGTTCATTTCCATTCAATTGGAAACTCGCCAACAGGTAGAATATCTTTTTGGCATTGGAGCAGTAGCAGGCATCCTTACTCTCTTCTCCCCCTTCGGCTTTTTAGATGTGGGAGTCACTGCCGAATACAATCTCTCGTTATGGGTATCGAGTAACAACTACTTTGGTTGGTCCAATGACCCTTACTACGGCATGTTTGCCCTGCGCCCCTATGTGGGATGGGGAATATGGGTCGATTAAGACAAATAAGAATGATTCTCATTATGATACCATGGCATTACACTACCTTCGTATCTAATAGACAAAACAGGGATGAATGAGATACCTTTGAAGCAACTCCAATAACACTGTAAATACCATGAACGAAACCTGAGGGAAGTGAATCTATTGGTAGTATTTCATATTCACTAAGATGCAATGTTGAATGGAGAAGTCCTCAACTTTTACTGAAAGATGGCCCTCAAGCAAACTTTTGACAGGTTTTTTGGAAATCTCTCAGACCACTGATGGTAAAATAAAATATCGTTAAACTACTGTTTTCTTTACATATAGTATCATTATCACAAACTCTCTTTGACGGTTATGATGTTTCTCAAATTAATGCTGTGATGGATAAAGTTTTTGTATTCTAATTGTTGAAGGACTTCATCATAAACTGGCACTAACCCATTTGGATCACGAAGTGTAAGTAACAAACAATATTCTTGAGATAATCGATAATCATGTTCTTTAGCATGCTGCTCAATAAAGTCTCGATATAGACCTTCAATTTTCAAATACCATCGCCGATTACTTGTAAGGTAGCGCTTTTTGTTGGATGACCTCATATCAGATAAATCAACGGCGTATTTTTTTACCGGGTGAAATTTTTTTCCATATTTAACAAGCATACACTCTCTTTCAAATCCGGTTTTATAATTGACACTTTTTGTCATTGAACTATAACAACTGTCTAAAAGAAGATTTGGTAGCGTATAATAAAGTTCGCAATTTGCAGGTAGATTGAAAAAGGTCATGAGAGCATCCATACTAGCTAATAACGAAAAAGACTAGGAGGACAAACAACTCATGACCGACTCTCATACTATCAAAGAATTACTGGAAAAACTACTGTTGAATGATAGCAGTGATCCGTTACGATCAATTATACACCTGTTTTTGCAGATGATTATGGAATATGAAGTGGCAAACAAAGTAGGAGCCCAAAAGGGCGAGCACAGTACTGACCGATCTACCTATCTCAGTGGAACACGTCCACGGCGTTTTGACACACGCTTGGGTACCATTAATTTAGAGGTGCCCAAGCTGCGTAGAGGGGGCTATGTACCCTCGTTTGTCAAAGAGCACCAAAGAAGTGAACGTGCTCTTATCTCTGTAGTCTGTGAAGCTTACTTGAACGGTGTTTCAACACGCAAAGTAGAGCGTTTGGCCAAGGCATTAGGCATAGAAAGTTTATCAGCAAGCCAAGTATCACAGATGACTAAGGAGCTCGATGAGCGTGTTAGCGAGCTTAGAGATCGTGATCTTGAAGAAGAGTACGCTGTACTTTGGGTAGATGCTCTGTATGAGAAGATTCGAGAGAACGGTCGAGTTCAAAGTATGGCTGTAATGGTCGTTAAAGGCATTACAATGCAGGGAACGGCTCAAATCCTCGCTGTAGAGCCAATGTATAACGAATCTGAAGAGACGTATCAAATACTGTTTAAAAGCCTTAAAGAGCGAGGATTAGAGCGAGTGTGGCTTGTTGTCTCAGATGCCCACCAGGGACTTAAGAATGCAATTGCCAAAGAGTTTGTAGGTTCTTGTTGGCAACGTTGCAAAGTACACTTCATGCGCAACATCCTTGCCTATGTTGGCCATCATCATAAGGAAGAGTTTGCTTCAGCTCTTAAACACATTTGGCTCGCCCCAGATGAAGAGAGTGCCAGAGCCTATGCTCGCTCCTTTATGGATCAGTATGAAAATAAGTTTCCTAAGGCAATAAAGTGTCTAGAGGAAGGGTTAGACGATTCACTGCAGTTCTATCAATTTTCCAAGATTGACCATCGTAAGATTGCTTCTACGAATACTTTAGAACGACTGAATCGGGAGATTAGAAGAAGAACCAGAGTTGTTGGAATCTTTCCCAACTCTGACTCATATGTTCGATTAGTGAGCTCACTACTCATTGAAGTAGATGAAGAATGGCAAACAGGGAGGGCTTATATCAGTGTCCAAGTTTTAACAGAACAGAAGCAGATTATATTAAATAGGGTGGCTTAACTGGTGGAAGCTCTTATGACTGGCCTGAAAATTGCGAACACTACTGGACACTAGCATACTTTGTCTTGTGAGCAATTTCTATTCCATTATTTTTACACTGTAGTTCAAATAAATTTTTTGAAACAATATTTAAATCTTCATTATTATAATTAACCAATCGCACTTTATAATATTTAATAGTTTCATCATATCCTGCTACAAAAGGATAAAAAGGCTCTATACTTGTGATTGAAGAAATCATTTTAGCATTTGCCTCTTCATTGGTCACAGCCTGATTGATGGTATTAAAAACATCGTCATCAGTCACTACTGATAGCAAACATCGATCTTTAGAGAATCCCAGAATGTTGTTGTGATGAATTCTGTTTTGATTTCTGGTTGTATATAGAGAAGCCACATCGCTTCTGTGGCTTTTAGCAATAGCGTTTTCTTCTAGTATCGTACATACGACTAGAGGCAATTTAAATTCTGCTTTTTTACGTTTAATGAAAGCATTTCTAATAGATTCAACCCCTTGAACTAATTGTGAAGAACGAGCAGTTAATGCTTCTCCTGATAAAACCCACTTAGGAGGCCTTGAATCTCCTCCACCTTCTGTTAGGCGGTCGTCATAATCTTTCCTTTTTTCAAAAAATTGTATTGGTAAATAGTTTTTTGCCATTTTTATTCAATCCTTTTTTTGAAGGCAATTTCTCACCTGACGAACAGATATATTAAAATAATCTGCGATTGCTTGTTGCGGAAGGCCACAGTCCAATAAATATCGAATCACGCTCTTTTGTTCGATGTTTCCATGATGCTTAAAAACGACTACTTCATGTAAGAAATCAAATACCGATGCAGTCGATTCATTTTTAATAATTTTTTGCTTTACAACATTTTGCACCAGATTTTGAATGTCGGAATAGGAAAACCCATTAAGTTGGTGAATAAGTACATCAAAATACTTTCTTTTGATTCCAGTTAAATCTAACGCAGAAGAGGCCTTGTGTAGTAAAAGAATAATTTCATCTTTTTGTGGCTTCGGAACTTCTATTATAGTTTGGAATCTTCTCCAGATTGCATCATCAAGTAATTCTTGACGATTCGTTGCAGCAACTAATATCCCATTTTTGCAGTACGTATCCATGTTTTGTAATAAGCTATTTACTACACGCTTAAGCTCTCCCATTTCATGTTGATCATTTCGTGCTTTGGCAATTGCATCGAATTCGTCAAGGAATAATACACACGGCTGCCTTTGTGCATAATCAAATATTCGGCGCAAATTTTTAGCCGTAGTTCCAAGTAACGAAGAAATCAATGTGTCTAAGCGTGCTGTAACAAGCGGTAAATCTAATTTGTTCGCAATAAAACTGGCGAGACTAGTCTTACCACAACCAGGCGGTCCATACAGAAGTAACGACATATTAAAAGGCAGTCCTAAA